>JBOGEB010000186.1:0-8209 GCA_050743125.1 Egibacteraceae bacterium
CCAGCGCATAGACGCAGGTTCTAAGACCCCCGGTCCGCGGCGCGCGACGAGATCACCCGCGCGGCGATCGTGAGGACCAGCACGAGCGCCATCAGCTCCAACGCGCCCGCCCAAGCGCGCGCCTGCGCGGCAGGAAAAGCGCTGCGGGCCTCACGGAAGATCAGCAGCGGCAGCGCGCTCTGCGGCCCCCCCTGAAGCCGCGTCACGACCTGGAACGCGCCGAACGCGGTCAGCAGCAGCGGCGCGGTCTCACCAGCAGCCCTGGCCACCGCGAGCATCGAGCCGGTCACCAGCCCCGGCCCAGCAGCCGGCAGGACCACGTGGACGACGGTCTGCCAGCGGCGGGCGCCCAGCCCGCAGCTCGCCCGCCGCAGCTCGCCCGGCACGAGCTTGAGGATCTCCTCCGAGGAGCGCACCACGATCGGCAGCATCAGGATCGCGAGCGCGAGCCCGCCGACAAGCGTGCCGAAGCCGACCTGCTGCACCAGCAGCGAATAGACGAACAGGCCGACGAACACACTCGGCACACCAGTCATCACATCAGTGAAGAACCGCACCGCCGCAGCGAGACGCCCCCTGCCGTACTCGACCAGGTAGACGGCCGCGAGGACGCCGAGCGGGACGCTCGCCAGGGTGGCGATCCCCACCATGTACGCGGTGCCGACCAGGCCGTTGAGATACCCGCCGCCCTCCACCGACGGCGGGACCGCGGTGGACACCAAGAACCGCAGCGACAGCGCCGGCAGACCCTTGCGCAGCGTCACGAGCAGGATCAGCGCCAACGGCAGCAGCGCCGCCGCGAGCGCCGCCAGCAGCACACCGCGCATGAGCCGGTCCTTGCGCGCCCGCGCCCGAGCGCTCGGCGACCGCTCACGCAGGCTACGGACGCCCCCCTGCTCCACAACGGCGGTCACACCGCGGCCTCCCCAGTCACGTCGCCCATCCGCCGAACGACCAGCCGGGCGAGCACGTTCACGACGATCGTGATCACGAACAGCGCGACCCCCAGCGCGATCAGCGCCTTGACCCCCTCCGGAGTCGACTCGGCGAACGTGTTCGCGATCACCGCAGCCATCGAGTAGCCGCCCTCGAACAGCCCGACGTTGACGCGGACCGCCGACCCGATCAACAACGCCGCCGCGATCGTCTCCCCAAGCGCGCGGCCCAGACCGAGCATCGTGCCGCCGACGATCCCCGGCCTGGACCGGGGGATGACGACGCCGCGCATCATCTCCCAGCGGGTCGCACCGAGCGCGAGGGCGGCGTTGCGCTCGTCGTCCGGCACGGCGGTGAACACCTCACGGACGATCGCGGTGATGATCGGCAGGATCATGATCGCGAGCACGACGCCGGCGTAGAAGAACGAGCCGCCGAACCCCGAGCCGCGGAAGATCGGGATGAAACCGAGACGCCCCTCCAGGAACGACGTGACCGGCCGGAGGACCACGGGGACGAAGAACAGCAGCCCCCACAGCGCGTAGACGATGCTCGGCACGGCCGCGAGCAGCTCCACGGTGTAGGTCAGCGGGCGGCGGACGGCTTTCGGCGCGACCTCGGTGAGGTACAGGGAGATCCCGACGGACAGCGGCACCGCGATGACGATCGCGATCAGCGAGGAGTACAGCGTGCCCCAGATGAACGCGAGCGCCCCGTACTCGCCGGTGATCGCCGTCTGGGAGGTCCCCGGGTCCCAGGTGGTGCTCGTGAAGAACCGCAGCCCCTCCTTCGCGAACACCGGCCAGGAGTCCGCGGTGGTGGACACGATCATCAGTCCGAGCACGAGCAGGACGGTGCAGCCGGCGGCGGTCACGAGCGCGCGGAACGCCGGGTCACCCCGGCGTCCGCGCCCCTTCGACTGCAAGCTTGTCACTGGCTAGCCGCCGTTGATCATCCCGACTTTGGCCATGGCCTTCTGCTCCAGCGCGTCCGGGAGCGTTGCGTAGAACAGCTGGCTCGCGTCGGCGTCACCGTTGCGGAGCGCCCACGTCAGGAAGCCCTTGAGCGCATCGGCCTTGGCCTGGTCGTAGCCGGCAGTTCGGGCGAGGATCCAGGTCGCGCCCACGATCGGGTAGCCCTGGCCGCCGACGCCGCCGACGTTGAAGCGCAGGTCGTCGGGGATCTGGAGGCTCTGGGCAGCCGCGGCGGTGGACTCCAGCGTGGGCTTCACGGCGTTGCCGTCCTTGTTGCGCATCGTCGCGACCGGCAGCTCGTTCGACAGGGCGTACGACAGCTCGACATAGCCCATCGCGCCCTCGTTCTGCTTGACGAGCGCGGCCACGCCGTCGTTGCCCTGGCCCCCCTGACCGGCAGGCCACTGGATCTCCTTGCCCGCGCCGGGGCCGCTCTTCCATTCCGGCGACACGCTGGCCAGGTAGGTCGTGAAGATGCTCGTGGTCCCCGAGCCGTCCGAGCGGTGCGCGACGAGGATGTCGCGGTCGGGCAGCTGGACGCCGGGGTTGAGCGCGGCGACCGCCGGGTCGTTGTACTTCTTGACCTTGCCGAGGAAGATGCTCGCGAGCGTCGGCCCGTCGAGTGTCAGGCTTTGGACGGCGGGAAGGTTGTAGGGCACGACGACGGCCCCGAACACCGTCGGGATGTGCAGGACCTTGCACCCGCAGCCCTGCTCGGCCGCCGCGATCTCCTCGTCCTTCATGAACGCGTCAGACGCGCCGAAGTCCGTTGACTTAGCGGTGAACTGTGTCACGCCCGCGCCCGAGCCGACGCCCTGGTAGTTGATGGTCACCCCAGGCTGGGTCTTGCCGAAGTCCTGGATCCATTTCTGGTACAGCGGCTCCGGGAACGTCGCCCCGGCCCCGACCAGGGATGCAGACAGGCCACCACCAGTCGCGGTGCCTGTGCCCGGCGCTGGTGACTCGGGCGGTGTCTGCACGGCTTGTGGGTTCCCCGCGTTCCCGCCCCCACAGGCGACCGCAAGGAGCGCCAGCGCAGCGAGCCCTGCGAGCATTGATGACGATCGACGCATGAAGATGCCCTCTCCTATCAAGGTCGTTGACTGCGCTCGACGGTACGCAGCACAGTTGGCCGATCACCGTACAGACGATGAACACGGAGTGAATTCATCGGGGGGTACTTTATACCCCTGACCAGGGGGTCAGTTCGGCGAGGAGCGCGCGGACGCGGTGGTCGATGTCGTCCCTGATCGACCGGACCTCATCCAGCGGCCGCCCAGCCGGGTCGGGGAGGTCCCAGTGGAGATAGCGCTTGCCGGGCAGCACCGGGCAGGCGTCGCCGCACCCCATCGACACGACGACGTCGGCGTCTAAGACGACCTCGTCGGTGAGCGGCTTGGGGAACGCGCCGCGCAGGTAGACGCCGATCTCAGCGAGCACCTCCCGCACGACCGGGTGAATCTCGTCGGCGGGTCGGCTGCCGGCTGACCGCGCCCCGACCGCGCCGTCGGCGGCGCGGGCGAGCAGCGCGGCGGCCATCTGGCTCCGCCCGGCGTTGCGCACACAGACGAAGAGCACCTCGGGCACGTCTTTCCCGACTCTTCCCTTCACCTGAGCGAGCGCGCGAAGCCGATCCGCGACGAACCGCCGTACGAGCACCGGCAGGTAGGACTGGATGCTCGCGTCGGCCCAGCGCGCAAGGGTGTCATCGACGTAGCGGGCCACGGTCTGCGGTGAGAACGTCCCGGCGAAGTCACTGGCCAGGGCGGCGGTGACGGTCTCGAGCTGACGCCGCACGTCCGGCTCGAGCCAGTCATGCGGGCCGAGCATCCGAGGTCCCCCGCACGACGGGCTACCCGAACCGTCCGGTCACGTAATCCTCGGTGCGTGGGTCCCCAGGCGCGCGGAAGACGGTCTCGGTCAAGTCGTACTCGACCAGACGACCGGTGCGGTAATCGTCGCCGTCCTCCGACTCGGTCTCCACGGTCATGAAGGCGGTCCGATCGCTCACCCGCGCAGCCTGCTGCATGTTGTGGGTGACGATGAGGATCGTGTAGCGCTTCTCGAGCTCCCGCATGAGGTCCTCGATGCGGGCCGTCGCGATCGGGTCGAGCGCCGAGCACGGCTCGTCCATGAGGATGACGTCGGGGTCGACGGCGAGCGCCCGGGCGATGCACAGCCGCTGCTGCTGGCCACCGGAAAGGCTGTAGGCGCTGTCGCGCAGCTTGTCCTTGACCTCGTCCCACAGCGCAGCCCGGCGCAGGCTGGTCTCGACGATCTCGTCGAGGTCGACCTTCATCCGGTTGATCCTCGGCCCGAACGCGATGTTGTCGTAGATCGACTTGGGAAAGGGGTTCGGCCGCTGGAACACCATGCCGATCCGCCGCCGGACCTCGACGGGGTCGATGTCCTTCGCGTAGAGGTCCTCGCCGTGGTAGGTGATCGTCCCCTCGACCTGCGCCCCCGCGACGAGGTCGTTCATGCGGTTGAAGCACCGCAGGAACGTGGACTTGCCGCACCCGGAGGGACCGATCAGCGCGGTGATCCGGTTCGCGTAGACGTCCAAGCTCACGTCGCGGATCGCTGGCCGCTGGCCGTAACGGACCGTGAGGCCGCGCACGCTGAACACGACGTCGGCGTCGGCGGTCGCCAGCGCGCGGACCTCGTCATCGACGGCCGCTGTGGGGACGGTCTGTGACCCCATCAAGGCGTCGCTGGCCATGGACAAGCCTCCTGACGGTGTTCGTGGGCACGACCGTGGCAACGGTAGAGATTGTGATTGACAGCCCACGGTCGGCACAGTGAACGACTGATGAACATGCGAGCGCTCTTTCCCCCAATCAGGGGTAGGAGACACGAACCACCGAGCCGGTCACGAGAGGGAACGATAAGGGCGAGGAGACCGAACGTTAATCAGGCGCTCGACCTCCCCGCCCAACACCGGCGCAGGTGTGACCGACGTGGGTTCGCGGCCTCCCCGGGGTGCCGTGGTCAAAGAACACTACGCCCGCCACGCCACGAACCAGCGCCACATAGACGGCGACGGGTTGACATCCAGATGAATGCTGCCCGCCCCCATCCCGGTCCCGCCTGCGCACTGCGCTGGTCAGCCGAAGTCGATAGCGCTGAACTCCATCAGCTTGTCGAAGGTGTGACGCGCCCTCACATACCGAACGGTCCCGCTCTTGCCGCGCATGCAGAGCGACTCGGTGGTCGCGCCGTGGCCCGTGTAGGTGACGCCCTCGACAAGGTCGCCTTCGGTGACGCCGGTGCAGACGAAGAACGTGTCCGTGCTCGAGACGAGGCGGTGGGTAGTGAGCACCTCGTCGACGTCGTGGCCGAGGTCCTTCGCTCCCTGGACCTCGTCGTCGTTGCGCGGCCACAGGCGGCCGAACATCTCCCCGCCCAGCGCGTGGACCGCGCAGGCCGTCGTGACGCCTTCGGGCGTGCCACCGATGCCGAGCAGGGCATCGACGACGGGCTTGTCCGGCATCGCGGCGAGCACACCCGCGGCCACGTCGCCGTCCATGATCAGCCGGAGGCGGGCACCGGCCTGGCGTACCTCCTCGGCCATCTGGTCGTGCCGGGGACGGTCGAGCATGATGACGAGCAGGTCGTTGACGTGCTTGTCCTTCGCGCGCGCGATTCGCTCGAGGTTCTCTCCGACCGGCGCGTCGATGTCGACCACGCCGACCGCGTCCGGTCCGACCACCCACTTGAGCATGTACATGATCGGACCGGGGTCGAACATCGTCCCCTGCGGGGCCATCGCGATGACCGACAACGCGCCCGGCTGGCCCTGCGCGAGCAGCCTGGTCCCGTCGATCGGGTCGACCGCGATGTCGACCTTGGGTGGGCGCCCAGTCCCGACGCGCTCGCCGTTGAACAGCATCGGGGCCGCGTCCTTCTCGCCCTCGCCGATCACGACGATCCCGTCCATCTCGACGGTCGAGAGCACCAGACGCATCGCGTCGACCGCGGCCTGGTCGCCGGCGTTCTTCTGGTTCCGCCCCATCCACCGGCCCGCCGCGAGCGCCGCGGCCTCCGTGGCCCGCATCAGCTCCAGGGCGAGGTTGCGGTCTGGCTGCTGCGGGCTGGAGATCATGGCGCGCTCCTTCGTCCGGAGGGCTGTGCAGTGAAGTCACCGACGCAGGCTCACCAGGGCGTTCACCGTCCCAAACCCAAGGATGCCAGCGAAACCCGCCCAGGGCACCCACATCTGGCCCATGTTTGCACACACGTGCTTAGTACCTTGAGTTTCGCGGTTATGCGGCTGCTTGCGCCCAGGCCAGGCGCACTGCGGCGATTTCTTCGTATGTGGGCTGATCAGGGTGTTGTGGCAGAAATTCGGCGGCGATCAGCACCCGCCGCAAAGCAGCGAGCATGTCCGCGACCGACGGGTTGGTCTTCGACGCGTACCAGGGCGCGCGCCGGCGGCGCTCGGCGACCACCTCGGGGGCATGCCCGGCGATGGCGTACCACAGGATCACCAAGGTGAGGCAGCAGAACCCGAACGGCACGGTCCGCTCGACCGCTTCGGGGGCGCGGTTGCGGGCCTGGCCGGCCCCGGCGGTCTGCTTGCCGTCGAAGACCGCGACCTCGATCGACCACCGCGCCGCGTACCGGGCGACGATGTCAGCGGCGGAGCTGTCGGGGTCGGTGGTGGCCAACGCCAAGTCGTACCCGTGGTCGTGTCCGGCCTCACCGACCAGCACGACCCGGACCGGTTGGCAGCCGAAGGCGCCGTACCACAGGCAGCGACGCTCGGCGGCCCACACCTGTTTCGTCACGGCCGCACCGCAGACGGTGACCTTGTCCCAGTCCGCGTTGGCGGCCAGGTCGGCGGGGGCGCCCAGCCGTTTGCCCTTGAGCCGTGGCCGTCCCCGCTTGCCCGTGGGCGGTGGGGCCAGGTCGCACAGCGCCGCGTTGCGGCGCAGCCTGCAGGTCACCGTGACGCGGGCGGGCAGGTGGCGCAGCTCACCGGTGGCCCAGGCGGCGTCGGCCACGACGTGGATCCGCCGGTCGGGGCAGCGGTGGGCGAGCGTGTCGACGGGCTGGCGGGCCAAGACCGGCTTGGTGGTGTCCTTGGGTTTCCACAGGCGGAGCAGCACGGGCAGGCACACCGGGCGGGCCATACACGGCAGGGTGACGATCAGCCTGGCGGTCACCCAGTTGTTGCCCCAGGCGATCTTGCGCGGGCCTTTGGCGGAGCCGTCGTGGCACCAAGAGGCAGCGTGGACCTTGCGGCCCGCCCGGCGGAGCAGGGTGTCGTCGACCGCGACGGTCAACGCCGCGCCGGTGGGGACGAGGTGGGCGACGATCACGTCGGCCAGCGCCAGCCGAGGGCGTCGGCGGACCATCTCGCCTGCGGGAAGAACCGGTGCGCGCGGCTGTGGTGCCAGCACTGCTCCACCCCGGCACCCACCAACATGCCGCACACGGTGTGCGCTGCGGTCTGGCGGACGAAGCCGGTGACCAGCGCGGCAAAGGTGGCGAAGGTAGGAGCGGTGAAGCACCCCCGGAACGGGTCAGCAGGCCGGTCAGACAGGCGGGTGGACTCAAACGCGGAAGCATCAGCGGCACCGTCGCTCTTCGGGAGTCGGCTGTTGTTAACCGCTGATGCTTCCTCGCTTATCCCCTCAAGTCACGCATCTCGTGCGTATCGCGCCTGCCGCCGCGCTGCCCACCCCCACGCACCCCAAAACTGCGAAACTCAAGTTAGTACTCCACGGCAGAAATACGGCTCTTGGCATGGACCTGTGGGTGGGTTGCGCGGTCGTCGTGTCTGCTGCCCCCAGGCTCCGGACGCTCCACGATGTTTGGCGCCGGCAGAGACGCCGGCGCGCGGCGCGCGGAACCGCGCTGACACCAGCCCGCCCAGGCAGCCACTCCGCTCACCGCCCACACGCACACCCACAATCTCTCCACAAACCCTTGCGAATAGTACCGCTATATGGCATAATACGAACATGCGTACGAAACAAGTCCAGGGTGCAGAGGTCGAGACGCTCGACGACCACGCCCTCCTCGACCTGATCGAACAGGGACTGGCCGCGCTGGCTGGGCGGCCGTTGGACGCCGCGGTGGAAGACACCGACCTCGCCGAGCGCGTCGAGCGGCTGCACCGGCTGGAGACGGTCGTGGTGGCTGAGAAGCTGCGCTGCGTCGCCGCGGTCGACGCGCGCGGGGTGTGGCGGGCCGAGGGGGCGCGGTCGACGGCGGACCTGTTGGCGCGGCGGCTGCGGTTGACGCGGGGGGAGGCGCGGGCGCAGGCGGAGACGGCGGTCGGGTTGGAGGGG
>JBOGEB010000187.1:0-8135 GCA_050743125.1 Egibacteraceae bacterium
TGATTCGTCACGCATGCGTGACGAATCCTGGCCACACGGACGTCCGGCAGGTGCGTAACCGTATTTACGACACGGGGTACTCAGCCTGGGCCGTTTCGCGACTCTCGACGATGTCGAGCACGCTGCTGTCCGGTTGAGCGCTGCGGTCCGGCGTCTGACCCCAGGCTGACCTTCAGCTGTCGAGGTTGGCGCGTTCCCAGTGTTCGAGGGGGTGGATGTTGACGGCGCAGTGTTTGTAGGAGGGTTGGCGGGAGTAGGGGTCGAAGCTGGGGTCGGTCAGCCGGTTGGTGTCGGGGTAGTGCATGGGGACGAACACCTGGCCTGGGCGGATCGTGGGGGTGACGAACGCGCGCGCGAGCATCGTCCCGCGCGCCGACGTGATCTTCACCCATTCGTCGCCTGAGATGCCGCGCGCGGTGGCGTCGGCGGGGGCGATCTCCACGTACGGCTGCTCGGCGGACAGCGCCCGCAGCACCGGCGATTTGGACGTGCGGGTCTGGGTGTGCCATTGGCTGGTGGTGCCGCGTCCGGTGAGGAGGACCAGCGGGTAACGCCGGCTCGTGGCCTCGGCGGGCGGCCGGGGGTCGGAGAACAGGAACCGCGCCCGCCCGTCGGGATGGCAGTAGCGGCCGTCGGCGAACAGCCGGCGCTCGACGTCCCCGGCCGCGGCGCCCTGGGGGAACGGCCACTGCACCCCGCCGAGCGCGTCGAGCATCCCGTACCCGGTCACGCCGGTGAAGTCGCACGGCTGCCCGGCGGACAGCCGCCGCAGGATCCCGAACACCGCCTCGGGGCAGGACCACTCGTCGAACAGCCGTCCCACGCCCCACGCCTCGGCGATGAGCTTGAAGATGAAGAAGTCGGCCAGCGCCTGCCCGGGCGCGCGGGCGACCCGCTTGACCACCCCGAACCGCCGCTCGGAGTTGATGAACGTGCCTTCTTTCTCGCCCCAGCCGGCCGCCGGCAGCACCAGGTCGGCGCGGCGGGCGGTCTCGGTCGTGGGGTACAGGTCCTGCACGACGAGGAACTCGAGTTGGCCGAGCAGGTCGTGGAGCTCGGAGGAGTTGATCCACGAGTGCGCCGAGTTCGTCGCGATGACCCACAGCCCTTTGACCGCGCCCCGGTGGATCCCCTCCACGATCTGGTCGTACGCCCAGCTGTCGCGGTCCGGGACCAGGCCGGCGTCCAGGCCGAGCAGCGCGGCGACCTCCGCCCGGTCCGCCGGGCTGGTGAAATCACGGCCGCCGAGCAGGTTGGTGGTGTTGGAGAACAGCCGCGAGCCCATCGCGTTGCACTGGCCGGTGATCGAGTTCGCGCCGGTGCCCGGACGGCCCATGTTGCCGGTCATCAACGCGAGGTTGATGATCGCCTGAGCCAGCCGCACGCCCTCGTGGCTCTGGTTGACGCCCATCGTCCACCACAGCGACACCGCCCGGCCCTGACCGACCGTCTCCGCGAACCGCTCGACCGCGGCCGCCGGCAGCCCGGTGGCGGCGCTCACCCGCTCGAGCGTGAACGCCTCGACGTGCGCGGCGAACGCGTCGAACCCGGCCGTGTGCGCCTGCACGTACGCCCGGTCGACCCAGCCGCGCTCGATCAACAGCCGGGCCAGCCCGTAGCACAGCGCCAGGTCGGACTTCGGCGCCAGCGGATAATGCTGGGTCGCGCAGACCGCGGTCTCGGTCCGCCGCGGGTCCACGACGACGATCTCGGGGGCGTGCCGGTTGCGGGCCAGCCGGCCCCACAGGATCGGATGGGCGACGCACAGGTTCGACCCCCACAGCACGACGACGTCGGACTGTTCCAGGTCGGCGTAGGTGTACGGGGGGGCGTCGAACCCGAACGCCTGCTTGTACGCCACGACCGAGGTCGCCATGCACTGGCGGGTGTTGCCGTCCCCGTGCACGACGCCCATCCCGAACTTCGCCAACGCGCCGAGCAGCGCCATCTCCTCGGTCGGGATCTGCCCGGTCGACAGGAACGCCACGGACGCCTTCCCGTGACGGGCCTGGACCGCCTTGAGCCGCTCGACGAACACCGCGACCGCGCGCTGCCAGCCCACCGGCTCGAGGTGGCCGCGGCGGTTGCGCAGCAACGGGGTCGTGGCCCGGTCAGGGGCGCGCAGGGGAGCCAACGCCTCCCAGCCCTTCGGGCAGGCAGCCCCCCGGTTGACCGGATAACCGGCGGTCGGCGACAGGTTCACGGCCTGTCCGTCCCGCAGGTGCACGTCCAACGAGCAGCCGATCGAGCAGTAGCCGCAGACCATCGCGGTCGTGGCGTCCGGCGCGAGCCGCGCCGGCACCTGCCCCAACCCGAACCCGCCGCGGCGCCGAGCCAGCTCCCGGGTGAACGGCCCGTCACGCTGGTGCAGCAGGCTCATGCCAGCCACCGTCCCCGCCCGGGGCTCAGCGCAGACCGCCCGGCATGCGCGGGCCGGCGCAGGCCGTGAAGAACTGCCAGCGCTCGAGCAGCTCGCCGGCCACAACCCCGACGAAGCTCAAGCCCGCCGCCGCGACGAGCAGCACCGGCGGCAGGCCCGCCGTCACCATAAGCAGCGGCAGCAGCACGCCCCCGACCGCCCCCACGCCGAACCGCCACAGCGTGACCGTCCGCAGCTCCCGCGACAGCAGCCGGGCGGTGCGCCCCAGGTCAACGCTCCCGCCCTCCCCCAGGTGCCGGAAGATCGTCGCCTCCCACACGAGCTTCGCGCCGCAGACGGCGGCGAGCAGCCCGGCGAGCGGCCGGCCGGGCGCGGTCGCCAGGACCGCGGCCAACCCGCAGACGGCGCAGGTCAGCGCGAACTTCACCCCGGTCACGCGAGCCCGCCACCACACCCGGGAGGTGACAGCGTAGATCATGGCCGAGCAGGCCACACCGCCGATCCCGGCCAGCCCGACCAGCGCGCCGAGCAGCAGCAGCCCGGCCTGCGACCCGCCCGGGCGGACGAGCAGCGCGCCCGCGTACACCGCAGCGAGCGCAGCGAACGCCGTGAACGCCACGATCTCCCGGGACAGCCACGAGCGCCTGATCCCGATCACCGCCCGGAACGCATAGAACGGACGGCCCAAATGCGCCACGCTCGCCCCCAGAGCGAGCAGGCCGAGCGCCAGGGCCGCCAGCGCGTTGACGGGGCGGGGAGTGGCCACATGCCCACCTGCCGCCCTCAGCCCGAGGTCGGCGACGAACGCGCCCACCGACAGCTGGGTGAGCACGAGCATCACCGCGAGCGGCGTGTGCGACTTGCCGGGCCGCACGTCGAAGTGGTCGCCGGGGAGCACGTCCTGCGCCAGCGCTCGCTCGGTCACGTAGCGCGTGGTCGGGACCGTGAAGTGCGGCAGTGGCGCGCCCGGCAGGGGTGCGTCCACGCCCCGAGCGACCAGGAACTCACCCTGCTTGGCGGCCTCGACCATCACCGTCGTGTCGACGACGGTGACACGGATTGCGTCGGTAGGGCACGCCTGCACGCAAGCCGGGGCCTCACCCGCCTCTAACCGGTCGCTGCACAGGTCGCACTTGCGGACGATGCCGCGCCGCTCGTTGAACAGCGGCACCTCGTAGGGGCAGGTCAGGACGCAGTACCCACAGCCGATGCACTGATCGTCGAGATGCTTGACGATGCCGGTGACCGGATCCTTCTCGTAGGCGTTGACCGGGCACCCGTGCATGCAGGCTGGCTCGACGCAATGGTGGCAGGCCATCGTCACGCTCTGCAGGACCGGCAGGTCGGTCGTGCCGCCGTAGAGCAGGCCGACCGAGCGCCACGACTCGCCCTCGTCCAGCCCGTTGAGGCTGTGGCAGGCGCTGACGCAGGACTTGCACCCGGTGCAGGCGTCGAGGTCGACCTCGAAGGCGTACTGCTGCCCGGGCTTCGGCCGCTCCAACGGGATAAGGTCGCGGTAGGAGCGCGCACGGCTGTCGAGCAGCTGTGCGTCACAACACTGCGCGAACTGCTCCACGGCGGTCAAACTCTGCTGATCGGCGAGATAACGGTCGAGTGGGGTCAGCTCAATGAGCGCAGTCACGCCTCCGAGCACAGCCGCCGCCGGTTTCTGGCCGCGCGTCCATCTGTTACGACTCTGGCAACGTTGGGTCATACGACGAAGCGTTCACTTCGTCGAAACATGGCCGTAGCGCCCTTCGAACAGGTGGAGCTGATGCTGCGAAGATGGACGGGTTACGCGTCGGGGTGACGAGCGCCCGAAAAGGTGCAGAGCTCACAGAAGCGCTCGAGCGGCGGGGAGCCATCGTGACCTGGGGTCCCACGGTGGAGACCGTCCCACCGGAATCCGACGCACAGCTACTGGACGAAACCGACGCGATCCTGGCCGCGAACCCGGACTGGATCGCGGGGTCGACTGGTGTCGGGCTCCGCGCCTGGGTCGAGGCCGCCGACACGCACGGGCGGGGTGGTGCCCTGCGCGCGCTGCTCGAGAAGGCTCGCACCGTGGCCCGCGGCCCGAAGGCGGTGGGCGCGTTCCGGGCGCTGGGGGTGCGCCCGGAGTTCGTCTCGCCTCAGGAGACCGACGCCGACCTCGCGGCCTGGCTGGGCCACCACGTACGCGCGGGCGAGGTGGTCGCGGTGCAGGTGCACGGCGCCGACGTGGGCCAGGCTTACCAAGAGCTCGAGCGCCGCAAAGTCACTGTGCTGCGTGCCGCCCCGTACCGCTGTGTGCTGCCCGAGGACCGAACACCCGCGCGCCAGCTCGTCGACCTCATCGTGAGCGGGGAGGTCGACGTCGTCGTGAGCACGAGCGCGCCGGCCGCGAGCAACCTCGTCAGGATCGCCGCCGAGATGGGCCGGCGCGCGCCCCTCGAGTCCGCGCTGCGCGAGCGGGTCGCGGTCGCCGCTGTCGGACCGGTCACCGCGACCGCGTTCGAGCGCGACGGCATCGGCGTGTCGATCATGCCGCAGCGGTTCCGCACCGGCGACCTCATCCGCGCGCTGGACAGCTGGGACCGGCGCCGGTCATGGGCCAACGGCGACGGACGCCGCCTCACCGGCCCGATCGCGCTGGTGCCGGACCAGCGGGTCGCTCGCGTCGGCGACCATACGGCAACCCTGGGCGAGCGGGAGTTCGCGCTGCTCGCCGCGCTTGTCCGCCGGCCCCACGTCGTCTGCCGGATGGACCTGCTCGCGCGGGAGACGTGGGGCAGTCAAGTCCCGGACGACCCCCTCCACGTGAAGCACCTCGTCTTCCGCGTCCGGCGCAAGCTCGGGCCCGGCGCCGCCACGATCCAGACCGTCCGCGGCGTCGGCTACCGCTACGACCCGAGCGCCTGCGCCTGACGCTCAGCGCGGACGCCGCGGCGCCAGACGGCGACGATCGCCCGGGTCGCGGTGATGTCGGTCGTCGGGTCGCCGTCCACCAGCAGCAGGTCAGCCTGGAGGCCGGGTGAGATTTGGCCCCGGTCGTGCAGGCCGAAGGCGTGCGCCGCCGCCGACGTCGCCGCCATGAGCGCGCCGACGGGCGACAGCCCGGCCTGGACGAGCAGGCTCAGCTCCCGGTGCATGCTGACCCCGTGCGCGGTGCCTGCGTTCGGCGCGTCGGTGCCCGCGAGCACCGCCACACCCGCCGCGCCCAGCTGCGCGACCGTCTCCATCGCGAACCCGACGGACCCCCCGCCGGAAGGATCGTGGGGGAACACCTGGGTCAAGTCGGCCCTGGCCGACGGCTCCAGGTAGGGCGCGAGCCGCGGGTCGGAGAGCAGCTCAGCGCCGCCCGGGGTGCCGGTCACGCCCTCCGCCACCGTGAGCGTAGGGACGACGAACACGCCGGCCTCGGCGACCCGGCGGGCGAACCCGGGGTCGGCGGGCTGGTCGACGAAGAGGTGGACCAGGCCGTCGATGCCCGCGTCCAGCGCTTGATACGCACTCGCCAGCGCGCTGATGTGGGCGACGGCCAGCAGCCCGTGGTCGTGGGCGGCCTCCACCAGCGCAACGATCACCGGTGGCGCGAGAGTCGGCACCGGCGTCCCGAACACGGTGCCGTCCTCGATGAAGATCTTCAGGTAGTCGGAGCCCTCGGCCACCCGTTCGGCCACAAAACGGGAGACGTCCGTGTCTGGGCCGACCGTGGGGAACGGCGGGATGTCGGGAAACTGTGACGGGTGGCCACCGGGGGCCGTGGCGCCCACTCCGGCAGAACGAAGATCGGCCAGGTCGTTCCGGGCGGCGGCCTGCGCCCTGAGCTTGGCCACCCTGGCTGGGAAGAGCGAGAACATGTCCAGGGTGGTGGTGACCCCGAACACCAACGTCTGCCCTAGCACGGGGCCGAACACGTGGGTGTGGCAGTCGATCAGGCCGGGCAGCAGCGTCCGTCCGTGCCCGTCCACGACCTCCGCGGCCGGCGGCGCGTCGATTCGCTCCCCGACCGCAGCGATCGTCTCACCCTCGACGAGCACGTCGGCGACGGGCAGCACCTGCCCTCCGTCGAAGACTCGCGCCCCTTGGACCAAAAACCCCGACACACAAATCCCGGGCCCACAAACCGCGGCAGATCCCCTTCGTCAATCCTGACGCGTAAGTACCGGCCCGCGTTGCACCCGGCCTTGCTAGGGTGCGCGGATGACACCTGAGGATCTGCCCCGCTCCGAGTTCGACGAGCTGATCGGGATCCGCAACGTCGAGATCGGCCCCGACCGCTGTGTCTCCCTCACCGAGTTGCGTTCCGACCTGCACCAGCCGTTCGGGGTCGTCCACGGCGGCGTGTACGCGGCGATCGTCGAGTCGCTCGCGAGCATCGGGGCCAACGCGTGGCTCAGCGTCTCCAGCGGGCTCCGCGGCGGCCTTCGCGCGGTCGGGGTGAGCAACCACACCGACTTCCTCCGCTCCGCGCGAGCGGGAGAGTTGCGAGCAGAGGCGACGCCGATCCAGCGGGGCCGGACGTTCCAGCTGTGGGCGGTCGCGGTGACCGACGGCAACGGCCGGCTGTGCGCCCATGGCAAGGTCAGGTTGGCGAACCTGACAACAGGTGTCGGAACACTGGAGGGCGGTGTCGCGGAATCGCCGGCGAAGGCTCCCCAGGACGTCTCACCGCTGTAGCACCCAAGGATGACCAGCGGAACCCGCGTTCAGTCCGACTGTGACCTGAGGAAACGCTCGATCTCGGCGGCGATGTCCTCACCGGTGGTCAGCTCGCCCTCACCCAGGTCGTAGTGCTGCTCGAGGGCGCGGACCATCTCGACAGCCTCCTCGTGCTCAGCGAGCGTCCCCTCGACCTGCTCCCAGTGGAGCTTGGCCGCAGCCTCGAGCTCCGTGGAGTCGACCTCGATTTCGAACAGGGTGCCGGCGGCACGGGCGAGCGCGAGCGCCCCAGCGGGGTTCGGCGCGCCGGCGAGGTAGTGCGGGATCTCCGCCAACAGGCCCACTGCGGGGACGCCGGCCTCGGCGAGCACCGCCTGGAGGATCCTCGCGATCCCGGTCGGACCGGTATAGGTGGGGACTGGAGGGAATTCCGCGAGCGGCCCCTCGACCGTGGTGACAAGATTGGAGGCCCGGCGGATCCGGGTCGGCCGCGTGTGCGGCGCGGGGGCCGGATACGCGCCGAGGCCGATCATCTGCTCGACGCCGGTTTGGCGGCAGACCTCGACGACCGCGTCACAGAAGGCGCCCCAGCGCATGTCGGGCTCAGGGCCGAGCAGCAGCAGCGCGTCGTGCGGGCCATCGACGGTCGCCGTGAGCAGCTCGATCTCCGGCCACTCGACGCGGCTCAGCGTCCCGGCATCGACGACTGCCGTCGGCCGCCGCGCGCGGAAGTCGATCAGCTCGTCCCGGTCGAACGTCGCGACGACGTCGGCCTTCCAGCGGTGGCGCAAGAACGCCGCCCCCGTCCCCGCAGCGGCGCCCGCGTCAACGAACCCCTCGAGCGCGGTCAACAAGAGCGGCCGCCGTAGCTGCGGTCGCTCACCAAGCCAGTGGACCAGGGAACCCATACGCGCAAGGCTACCCGGGGTCCGGCCCGTACGGCGGCGATTGTGGCGCAGGAAGCGCGACCGCCCGTTACGATTCGCCCCGCTCCTTGGATGAGGAGGCGTCTGGGTTCCTGGTGGGCCCCGCGGTCTTCAAAACCGTAGAGACCGGCCCGGCCGGTCTGGCGGGTTCGATTCCCGTCCGCCTCCGCTGAGCTGGCCTTTTG
>JBOGEB010000188.1:0-8065 GCA_050743125.1 Egibacteraceae bacterium
CGTCATCCGGCCCCTCAGTACGTGTTGAGAACGGTTTTGACGGGTCGCGCCGCGTCGGGCGGTGCTCGCGAACCCCGTTAGATTGGAGTCTCTTTCCGGGACGCGGCGCGACCTAGTGTTCAGTCGCAGAAGTCTTTTTAACGTACAAACGACACAAAACTACGCCCTGACCAGGGATAACGCTGGCATCCTGCCCGGCCTAGACATTCAAACGATTACAGCGACTGGACACTAGTGTTCGCAGGCGTCGTGGTGTTTAGCTGTAGCTGTTTCGGCGGCCAGGGGCTGGGGGAGTCCCCCCACACAAGGCCACCGAAACCGCGCTCCGCACAACTCATCGCTGCGATACTCAAACACGTTCTAAGATCACTTTGACTTTCTGAAAGCTGGCTGAGTCTCGTTTCGGACCGCGGCCACGCCCCTGACGTAGGAAAATGTCGCCGTTGGGGGACTGAATAGTTGCATTCTTGACGCCTTGGCCGACCTGAAGTCGGATGAGACACAGGTCCAGTTTGGCCTGGGCAGGAGCCACCCCAGTAATCAGCGGCGGGCCGCTGACCTGAAGGAACGTCAGCCAGGGGGGACCTGATGCCATGAAAGTTACGACCACTGAATGCGTCGACCGCAGTGCCGCCCACTCCGTGGTCCGCGCTGATCTGGAACGCCTCTGAGCCGCGGTCACCAGCCCCCACCGGGCACCCGCAAGGTCACGGCTACGGCTGGCCTTCGGCGAGCAGCCGGGTATGCGTTCTTATGGCCACTTGCGATGAGTGTCCACTGCAGGCAGATCCAAATAAGCTTCGCAAAGGAGAAATTGCCCTTCTCCAGATTAGACTTTGGATACGAAGAATTTTTTCCCGATAATTACAACCTTGCACACTGAATTCATAAAGCGTGTCCGGCTCAACATCGTCAAGTCGTAATTCTTCCCAGCTCCCAGCCTCCCTGCGGCGCTCCCATTTTTCCTGCGCTTCAGGGAGAGAGCCTCTCGCCCAATTAACCTGATAGAAATCGTAGGAGCCTAGACCTCTAAATTTATAAATCAAATAATTGTCTTGCTGATAGACAACTTGTACGTAAGGTTTTACCGCCACCCCTCCCAGCCTCCTGGGGATCTCGGGGCTCGAATTCTCTAAATCATCGGACCGCATGATGGTACCATGTTGCAAGTAAGCGATTCTCATGGCCCGATACGCATTCGGTACTCGTAGAGCAACCTCCTTCCTCAATGGGTAGCCAAGTGGGCCGCGATCAGCACCAAGCTCCCTCCAGACTCTATCTACTTCGATGGATAAGACGTCCAAGTTTTGGAACTCGCTCAGAATTCGCCGGTGATGAATGCAGGACTACCGCGTCAGGTATCAACGATTTACTGAATCCATCTGGGAACAGAGTTGTATTGTCGATGGTCGCTCCACGAAACCTCGCGTACAACTCTTGAGAATCCTGTGCGCTTATCGAGCCAAAATCTGCCTGAGAAAAGTCCACTCCTCGCAGATCCGCGCTTTCAAAAACCACCCGGTCAAGCTTGGTACCCCGAAAATCGGCTCCAGAGAGCGCCGCCCCTCCCACGTTCGCCGCACGTAAGTCGGCTTGCCAAAGATCTGCGTCACGTAGGTCTGCCTGCGACAGGTCGGCTTCCTGAAAGTTAGCTTGTTCCGCATTGACATGCTGGAGATTTGCTTTATATGCTTGTACGGTCTGCAAGTTCGCTAGCCGCAGGTTGGCATCTTGAAGGTTGGCTTGTGCGATATTGGCCTTGACAAGCTTCGCACCTTCTAGTTTAGCCTCCCGAAAGTCCGCAGAGTAAAGCTGTGTCCCCTCTAGGTTAACCGTTGTAAGGTCTGCCTGCCGAAAGACGTGCCTTGGCAGTATTAAGTATGACAGGTCCCGCCCTCGGAAGTCAACGCCCGTGAAGTCATTCATGGAGCCAAGCAGGGATTGGAAGCTTTGCTGTTCACTGGCCTCAATCGCCTGCTGACTCCTAGCCTGATCGAACCCGAGAACAATAAACGAAACCAGAGTCCCGACAAGTAAAGATACCCCCAAATTGGTTGATAAAGATTGCAATCTGGGCTTTCTATTGGATGCCCTCAAGCCCCAAAATAGCATAAAAATACTTGCTGACACAAACAAAGTCGCAGTGATCGCCATAAGCCCGATGAAGGCCGACGTCCTCCACTGAGCAATACGCTGCACGAACTCAACGAGCCTGTACAGCAATGCACTAATTAATACAAACAGTGCCAATACGACACTGATGTAGACAATGAGTTTAGTGGCTAGCCTTGATTCATTATTCTTACCGCCATGCGGACGTGACATTGCAACCGCCGGCTCCGCTGGCTTCCGAGAGCTAACATCAAGTCGCCGGCCAGAGGCCCGCCAAGCAGCCCTAGTGATAATCCATATGGTCGGCAACAGGATAGCAGCAACCTTAAGGCTAGTTACTGACCTTCGAATATGCGCTAGACGGCCAGTTGATCGTATAGACATTTGCCTGCCAGGTCATCTACTTGTGCGACTTCTCAGCCGGCGTTTTGCCCCCATGATCTCCCGGCACCAGAGTTCCCGTGATCTCTAGACAGAAGCGATGCGCATCGACCAGCTCAGGGCGAGCCGTCAGACCAAGCGCGATCGGCTCAGGGTCGCCAAGCGGCTGCCAGGGCAGGTCCTCGACATTGCGACGGACAAGCGCCAGCATCATCCGTCGGTTACGCTCGACCAACGTCGGCGGCCCGGATGTAGCGAGGAAGACGAGCAACGAGCCCCCCAGAAACACTGGTGTGGCCCAGCGCGTGTAGGTACGAGCCCCCCTGGGAAGGTCGGCAACCTGGTTTGCTCACAAGGAAGCAGGGGACTCAGTCGGGGCGAGCCCACCACGACGAGGAGCCGGGCGAGCCCCAGGCGGTCCCGCCCGGCTGGCTCACCACGCTGGCGATAGCGCACCAGGCGACGCAGGCGTACCTGCGCCATCCGCCCCACCGGCCGATCCCACGGCCTTACCAGATGCATGCCAGCTATTGTGACGGTCCAGGAGGTTTGCACACGCAGCGGGTCGACCATGCGAACGCTAGCGTCGGCCTTCGGCGATTGCGGCCAGAAGCTCAAGGTCGAGCGGTGCCGCCCATACTTCGACGTCGTCGGCCATCCGGCCCATCCGTGACTCGTAGGCGACATGCGCTGGCTCGTCGCGGCTGAACAGGACGACCCGCTGGCGAAGGACACGGCCGACGAGCCGGAGGGGCGCGCGGTTGAGGACGGTCACCTCGATCCGCGGGACGCCCGAAGCAACGGTGAGCGCGTCGGCGCAGCGCAACGCCAGACGGTCGTAGGCATCCTCAGGGACGGCGTCGTCCGCGAGGATCGCCACATCGACGTCGCTGTCCGGCCTCGGGCGCCCAGCGGCCTGAGATCCGAAGAGATAGGAAAACGCACCGGAACAGGCCCGAACGCGTCCGCGGCCACGTCCCGCAAACGCTGGATCAGCCCAGGGTCCATGTGCGGGATGCTACCCGGAGCGCACGCCGACCCAGCCTCACAACAGCTGGAGCTGGTCGCCGGTCGGCTGTTTGGGCCGAGGCCGGGGTGGGGCCTCGACGGCGAGGCGCTGGAGGAGGGTCGGGTCGATGGCCTCCAAGAACGGGGACGGCGTCGTCTCTGCGACCGTGCCGTGGCGGAGGCGCCGGCGGGCGGAGCACAGGAGCAGGCGGGCGCGGGCGCGGGTCATGCCGACGAAGAACAGCCGGCGCTCCTCGGCGGTGTCCGAGGTCCGATCCCCACCTGCCCAGCGCAGGGGCAGCAGGCCGTCCTCGCAGCCGACGATGAACACGACGGGGAACTCCAAGCCCTTCGCAGCGTGGAGGGTGAGCAGGGACACGCGGTCCGCGCGGGGGTCCAAGGTGTCGACCTCGGCGCCGAGCGCCAGCTCCGCGAGGAACCGGTCGAGGTCCGGCCCGCAGCGCTCGGCGAGCGGCGACAGCAGGTCGACCGCGGCGTCGATCTCGCCCAGCGTCGCCGACTCGCCGTCCGGGACGTCGCCGTCAAGGGCATTCGCGACCGCTACCGCCACCTGACGGAGCAGGACCGCCACCGGGGTCACGTCCCCTGGTGGGCGCTGGCCGTCCTCCCGCCGGAGCCGGGAGACGACTGTCTCGACCCCCGGACGATCGGCGAGGCGATCGTGGGAACGCTTCTGGAACGGCATGCCCGCCCGGTCGAGCGCCTCGACGAGCGCGGCGAGCTGGGCGTCGGTGCGGGCGAGCACGGCGAAGTCGGCGAAGCCCAGAGCGGCCTGGACGCCCGCGTCCACACGACCGCTGTCGATCGAGAAGTGTGAGGAGCCGCCGAGCAGCCGGTCGATCGTGTGCACGACGAACTCGGCCTCGCCGCGCTCAGTCGCGGACTCGGCGACGACGATCCGTGTCGGCGCCTCGTCGGGCGCGCAGGCCTCCAGGGTCCGGCCGGGCACGAGGCTTTCCGGCTCGATCGCTTGGAGCGCACCAGCGACGATGACCGGGCTCGACCGGTAGTTGCGTGTCAACAAGACCGTCCGAGCCGCCGGGAAGTCCGCAGAGAAGCGCAGGAAAAACCCGACGTCACCGCCGCGGAAGCCGTAGATCGCCTGGTCAGGGTCGCCGATCGCGCACAGGTCACCGTCAGGCGGCGCGAGGTGGCGCAGCAGGCGGTACTGCAGCCCGTCGACGTCCTGGTACTCGTCAACGGCGATGTGCTCCCAGCGCTCGCGGTAGGCGGCGGCGATCGTGGGCTCCCGGTCAAACAGCTGGACGGGAAGCGCCACCAGGTCGTCGAAGTCGACGAGGCCGCGGTCTCGCAGCGCCTCCTCGTAGCGGCGCAAGGTCTCATCGAGATCGCCGGCCCGCTTGCGGGCCGACAGCTCGGCGCCCAGGCGGCGCGCTGCGGACGCCGGGCAGTCCAGGACGTCGCGGAGCAGCGCGAGCCGCTCGGCCTCGTCCGCTATCCGGACGTCTGCGCCGAGTCCCAGCGCATGGTGCTGCTCGCGAACGATCTGCAGGCCCAGGCCGTGGAAGGTCGTGACGGTGAGGCGCTCCGCGACCTCTGGGACCAGCGCCTTCAGCCGCTCCGCCAGCTCCTCGCAGGCCCGACGGGTGAAGGTGACGGCGAGGCAGGACTCGGGCGGCACGCCCTGCTCGCCGAGGAGGTACGCGAGGCGGTGCGTGAGCGTGCGGGTCTTGCCGGTGCCCGGCCCCGCGATGATGAGCAACGGGCCGGACGCGGTCGCCGCCGCGCGCTGCTCAGGGTCGAGGCCGGCGAGCAAGGACGTCGTGTCGGGCGGAGGCGGGTTGCCGCAGCGCCCTTGTCCAGAGGGTTCCGGCGATACATCGGCGGAATCCTCCACACAAGAGAGGCTCGGCGCGACCGCTGGCGCGGGATCCGGGGCGAAGAGCGCGACCGTCGCCGGCCCCCGCAGCTCCTCGGGCGAGAACAGGTGGATACGTCCGTACTCGCCGTCGTAGCCGGCCTCGCGGATGACGTTGCCGCTGCGCATCCGGCCGATCGCCTCGGCGACCAGCGGCGATGCTGCCGTCCGGATCTCCTCCAGCGGCAGCCGCTCGAGAATGTCCAGCTCGGGCCCCAGGCGAGCGACGAGGCCGGCGACCTCCCGTTCCACGCGCTTGCTCTTGGATCCGACGCCGACGATCTCGCCGACGATCTCGGGAAGCGGCACGAGGCTACGGAACCCGGCAGCGCCCTCCACACGAAAGCCGTCCTCGCGGTCCGCGAGCGCCTCGACCCGGTGCATGACGCCAACCGTCAGCGGCTTGGCGCACGCCGGGCAGGTCCCCTGCAGGCGGCGGGTCTCGGCGGGCTCCAGCCGGACCCCGCACTTGCGGTGGCCGTCCAGGTGGTACTTGCCCTCCTCCGGGAAGAACTCGACCGTGCCGCCGAAGCCTTCCCCGGTCTCCAGCGCCGCTCGGATCGCGAAGTAGTCCAGCTCGGTCGCGAAGACGGTCGCCTCTCGGCCGAGCATGGGCGGGGAGTGCGCGTCGGAGTTGCTCACCAGCCGGTAACGGTCGAGCCCCGAGACCCGCCAGTTCATCGCGGGGTCGGAGGACAGGCCCGTCTCGATGGCGAAGACGTGGCCCGCCAGGTCGGCGTAGCAGTCGAAGATCGTGTCGAAGCCGGACATCGAGCCGAGCACGGCGAACCACGGCGTCCAGACGTGCGCGGGTACAAGGTACGCGCCATCTCCGCTGGTCAACGTGATGTCGAGCAGGTCGCGCGAGTCCAGGCCGAGGATCGGCCGCCCGTCCGAGCCGATGTTGCCGATGCGCCCCAGGCGACGGTTGAGGTCGCGCACGGTCTCGAGGTCCGGCGCGTAGACGAGGTGATGCACCTTCCGGGTGCGCCCCGCGCGCTTGTAGATCGTGGAGATCTCCACCGACAACAGAAAGCGCACTGGGTTGTTGCAGGACGGCGGAAGCCGACCGGCGACCTCCCGCTCGAGGTCCTCACGCAGCCGGAACAGCCCCGGCTCGGCCGGTACGAGGGCAGTCCGCAGCTCCTCGAACCAGGCCGGATGTGTGAAGTCGCCGGTGCCGACCACCGCGATGCCCTTCCGGGCCGCCCACCACGCGAGATGCTCCAAGTCACAATCCCTGCTTGTCGCTCGCGAGTACTTCGAGTGGACGTGCAGATCCGCGTAGAACGACACGGCATGCTCCCCCAGACATCTTTCGTCTTCAAGGCGACCCGGCGCACCGACCGGCCGGATCCTCGAGGCCGTCACCCTAGACCATCGCGGTGTACGTTGTGCGGGGTATGACGCTCGTCTACGGCTCACGCTGGAGGGAGGCGGCTGTGCACCCGTGGCCCCCGATCGGCGAGAACATCGCGCGCCTGCGCGCTCTTGCTGACCTCACGCAAGAAGAGCTTGCCGAGAAGGCAGACGTCTCGGTCGACCTGATCCGGCGGCTCGAGCAGAGCAGCCGCCTGAGCGCCCGCATCGCGAGCCTTTACCACATTGCCAACGCCCTTGACGTTCCGCTCTCCGTGCTGCTCGCACAACCGAACGTCTTGCGTCCCTCGGAGCGCGACGGCGAACAGGGCGGGGTACTTGCCGTCCGTCAAGCGTTGACGCCGACCAAAAACGGCATCGCCCGCACGGACGAAGCGCCAGAGGCGCTTTCTGCCGCTGAGCTGCAGCGCTCCGCACAGGAGGGGTGGCGGCTGTATAACAGCGGGAAGTTCTCGATGCTCGCCGCGCTGCTTCCCGAGCTGATCAGCGCAGGCGAACTCGCAACCCAACAGTTGACTGGCCAGCAGCGGGCGGAGGCGTTCGCGGCGCTTGTTGATTTCTATCAAGTGGCGGCACTGCTCGTGACACAGCTAGCCCATGACGATCTCGGATTTATTGCTGCGCAAAAGGCGATCGCGGCTGCCGACCACGCCGATGATCCCAACCTGCGAGCCGCCGTATTCGTCACGCTCTCGTGGGTGCTTCTTCGCCAGGGTCGCCTAGCTGAGGCAGAGCAAGTCGCGCTCGACACGGCCAATGATAGCGAGCCGAGCTTTGCGAAGGCGACGCCGGTTGAGCTGTCGGTGTGGGGCGTGCTGCTGGGAAGCGGGATGTGGGCGGCTTCACGCAACGAGAAGCATGCGCAGGCAGCGGACCTTCTCAGCTTGATCCAAGCAGCTGCCCACCGGGTCGGCGAGGACCGCTACGCTTACTCGTGGCCCTTTGGCCCGACCCAAGCGGCCATCTCGGCAGTCGCTCTCGCCGTGGACCGCGGTGACTCCGGACGGGCCCTGCAACTGGTGCAGCAGGTCCCCAAGACTGGGAAGGTGCCGCTCAGGACTACGGCACGCTATTTGCTCGACGTTGCGCTTGCGCAGTGCCTCGAGAACAAGAATGCGGATGCGCTCACCACTCTTCGGGAGGTGCGGGAGCTGGCACCAGAGTGGATGCGCTACCAAGTGCTCGCCCGCGAGATCACGCGCGCATTGCTCACCAAGCAAGGCGCCACGAGGAGCCGGCTTCCCGGGTTACGCGAGCTGGCGACCTTCCTGGGAGTAGCAGACT
>JBOGEB010000189.1:0-8053 GCA_050743125.1 Egibacteraceae bacterium
CTCGACGCCGACCTCGCGCTTGCCGAGGGTTGCGGAGCCAGCATCGTGATCTCCTCTGACGATCCCGAGATGTACCCACCGCAGTACGCCACCTACATCGATCAAGGTCTGCGGGCGCAACGACTCAACAGCTCGGTGTTCTCCTACGCATCCCGGGGGCAGGTTACTGGCGCGATTCGCTGGATCAGCCTGTGCCGCCCGACCGCCAGCTACTTCGGCATGAAGGACATCGAACAGGCTCTGCTGGTCCAGCGCGCCGTGGCCGATTTGCTGATCGACTGCGACATCCGCCACGTGCCGTGCGTCCGCGTCCGCGGCACGGGCGTCCCCGTGTCCTCGCGGCTGCGGTTCCTTTCGCACGAGCGGCTGCGCGAAGTCGGCGCCGTCTACGACGGCTTGGAGGCGGGCCGTCGGACCGTTCTGGCGGGCGAGATCCATAGAGACAAGGTTCTCGCGGTCGTCCGGGCACATCTGGACGAGGTGCTGTCTACCTTCGACATCGTCTATGCCACGATCGTTGACGCCGAGGAATTCGCGCCTCAGGAACGTGTCATGCTGCCCTTCGTGCTGCATGTCGCGATCACTGACGGACAGATCACCCACTTCGACGGGTTGTGCATCCGGACGCAGCAGGAGCTGGAACGCTCTCCGGAAGTGATCTGGCTCGACGTCCCGGCCTCCTCTCGCGAATGAGCGGACGAATGCCTTTTCGCGTGGTGGTCGGCCTCCCGAGCTTCAACGAGGCCGACACGATCGCCGGCGTGACGGCCGCTGTCGATGCTGCGGTCACCACGGTGCCGTTCCCAGCCAAGGCCCTCCTGGTCAATGCTGACAGCTCATCGACCGACCGCACGCCCGAGGTTTTTCTGGCCACGCCGACCAAGACCGGAAAGAAGGTCGTCAATACCGGCCATGCCAGCGGAAAGGGCACCAACACGCTGGCGTTGCTACGCCTGGCGTTGGAGGAGGACGCCGACTCGATAATCTCGGTCGACACCGACCTGGCCGAGGTTCCCGCCTCCTGGATTCATGCCCTGCTCGGCGCGATCCGCGAGGGTGTGGACTTCTGCTATCCGCTCCGGCCACCCACCTGGAATGGCGGGGATCTGACCTACCAGCTCGCCTATCCAGCGCTGGCCGGTGTGTGGGGTGTGGATCTCCGCGAGCCGTTGTGCGGTGACATCGCCCTGTCCGGGCATGCCTGCGACTTGATCCTGAAGGAGCGGTGGAGTCCCGGCGAGCTGCGCTACGGCGGCGACTTCCTGATCGCCTCGCTCGCAGCAGCTCAGTCTTGGACCACTGTCACCCTGTCGAGGAAGCGACGCAACAAGCTGCGCAGCTTCGCCGCCGCCGCGGACGGCGACTATCGCATGGGCGCCAAGTTCGCCGAGAACGCCCTTGCGGTCCAGCGCTGCGCTGGCCTCCGCCTTGAGCAGCAGGCACCGAAGCAGCTCGTGCCTAGCCCCAGCCACACCCCCGCGGGCGCCGGCTTCGTCGTGCCCCGCTACGACCCTGATCTCGAGCGGTTGGCCGCCTCTACCAGTCGCCGTCTGCGCATCGACGCCCGTCATGACGCATTCAAGGTGTTCCCGGGGTCGCTGGCCGACCGGCTCCACGAGCACGCCACATCGACTGAGGCGAGTCGCGGTCTGGACTGGCCCACATGGCGGGACTGCGTGCTCGCCTGGCTGCAGAATCACGACGCGCCAGCGGACCGCACGATCTCTGTCGACCTGCTGGAGACGCTGTTCCTCAACCGGGTGGTAGGTCATCACACCGAAATCGCCGGCACCGCCGGCTGGTACGACACGGTGCGCGCGCAAGCCCTGGACCTCTACGCCCGCCGTTACCGGTTGTGGGGGAGGCCGTAGCATCTTTCTCCCGATGACAGAAGCCCGAATGATGAGAGTGCCTCGCCGATGAGTGACCAGAGACTTGTCCGACCCGCCGCGATTAGCGGGTTTCCCGAGTGGCTGCCAGAGGTCAGAGCGGTCGAG
Source organism: Egibacteraceae bacterium (assembly GCA_050743125.1). GTDB lineage: Bacteria > Actinomycetota > Nitriliruptoria > Euzebyales > Egibacteraceae > JBOGEB01. Next base: position 1,998 of record JBOGEB010000189.1, read on the forward strand.
CTGGCGTGGCTCGACCACATCCGCACGACCTTCGAGCGCTACGGATTCTGCTCGATCGAGACGCCCTCGGTGGAAGCGCTCCCGGTCCTGCTCGCCAAAGGAGAGACCTCCCAGGAGGTCTACACGTTGCGCCGCTTGCAGGCCGACCCCGGCGACGACAGCGACGCGCGGCTCGGGCTGCACTTCGATCTCACGGTGCCCTTCGCCCGCTACGTCGCCCAGCACTTCAACGACCTGGTCTTCCCGTTCAAGCGGTACCAGATCCAGCGTGTCTGGCGCGGCGAGCGGCCCCAGGAAGGCCGCTACCGTGAGTTCACCCAGTGCGACATCGACGTCATCGATCTCGACCACGTTCCGCTGCACTACGACGCCGAGCTTCCGCGCATCATCTACGAGATCCTGACCGGCCTGGCTATCCCCGCCTGGACGCTGCGCATCAACAACCGCAAGGTCCTGCAAGGCTTCTACGAGGGCTTGAGCATCGGCAACCCTCAGGCGGTCATCCGTATCGCCGACAAGCTGGAGAAGATCGGCCCCGCCGGGGTCATACAGCTGCTGACGTCCGAGCTTGGTCTGAGCGCTGGACAGGTCAGGGCGTGCCTTGATCTCGCGGAAATCAAGGGCAGCGGCACTTCGGTCATCGACGACATCGCCGCACTAGGGGTGAAGTCCGACCTGCTCACCGAGGGCTTGGACGAGCTGGGGTTCGTCTTGGACTCACTATCCGACCTGCCGACAGACAGCGTGATCGCCGACCTGTCGATCGCTCGCGGGCTGGACTATTACACCGGCACCGTCTACGAGGGCCGGTTCGCCGAATGGCCGACCTACGGCAGCATCTGCGCGGGCGGTCGATATGCTGATCTGGCCAGTTCGTTCATCCGGCGCAATCTGCCGGGCGTCGGCGTGTCCATCGGCCTGACGCGTATCTTCGCCAAGTTGGTCGCCGAAGAGCGGCTCGCCACCGGGACGAGCTGCCCGAGCGAGGTGCTCGTCGTCATTCCCAGCGCCGCGCGCCGCGCCGACGCGCTCGCTGCGGCAGCGCAGCTGCGGAGCCGGGGAATCAACACCGAGCTGTACCACCAGGCCGACAAGCTGGCCAAGCAGGTCCGCTACGCCTCCCGCAAAGGCATCCCCTACGTGTGGTTCCCCGCGTTCGAGGAGGGCGGGGCACATGAGGTCAAGGAGATGGCCACCGGCCAGCAGGCGACGGCTGACCCGGCTGCCTGGCAGCCCCCTGCGAGGCAGCCGGGTCAGCCGTCCGTGGCGAGTCTGCACAGCTCGACCAGCAGGTCCGGATACGGGTAGCCGGCCGCCTGCATCACCTTGGGGAACACGCTGGCGGCGGTCATGCCTGGGATCGTGTTTACCTCGTTGATCAAGAAGTCACCGGTGCGCCTGTCCAGGAACAGATCCACCCGCGCGAATACCGAGCATCCCAGCACGCGGAAGGCATCAGCCGCAAGTTCCTGGGCTTGCCTCGTGAGTCGGGCGTCGATAGCCGCAGGGCAGGTGAACCGAGGGTTGCCCAGCCGATACTTCTCCTCGTAGGTATAGAGTGCGCCCATCGGGATGCACTCTCCAGGCGGCGAGACCGTCAGGTGTCGGCGGCCCAGCACGCCCAGCACCAGCTCCCGGTGCGGGATCAGCTCCTCGACGAGCGCGGCATCGTCCCAGCCCAGCGCACGCCCCAGCGCTTCACGAAGCTCGGCAGCCGAGTGGGCACTTGCGATTCCGAGGCTCGACCCACCTCGCGCCGGCTTGACGAACCATGGCTCGGCTCCCACCGCATCTCGGATTCGCTCGATCACGCCGCAGGGATCCGCGGCGAGTTCGACCTCGCGAACCAGGACGCCTCTGGCCACTGGCAGTCCGGCGTCGCCGAGCACCGCCTTGGCCAGCTGCTTGTCGAAGCAGATCGCAGAGGCCGTGACGCCACACCCCACGATCCGCAGCCCGTAGCAGCGCAGAAGCCCCTGCAAGGTGCCATCCTCGCCCCAATGGCCGTGGCACACCGGCAGCGCCATCCGGTACCGGGCCAGCGCCGACAGCGGAGGAGGGCCATCGAAGTCATCCACCGGCCCTCCGGCACCCACGACCTGATCGGCCGGGACGCTGCCAGCAGGCAGCAGCTCAGAGTCGGCGTCCGCCCACAGGCGTTCCAGCGCGCCAAGGCCCACGAGCCAGTGGCCGTCCCGAGTCACGCCAACCGGCAACACGTCCCACCCGAGAGCGTATGCGTGCATGAGCACTGTCTGGGCACCCGCCAGGCTGACCTCGTGTTCGGGGGTGTCGCCACCAAATATCACCATGAGCTTGACGGAGCTGCCGCTCACCGAGCACCTCCTGGCTCCTTCATCCGGCAAGCCGACCGCACACGACCGATCCCGGAGGTAACGCAGTGGCGATTCCCGACCGGCGTCTCGATCTCCCGCGAGGTGTACGCGACAGCGACCCCCACCGCACCATCCTGTACCGCAAGCTGGCGCAGGACTGGTTCGACGCCTGCGCGCTGGCGGGCTTTCAGCCTGTTTCGGTGCCGCCCGTCGGCTTCGCTGACACGTTCACAGCCGGCCATCACGCCGCAGGAGCGAAGCTGTACCGCTTTCCTGATCGGCGGGGGCGAGACCTGGCCCTGGTCTCCGACAGCCTCCCTGCACTCCTGCGCCTCGCGCGCACACGTTCCGTCCACGAGCAGCGATTGAGCTACTGCTGCCCCATCTTTCGCTACGAACGGCGACCTCGTCGCTACTTCCACCACCTGGGCCTGATGGAGGTCTACGACCATCCCACCACCCTTGAGCAACAGGTTCGATCCACCACCAGACTCGGGCAGGTCGTCGCTGGCTTCCTGGCGTCCCGGTTACCCGTCGTGTTCACCGTGATCAACCCGGGGTTATGGCACGCCCTCGTCGGTACGTTTCTGCCGCACGAGGGCACGACGAAGATCGTCCACTCGCTGCGTCGTTCGCATCCCGACCAGCGGGCGGCCCGGCTACGGCGACTCCGCGCTCCGGCCGAGGCTGTTCGCCTCGCTGAGCTCCTGGTCACGGATCCTGCGCTCGGCGAGGCCCTCGACACGGGCGCAGGCTCGATTGCTGTTTCGCGGTCACTGCAAGAACACGTCAGCGCGGCCCATCAGCTTGCTGCGGCGCTACAACATCACGGTGCGCAAGCTGGGGTCGATCTCGGCGAGCTGCACGCCAGCGAGTTCCACGACGGACCGTCCTTTCTGCTCAGACCCCATGCTGGGGGCCGCCTCGTAGGCGACGGCGGCTCTTACGGCCTGTTCGCCCGCGCCTTCCTGGGTACCCCCGCCAGCGTCTTCAGCGCCATCATCGGCCTTGAACGCCTTGCCGACCTCACAGGCAGCCCAGAGGCTGCTCCCGCGGCCGACATCGCCGTTCTCGCACATCCAGAAGTCGCCGAGGTCGAGCACGCCGACCGTCTTACCGCCTTGATGCGTGCGGCAGGGCTCGCTGTCTGGGACGTCGTGCTGACAAACCCCTTGCGCCATCACCTGCGCGACCTCGCCGCCCTTGCCATCCCGTACTCGGTGATCATCGGCCCGCGCGAACTCGTCACCTCGCAGTACACCGTACGCGACCACACCGGCGTGCTTCAGACGGTTGGGCACGACGACCTGGTCGGCTGGCTGATCAACCGTCGTGTTCGGTGAGGAGGGGGGCGTCCCTCTGGGCCGCCGAGCTGATTGTTACGGTGGCGCCAGTCTGCCGCTGCCTGGTTCACGACTTCGGCGAGAGGGCCGCCGGCCGGATGTCCCTGTGGCCAGGATTCGTCACGTATGCGTGACGAATCCTGGCCAGAAGATCCGCGGCCAGCTCACGCACGTGCGCTGCCAGGCGCTTGCTCCTCGAGGCGAGCCGACAAGTACAGCAAGGGTAGGAACGTTCTTGGACGTCTTCGGGTCGGCGGACCACCGCTCGTCCAGTTGTCCGCCGCCTCGTGCTGGCTCCCACCCGCAATGGAGACGCTTGGCGCCAGGACATCGCCCCTCATGCGCTCGGCCTTGGTGCAGTCGTGAGATCCGTAGCAACCCGGCTGATGAGCGCACGGGCGTCGTCGCCCAACACCGCGATGTCCCGCAATCTGGCGAAGGCCTCGCGGTAGCGGGCCACGTCGGTCGGGTCGCTGATCATCAGGCTGGCGCTGAGCGTGCTCACCGCGACCATCGACGGCTCACCGTCAGCGCGGTCGTCGAACAGGTCGAACCCGTGGTCGTGCCACGCGGGCACCACCACGGTCTGCGGAATCACTCCGACGGTCACGGTGGGAAGCGCGGCCAGGGTGGCGATGCGGTCGAGCTGGGCGAGCATCACCCGCGCCGGGCCAACCTGCCAGCGCAGCGCCGCCTCGGCGATCACGAACTCGAACCGCTTGGTCTCGTCGTACAGGGCGGTCTGTCGGTTCAGGCGCGCCTGGACTGCCTCGGCGATGTCCGGCCGACCCTCTGGGAAGGCAGCCTTGGCGAGGGCGAGGGCGTATTCCGGTGTCTGCAGCAGTCCCGGAATAAGCACCGGTTGGTAGCTGCGTAAGGTCCCGAGGGCGCCTTCGAGCTCGCGGATCTCGTGCTGGATGTGGGGCAGGCCGCGGCGCAAGGCCCGCCGCCACGCGACCGCCTCGGTGGTGACCGCCTCGGTGAGCTCTGCGAGTTCGGCGCGCTGCTCGTCGAAGGCCTCGCAGACTCGTGCCCAGCCCTCGACGACCGGTGCGGAGGGAACCGACTGGCCGCGTTCCATTCGCGAGATCGTCGACTGGGCGATCCCGAGTTGTTCGGCGAGTTGGGGGCCGCTGAGTCCCGCGTTGAGTCGCAGCCGCCGCAGCGTCGCGCCGAGACGCTGGCGCTGCGGCGGGACGTCGTCTGTCATGCGGACTCAGGTGGTGGCGGTGAGCTCGTCGAGCGGTACCGCACACGAGAGCGCGAGGTCGCGCTGGGCGATGCAGCGGCCGACCTCGTCATCGCTGCCGCGGCCGTAGCCGAGCACCCGCCCGGCGGCGGCGTTCTCGCGGTACACCGCGAGCTCGAACCGCAGATAGTCGGACAGCGGCTCGTCGACCACGTGGACGCGGCCCATGCGCTTGCCGGCGGCGACCGCGTCACGGACCGGTTGCAGCCATCCCGTCGGCGGCGACGGGATCGGTCGGCCCTCGCGGAACGCGCGGACCCGGTCGGCCTCGGCGGGCACGTCGTAGGACTGCCGGGTCTCCAACCTCCACGCGCTGCGCTGTAGCGCGCGGCCTCCAGGACCATGTCGCGGGTCAGACCTCCGCCGAGGACCTCGCCGTCCAGTACCCCTGCCTGGGCGATCCGGCGCGGGTCCTGGCCGACCTTGACGACGGCGTTGATCACGCCGGTGTCGGTGTCGAGCAGGAGCTTGGGGCAGTCGGGCCAGCCGCCGCCGCTGATCTTGATGAGCGCCATTTGGTCCTCCATGACCGGGGGATGGGGTGCCAGCCGCCATCGTCGGGTAGGAGCGGATATCCGTCAACCATCCGTCCTCTATCCGCATTATTAAAAGGCTATTGACGGTGATACGGATACTCCCGTATCGTCGGTGGGGACGGAACGGGGCGAGGGAGGGTGGTGGCCGAGATCACGCTGGGCGTGGGCGGCTTGTCCCCGTCTCGTTCCCCGACAGTGAGGAGGAATCTGCTTGGCGTGGGAAGGGGTGAGCAGCCGCCATGCAGGACCAGGTACAGGAGCCGCACGCCGTGGATCTGTACGTCACGCCCCAGGTGATCCAGCTCGACAAAGTCGCCGTCGTGACGCTCGGCAAGTACGCCGAGGACTCCGCCGGCCAGGGCAAGTACTTCGAGTAGCCCCTTCGTCTCCTCTCGGTGGTGGCCCGCCAGCCCCCGAGGTGGGCCGCCACCCACCCACACAAGCAAGGAGCATCAAGGTGTGGATCACCGGTTCCGCCAGCTGTTCCGTCGCTCCCGCAGACGGCCGGCTGCTGTGGCGAGGGCAGCGTCCGCTGTGAATCATCGACGACCCCTCGGACGGAGCCTGCCGGGTTGCGCACGAGTCGGTCTCG
>JBOGEB010000190.1:0-8008 GCA_050743125.1 Egibacteraceae bacterium
AGGCCAAAGTTTCTCTCATGGTTTTCGTGTCAGCCGAAGGCTGGTCCGACCTGCGTGGCGAAGTCGCCGAGCGCCACGAGCTCGCCGGAATCGGACAGGCCGAGCGGGAGCTGGGGCAGCGCGCGCGCCGCCGGGCCGAACGTCGGCACCGCTCCCCGTGCCACGTCGAAGGTGGACTGGTGGCAGGGGCAGAACAGGGCGTTGTCCCGTTCTCGGTACAGCGCGACCGGGCAGCCTGCGTGGGTGCAGACCTTCGAGTACGCGACGACGCTCGAGTCCACGACCCAGGCGGGGTTGGTCGGTGGCAGGGGCGGCGCCGTCAGCCGCAGCACGACGATGGCGGAGGACTCGACGTCGATCGCGCCCTCGGGCCAGGCCGTGACGACGCCGCCGGGGGCGATGTCCCCGGGCCGCACGGGCTCGCCCTCGTCGGTCACCACCCGGCGACCGCGCCGCCACGCGGTGGTACGGAGCTGGTTGCCCGGCGCGGGGCCGAGCGAGCTGACCGGGGCAAGGAAGGAGAGGCCCAGGACGGCGGCGCAGGCGAGGAGCACCCGGGTGAGCAGCGGCCGGCGGCCGATCGGCTCGACGTCGGCGATCGCGATCGTCGTGCTCGTTTCACCGGGATCGTCGATCGCGTGGCGCGGCTCGACCGCCTCGACGTCCGGGTACCGGTCCACGAAGTACCGGCGGACGGCGATCGCGAGCAGGAGCAGCGACAGCGCGAGCAGCGTCCCGTGCACCGCCACTGGCGTGCGGAGCAGGAGCGTGACCGCGAAGCCGAGGGCGCAGACCGCCGCTGCCACCGCAGCGCCGATCACGAGCGCGTCGTTCGCCTGGCTGGGCGGCGGGACGCGCTCAGCGACGACGTCCAAGTCATCGTTCCTCGGGGGCGCTCCCCCGGACCCCCTCACGGCGTTCATGACTTCTCCTCAGGCTCCCGCTCGGGGTCGGGGTCGGGGAACCACGTGGGCCTGCCGCCGATCCAGAGCAACGAGCAGATGAGCACGACGCCGACCAGCGCGACGAACACTGCCGCGTAGACCGGGTTCAGCTCGACGAGCCCGAAGATCGGTGTGCCCCGCTCGTTCTCCACCGTGCTCAGGAAGGCGGCGACGTCGCCCACCTCCTGATCGCTGATCTGGGTACTGCTGAAGGCCGGCATTTCGAACGGTCCGACGCGGACGGCCTCGGCGATCACGACGGGCTCATAGCCCGTCAGTGGGGGCGTGTACGCGCCCGCGCCGGCCACCCCGCCGCCGCCGCTGGATCCGTGGCACTGGGCGCACTGCGCGGCGTAGACCTCCAGGCCGCGCCGCGGGTCGGCCACCTGTGCCTGCGGGATCTGACCGGAGAGCGTGAACGCGCTCTCCATCCAGGCCAGGAGCGCCTCGCGGTCCGCCCCCGTCACCGTCGGCTTCCGAAGCCGGTTGTCGAAAGGATCCCCGACGGGGGGCATCCGCCCGACGCGGAGCGTGAGGTCGACGGACGCGACGTCGGCGCCCCGCAGCGATGGCGCCGGCCGTCCCGTCGCCCCAACCGTCCCGCCGCTGCCGTCACCCCCGTGGCACTGCGCGCACTGCTGCTGGTAGATCAGCGCCCCGCGCTGGAGCTGCTGGCGGGGTGCTTGGGCGTGGACGTCCGTGGGGACATGGGCCAGGACGGTGGTCACGGCGACCGCGACGACGACCCCCCAGCCGAGCAGCGCTCTGGCTAGTCGGGGACTCCCCGGACCCCTGCGTGTTCGCACGTGGTCGGCGTCCTCTCGCGTCCGGGCCTGTCGGCCGGCGACGAACTGACCCTTCCAGTCCTACCACGGCTGACCACGATGCGTGCGTTTGACCAGCTCAGAAACGACGGCCGACGGCGCGCTGGCTCCGCGCGCTGGCTCCAAGGAGCGCGCGTCGCCAGGCTGCTGTCGTGCTCATGACCTCACGAGAGGGCCTCGCTCGGTCTGGTCGGCACGGTTCCTTTCCGAGGCTATTGGCCCGCCCCACCCGATCTGCGGTGGATTTCAGGTTTAATCCTGACCCTGCCACTCGACGAGTGAGGTACGACGATGCCGTTGACGGCGCGAGCCCGGCTGGCCGCCCTGTTGGCCGGCGGCTTGATCTGCGCCGGCTGCCAAGGCGGGGCCACTACTGCCGCCAAGCCATACGCGTCCCAGCCGGCGCCTGCGGAGGCCGCGGACCCACCGCTGCCATCGACCGCCTCCCCGCGCATCGGGCTGCCGGGTCCGCTGGAGCCCAACCTCGAGCGGTCCAACGAGGACGGCGTGAAGGTCAAGGTCGCAAGGATCACGTTCCGGCCCAACGAGATCCTCGTCGACCTGATCGCGACCAATGCCTCGCCCGATCCGGTCGCGCTGGCGGGCAGCCCGTTCACCGGTATGACGCTGGTCGACGACAAGGGCACCTCCTACGACTTTCAGGCGTCCAAGCAGAACCGGGCGCTCCAGGTCGCGCCCGGCCACACCTACGAGGGGCAGGTCACGTTCCTCGGCGCGCTGGTCGGTGACGCATCGTCCCTCACGCTCACGTTGAACGCCGGCTCCGGCGGCGACCGCTTCGTCCCGCGCTTCGAGTTCGCGAACATCCCGGTCGCGCCCTCATGACGGACGCGCATGCAGCGCTCGCCTGAGTTCGCCGCCCGCACAGGTGCCCGCGTTTCCTCTCCACTGTGCAGGATTCGGGCGGTATGTCGCCTGCGTCCTGCACGGTGCGTTCTCAGGTCACGTAGCGCGGCGGTGGCAATCCCGGGGCCAGACGCGGGTCGTCCTCGGGTGGGCCGGCGGTCAGCGCGAGCGGGATCACCCCCGCCCAGACCCGTAGCGCGTAGTCGTCCTCGTCGTCGAGGGGCGGCCCGGTCCGGACCTTCACCGAGGCCTCGTCCAGCGGCAGGCTGACCACGGTCGTCGCGGCGAGCTCCCTCGGCGACGGCAGCCGCGCGTCGGCCCAGCGGCTGGGAACGAGGTGCTCGACGATCGTGCGGAGCCCGTCGAGCTTCTCCTGGGGGTCGGCCAACGGAGTCGCGACGCCGAAGACGACCGCGGACCGGTAGTTCATCGAGTGGTGGAACACCGACCGGGCCAGCACGAGCCCGTCGACCAGCGTCACCGTCACGCACACCGGAGCGCCGCCGGACAGCGCGCGCAGCATCCGGCTGCCCGTCGACCCGTGCAGGTACAGCCGTTCCCCCGCCCGGCCGTACGACGTCGGGATCACGACCGGGTGCCCGTCGTGCGCGAACCCGACGTGGCAGATGAGCCCGGAGTCCAGCACGTCGTACAGCGCCGAGCGGTCGGTCGCCGCCCGGGCAGGCAGGCGGCGGACCCGCGTCCGCTCCGTAGCGCCGAGTGGGAACACCGAAACGCCAATCTGTTATAGTACAAGCTTGATGACTGTACGATATCAGATCTCCGGTCGGTCGGCGAGCGGAATCGTGGGATCGGTCGAGGCTGGGGTGGCCGAGGGGCAGCTTGCGACTGGTGCTCCGCTGCCCTCGGTGCGGGCGCTGGCGTCGTCGCTCGGCGTGAGTCCCGCGACGGTCGCCGCTGCCTACCGCCAGCTCCGAAGCCGCGGCGTGGTCGTGGCGGTGCCTCGGCGTGGCGTGCGGGTGGCACCCGGCCCGCCCCTGACGCCGCGCACCGCGGAGCCCCTGCCGGCGGGCGTCCGTGACCTCGCCTCGGGCAACCCGGACCCGCGGCTGCTCCCTCGGCCGCGCGTACGCGGACGGCCGGTCCGGCCGGGGCTCTACGGCGGGCCTCCGACGCTCCCGGCGCTCGAGGAGTTGGCGCGGGCGCAGCTGGCCGCCGACGGCATCGACGCGGCGCAGATCGCGGTCACCAGCGGCGCGATGGACGGGATCGAGCGGGTGCTGGCCGTGCACCTGCGGTCCGGGGACCGCGTCGCGGTCGAGGATCCCGGCTACACGGGCGTGCTCGACCTCCTGCGCGCGATGGGACTCGAGCCGGTGGGGGTCCGGCTGGACGAGCGTGGCCCGCTGGCGGACCAGCTCGCCGCGGTGCTCTCCGGCGGCGCCGGTGCGCTGGTGCTCACGCCGCGCGCGCAGAACCCGACGGGTGCCGCGCTGGACGACGAGCGCGCCCGCGAGCTGGGCGCTGTCCTCGACGCTCACCCTGACGCGCTCGTCGTCGAGGACGACCACGCCGGCCCGGTCGCCGGCGCCGTCTACCGGACGCTCACCGCAGGCCGCCGCCGGTGGGCGGTGGTGCGCTCGGTGTCGAAGTCGCTCGGGCCGGACCTCCGCGTGGCGGTGCTCGCTGGCGACCCTGTCACCTCGGGTCGTGTAGAGGGCCGGCAACGGCTCGGCCCGGGTTGGGTGAGTGGCGTGCTCCAGCAGCTGGTCGCAGATCTGTGGGCCGACGAGGCGGTGACCGCCCAGCTCGCCGAGGCCGCGTCGGCGTACGCGGCACGGCGGGCCGCGCTGATCGCTGCGCTCGCTGCCCACGGCCTGCGGGCCGTGGGTGCGTCCGGCCTCAACGTGTGGGTGCCCGTGCCCGAGGAGGGCGCGGTCCTGACCGGCCTGCTCCGCGCGGGCTGGGCGGTCCAGCCCGGTGAGCCCTACCGCCTCGCCAGCCCTCCAGCGGTCCGCGTCACGACCGCCGCCTTGACCGAGCCCGAGGCCGAGCGCGTGGCGGCGGACCTCGCCGCCCTCTTCACGCCGAGCACCCGCACCCGCCGCGCGTGAGCACCCGCCCCTACGGTCTGAGCACGTGCTCGAGAATGTCGGCGAGGCCCCGGCTCGACTTCGCCCCCTCATCGACAGCGCGCGGCAGGCAGCGCCCGGTCCGCAGCTTTCTCACCGATGAGCGGGAACGTGGCCGCTGGAGTGCGTTGTCGGTCCGTTCGACCGCCACTTTCCTGCAGATCCGGAGGAAAGCTGCGTCCCCCAGCGCTCGAGGCCCAGGGAACGGCCGCTTCGCGCGCCCTCAAACACGTTCTGGGTCCTCACGCGGTGTCAGGACGGTTGCCAGCTCCGTCCGCGAGCTGACCCCGAGCTTGACGTACACGCGGTGCAGATGGTTGTCGACGGTGCGGGCCGACAGCACCAGCCGCTCGGCGATACGTTGGCTGCTGAGCCCCTGTACCGCCAGGCCCGCGATCTCCCGCTCTCGAAGGGTGAGCGGTTGCGGCAGGACCACAAGCTCGAGCCCGGGGGTGCGGCAACCCTCGCAGCGCGCCGCCAGGAGCTGGGACCGTCCGGCGGCGGCACGGGCGCTCGCAGATCTCCCCTCCCGCTGGTACGCGCGAGCCGCCTCCGCTGCGGCCTCGGCCGCGATCAGGACGGCTCCCAGCTCCTCGAAGGTCGCCGAGACCTTCTGGAGGGCGGGCGCCTCACCGGCGACGAGGGCCGCCGCGTGCGCGGCATAGGCGGACACGAGGCGTCCGTCGACGACCCCGTCAGCCAGCACCGCGAGCCGGCCGGCCACCTCTGCTGCCAGCCCCAGGCGGACGGCCTCGTGCAGGGCGAACGCCTCGACGGCGTAGCTGCCGTGAGCCTGCGCGGTCGCCGCCATGCCCAGCGCTGCCGTCCGGGCTGCGACCACCGCACCGCCGCAGGCCGCCACCCAGATGCGCCCAACCTCACGATTGGGCACGAAGCATGGCTCCGGGGTGACCGCGTCAGCCTCCTGCAAGGCCGCCTGCGCGGCGTCGAGATCCCCGAGCAGCGCGCTCGCCTCCGCAAGGCAACCCAGGCACCATGCCAGGCTGTACACCCCGAACGCCTTGGATTCCTGGCGCAGCAGCAGTGCCGCCTCGCGCAGTGGCCCTGCTGCGGACCGAGCCGAGCCACAGGCCAACGCGGTCTGGCCGAGCGCCATCGCCCACCCGCCCTGCAGGTCATGGGCACGCTGATCGAGCACCGCGCGATAGCGGGCTGCCGCCAACGTGCGGGCGTCGTCAAGCCGGCCGGCAACGCCGTAGGCGAAGCACAGGCCGAGGCGAAGCAGCTCGACGACCTCCGGCAGCTGCTCGTCCGGCCGCCCGAGCGCCGTGACCAACTGCTCGGTCGTGCTGATGGCGGTCTCGGCCGCGCCGGTCTGGGCCCAGGCAGGTACCGCGACCAGCAGGGCACGCACCCGCGCTCGCTGGCTGGCGCCCGGTCGGCCGAGCACTGCCGAGACCGCGTCCAGAGCCTGTCGAGACCGGCCTTGGGCGAGCGCGACCGTCCCGCGCATGGCGCGCAGCTCATCGCGCAGATCCTCGTCGGCCACGACGTCCTCGGCACGGCTGATCACGGCCTCGGCGTCCCCCGCTCGGCCAAAGCCGGTGACGAGGTTGGCGGCCCGGGCCAACGCGACGCGCGTCCGGTCGGCCTCGGTGCGCGCTGCGGGCTCGAGCTCGCCGAGCAGGTCCTCCGCCTCACCAGCGCGGCCGGCCGTATGCAGCGACTCCGCCGCGATCAGCGAGGCGTCGAACCCCGCCCCCGCCTCGACCGCTGCCTGCGCCAGCCGGGCGGCCAGGGCGGGGTCGAACAGCGCCCGAGCGCGCAACGCCGCGGCGAGCAGCAGGTCGGGGTCGCAGCGTCCTCCGCCCTCCAATCGCCAGGAGACGAGGCGCAGCAGGTCGTCCCGGCGGCGGTAACCGGTTGCCTGGAGCGCCTCTGCCAGCCCGCGGCGGACGGCGCGTGCGCGCAGCACCGGCGTCGTCGCCCTCAGCACCTCACCGTAGACCGGGTGAGCAAGTCGCAGGCGCACGCGCCGGCGATCCACATCGACGCGCACGAGCCCGGCACGCTCGGCCACCTCCATCGGCGACTCGCGCGCCCAGCCGTCATTGGTCGCCCGCGCGTCGGTCGCCCGCGCGTCGGTCGGCATCGAGGCGGACACGGCCTCCAACAGGCTGGCCTCCAACGGCTCCCCAACGGCGGCGACCTCCAGCCCCGCCCGCACCGCGGGGTCCAGTCGCCGAAGCCGCGCCTCGACCAGCTCGGCCAGGCGCGTCCCGACCATCGTCGCCGCCCCGCCCCGCCAGATCCCGCCAGCCTCGACCAACGCGCCGGTCTCCAACGCCTCGGCCACCAGCTCGCGGAGGAACAACGGGTTGCCCTCGCTCAGGCGCCACAGCCTGCGCAAGGTCTGCCCGTCCACCACGCCACCGACCGCGGCGCAGACGAGCTGGTGCACCTCGTCCTCACCGAGTGGGGTGACCTCCACCCGCGCCGCCAGGTCGTCCCTCCACAGGGCGGTCACCGCGTCCGGGCTCTGCTCGCCGCTGCGCACGGTGGCAAGGATCTGTGCCGTGCCGGTCCTCGCAAGGCAGTGCACCAGCGCGGCCGACGCGTCGTCGAGCAGGTGCGCGTCATCGACGCCCAGGACGAGGCCCCGCCCGCCGCGGCGCTCGCCCAAACTCCGGACGGTTCGCTGGAGCAGATCCAAGCGGGTGGACGACTCCTCGTCTGCGGGCTTCGGTAACAGGTCGACCACGGGTCCGTAGGGGATGCTGGCCGCGGCCTCGGTCGCCACCGTCCACAGCGTGTCGAGCCCGCGTCGGCCCGCCTCGTCGAGCACCTCCACGGCCAGCCGGGTCTTGCCGACGCCCGCCGCGCCGACCAGCACCACGCCCGCACCGCCGGGGCGGCGCATCGCCTCCGCGATCCGCCGCAACACCTCCCGCCGCCCCACGAGCGGCCAAACCACCGGCATCGGCGCCGATGGTACCGATCCGCCGGCTGCCCTGCGGGTGGTGCGCGGTGGCCCCCCGCAACCATGCAAGCGACCACCGCGCGTCAAAGGCTGTCGAACTCAGCCGTGACCGTATTGCTTCTCCGCCAGACCCTCGGGAACGTCCGTTCACGTCGCGGAGGTACCTCGCGAAGACCTCGTCACGCGGCTCAAGGCCGATCCTTGCAGGGACTGGCCTCGAGCTTTCTCGTGGCGGCTCGTTACAGGCGCCCCACGGGAGATACGGATCTCAGGGTGTCTTGATTTAGCGGGGGTGGGTCGGGGTCCTTGACTCGGAGTCACACGGCTGTGACTGTTGTG
>JBOGEB010000191.1:0-7912 GCA_050743125.1 Egibacteraceae bacterium
GGGCCGGGGGAACAGCGACACGCCGCAGGCGTCGAGGACCTCGTCGACGTCGGTGGGCATCTGGCCGTCGAGCAGCGCCGCGGCGTGCCGCAGCTCGGCGGCCAACGCGGCCGTGACCCGCTGCCAGGCCGCGTCGTCGAAGACCGGCAGGCGAAGCTTGACCCGGTAGGGGCGGGCGCGGCTGCCCTGCACGGTGGCGGTGACCTGGCCGGGGGCGACGACGAGGTCGGCGACCCGTCCGCCGCGCGCGTAGGTCCGCCCGCGCGGCAGCCGGTTCGCGTACACGGCGCCGAGGGCCTCGAGCGCGGCGATCCACCGCCGTCCCCACCACGTCAGCCCGAACCGCGCGCCGCTCACAGGGAGCCGTCCTCGTCGTCGGCGACGTCGGCGTCGGACAGGGCGACCAGCGCGCGGAGCGCGTCGTCGTCGAGCTCGGTCAGCCACGTCTCGCCCGCACCGACCACGGCGTCGGCGAGCGCCCGTTTGCGCTCCAACAGGTCGGCGATGCGCTCCTCGAGCGTCCCGGCGGTCACGAGCTTGTGCACCGCGACCGAGCGGGTCTGCCCGATGCGGTACGCCCGGTCGGTCGCCTGGTCCTCGACCGCCGGGTTCCACCAGCGGTCGTAGTGGACGACGTGGGTCGCGGCGGTCAGGTTCAGCCCCGCGCCGCCCGCTTTGATCGAGATGAGCAGGATCGGGGAGGAGTCGGGGTCGGACTGGAACGCGGCGACCATCGCGTCGCGGGCCCGCCGCGGCACGCCGCCGTGGAGGAACGGCACGGCGGCCAGCCCGAGGCGTGCGGACAGGTGGCGGGACAGCAGCTCGCCCATGCGCCGGTACTGGGTGAACACGAGCGCCCGGTCGCCGGCAGCGACGACCTCGGCGAGCATCTCCTCGGTGCGGGCGAGCTTGCCGGACCGCCCCGGCAGCGGGCCGGTCTCGCCGAGGTACTGCGCCGGGTGGTTGCAGATCTGCTTGAGGGCGGTGAGCAGCGCGAGGATCTGGCCGCGGCGGTCGATGCCCTCGGCGGCGAGGCCCTCCTCGTCGAACACCCTGTCCACCGCGGCCTGGTACAGGGTGGCCTGCTCGCGGGTGAGCGTGCACGCCACGATCGCCTCCTGCTTGGGCGGCAGGTCGGCGGCGACGGACGGGTCGGTCTTGACGCGGCGGAGCAGGAACGGCGCGACCAGCGCGCGCAGGCGGCGGGCGGCACCCTCGTCGCCCCAGCGCTCGACCGGCACCGCGTAACGCTCCCGGAAACCCGCGAACGGGCCGAGCAGCCCCGGGTTGGTGAAGTCGACGATCGCCCACAGCTCGGCGAGCCGGTTCTCCACCGGGGTGCCGGTCATCGCGACCCTGGCGCCGGCGCGCAGGCGCCGGACCGCCCGGGCGGCCTTCGCCGCGTGGTTCTTGACCTGCTGCGCCTCGTCGAGGATCAGCACGTCCCAGTCCACCTCGGCCAGCAGGTCGACGTCCCGGCGGACCAGCCCGTAGCTCGTCACCGCGACCGCGCCAGCCGTGAACCCGCCGGGCTCGGCGGGCCGCTCGGGCCCGTGGTGGCGGAGCACGGGCAGGTCTGGCGCGAAGCGCGCGAGCTCACGCTCCCAGTTGCCCACGACCGAGGTCGGGCACACGACGAGATGCGGGCGGTCGCCGCTGCGCGACCGCATGAGCGCGATCGCCTGGAGCGTCTTGCCCAGCCCCATGTCGTCGGCCAGGACCGTGCCGAGCTCGAGGTCGGCCATCGTCTGCAGCCACGCGACGCCGCGATGCTGGTAGTCCCGCAGGACCGCGTTGATCCCGTCGAGGCGCGCCCCGGGGCTCGACCCGGCCTCGGCGTCGGCCCGCAGGGCGCGGATGCGCTCGACCAGCGTCGCGAGCGCCCCGTCGGCGACCGCCTCGACCTCGCCGATCCCGCGCAGGTGGGCCTCGCCCGCGAGCGCCGCCGCGAGCGCCTCCCCCTGCGTGAGCGTCCCGCGGGTGCCCGCGAGGTCCGCGAGCCGGAGCGCCTCGTCCGGGTCCACCCGGACCCACCGGCCGCGCCAGCGCACGATCGGCTGTTTCAGCGCGACGATCTCTTCGAACTCGGCGGGGGAGAGCACCTCGTCGCCGAGCGCGACCTCCCAGGCGAACTCCGCGAGTCCGTCGGCGTCGAACCCCGCCGTGGTGATGCCGGCGCCGGGCGGTCCAGTGACCTTGCCGATGCGGAGCCGTGCCCGCAGCCGGCGCTGGCCGTCGGCGGTCAGCTCGGCGGGCAGGAGCACGCCAAGTCCGGCACCGGCGAGGTCACCGGCGGCGGCGAGCAGGTCAGCGGCGTGCTCACCGGACAGCTCCAGCCCGGTCGGCCGCCGCTCGGACAGGCTCGCGGCGATCGGTGGGAACAGCCGAGCGGCCTCGGCGAGCCCCCGCACGAGCGTCTCCTGGGGGCCGCCCACGCGGCGCCCGCCGAGGTCGAGGTGCGTGGCGGCCAGCGACCATACGTGCTCGGCCTCGACGAGGAGGCTGGGATCGTCCGCCGCCTGGAGCAGGTAGCCCAGGGGCCACGTGGTCGCCGGGTCGGCGTCGGTGGGCGGGGTGTCGAGCCGCAGGCACAGGCGCGCCTCGGCCGCCCCCTCGCGCCCGAGCAGCGGCCCGGCCCACTCCCCGAGCAGCCGCGCCCGCTCGGCGGTGCTTTGTGTGCTGGATCTCGGCGGTGCAGCGCCGGTGTCCAGCGCACGACGAGGGGCCTCGGCGACGATCGGGTCCGGGCCGGCGAGCGCCGCCGTCCAGGCTTTGGGCCACCCGTTCGCGGCCGACCTGGGCGCGCCACGGCGCGCGCACGTGTCGGCGACCGCGTCGCCGAACGCGGCGAGCAGCGCGACCGCCGACCACACCGCCTTGTCGTCCTCGTCCGTGCGCAGCGCGTGCGCGGCGTGCGGGAACGCCGCCGCGAGGTCGGCGAACCGCCGGTCCCCGGCGACCGCGAGACGCCAGCTCGCCACGCCGACCTCCCCTGCCGCCCGCAACGTCGGCACGACCCTGCCCGCCGCGACGAGCTCGAGCGCGAGCTTGGCGGTCACGCTCCACGCGAGCACCGAGTCGGACGGCCGGCGCCATCCCGGCCAGGCCGACGCCGGCGCGTCCACGGACGGGAGCGCGGCCAAGACCCGTAAGGCGGACGCGACCGGGATCAGCCGCGCCGGAACCGCGGCAGCCGCCACCCGCTTCGTCGCCTTGCGGCTCAGCGGCAGCACGGTCGGCAGAAGCGCCGGCCTGCCCACTCCGAACCCGAGCTCAGCAACCGCAGACTTCAGCTCGCGCGCGCCCCACAAGGCCAGGTGCCCGCACGCGGGCACCGGCTCACCCGGCCAGAACGTGGCCTGCAGCCGACCGGGAAGGATCTCCTCGACGTCCACCCCTACTCCAGGCGCGCTCGTACCACCGTCGGACGTGGGGAAGACCGGCCGAGAGCGTAGCCCGCTCTGCGCAAAGCCCGTACGCGACTCCACATCCGATGCGTCTGGATACCCTCCAGGCATGCTAGTTTGGTTCCCATGGCTATCCTGCATATCAAGAACGTCCCGGACGACCTCCATGCCGAATTACGGCGGCGTGCCCAGCTGGACGGCGTGACGATCCGCGACTACGTGCTCGGGCTGATCCGCCGTGACCAAGCGCTGCCCCCACGGCAGGAGTGGCTCGCCAGGGTGCGGCGCCTGCCACCGGTGCGGCTTGACCGGCCCGTGTCCGAGCACCTCGCGGAGGAGCGCGAGGTCCGGGGCCGCGAGCTGGCGACCCGCCTCAGCGATCCCGCTGCCCCGGATGCCCGCAGCGCATGATTGTCGTTGACGCGTCGTCGGTGGTCGAGTTCCTGCTGGCTGGTGGGCGAGGGCCTGCTGCTGTCGTCGGGGCGTTCACTCAGGACGACGTGTTCGCCCCCGACCTGCTCGATGCCGAGGTCCTGCGGGTCTACGTCGGCTTCGAGAAGCGGGGGGTGCTCCCGGCGGACGTGGTCGACCGCGCGCTCGCCGTACTGGTCGATGCGCCCATCACCCGGGTCCCGAACGCCGAGCTCGTCTGCGCCGCCTGGCGGTACAGCCGTGCGCTGTCGAGTGACGACGCGCTGTACGTCGCGCTCGCGGCGTCGCTCGGCTGCACCTTGCTCACGGCCGACGGTGGCATTGCGCGCACCGCCCCGGCGCAGTTCGGCGTCGCGGTGACCTTCGTGCCCAGGGCGGCGTGGTAGGGCGGTCCGGGCCAGAATCTCGAGCAGCTCACCCTGACGCAGGGCGCTGACGCGCTCGATCTTGGCCGTTGATCCAGCGTCTGCGACCGGTGCGCGTCAAGCGTCCCCTTGGCGGGTTGTCGGTGGGATCTACGGAAACGTCGCCCTACGGGCGGGTTCGGGTAGAGTGCGCGGCGCTCGGATGCGCCCCGTTCAGGTCTGCCGAGGGCCATGGGGTGTACCGGCGCGGCGGGCGCATCCCGCAATAACGCCAGTGGGGGAGGTTGACGCTTGCCATCGACGGAGGATGTCGGGCGAGTCGAGGCGTTGCGCCGCCAAGCCGAGCCGGAGCCAGCTTCCGCGGTACCGGCTGGCGAGGAGTTCGCGAGCGTACCCAGGCGGCTGGCCGCCTGGGTCATCGACGTCGTCGGGGTCGTCGCGCTCATCATGATCGGCGTGAGCGTGGCGGCTGCGGTCTTCGGGCCGACCGTCCGCGTTCGTCCAGGCACGACCCCGCCGGTGACGGTCGAGGAGGGCAGGGTCGCGCTGAACGCGCTCGTCAGCGCCAGCCTCAGCGCGGCGTACTTCGTCATTCCGTGGGTGGCGCTGGGCGCGTCGCCCGGGCAGCTCCTGCTGCGGATGCAGGTTCGAGGCGAGACGGACGGCGGGACGTTGACGCCCAGGCGGGCGATCGCGCGCTGGATCCTCCTGTTCCCTCAGACGGCTGCGGCGCTGACGGTGGGGGCGCCGAGCCTCGCCGCGCTCGTCTGGGGCAGTGCGCTGGTCTGGTACCTCATCCTTGCGCTCACGACCGCCCGGAGCGCCTCGAAGCAGGGCCTGCACGATCGGATCGTCCGCAGCGTCGTGCGCCCGAGGAGCGCGTGAGGAGGTCGTGGATGTTCGCTGACGCCCGCTCCGTGGCGACGCAGACGAGAGTGGACACCGACCTCTGCATCGTTGGCGGCGGGGCGGCGGGGATCACGCTCGCCCGGGAATTCATCGGCTCCCCGCTCCGGGTGACCGTGCTCGAGAGCGGTGACTTCGAGTACGACGACCAGACGCAGGCGCTCTACGACGGCCGCTCGGTGGGGCTCCCCTACTCCCCGTTGAACGTCCCGCGCCTGCGCTACTTCGGCGGGACGACCAACCACTGGGGCGGGATCTGCAGGCCGTGGGAGGACGCCGACTTCGAGGCTCGGCAGGGAATCCGCTTCACCGGCTGGCCGGTGCGCAAAGCGGATCTGGCCCCGTTCTACGCCCCGGCCGCGCGCGTCTGCCGCGTTCCCTCAAAGGAGTGGGCACTGGACGAGTGGGTCCGACGGGATCAGGTCCGGCCCCTTGCCCTGAACACTGACCGCATCGTCACCCGAGTAACCCAGATCGTGCCTCGGTCCTCCAGGAGCTTCGGGAAGAACTATCGGTCCGAGCTTCGTCAAGCGCGCAACGTGACGGTGTACCTGCACGCCAACGTCACCAATGTGGAGACGGACCAGGTGGGAACGACGGCGACCTCGGTGCGCGTGGCGACGCTGTCGGGCAGCCGTTTCTCTGTAGGGGCGAGGGTGTTCGTGCTGGCCACTGGAGCCCTCGAGAACCCGAGGCTGCTGCTCGTCTCGAACGAGCGGTGGTCGAAGGGACTGGGGAACCAGAACGATCTCGTCGGCAGATTCTTCATGGATCACGCCCGGTTCATCGGAGGCGTCATCGCCCCGTCGAACCCCTATGCGAGCATGCGCTTCTACGAGCTGCATCCAGTCGGTAACGCCATACTCCGGGGCTATCTCGCCACGTCGAAGGAGTTTCAGCTCACCGAGGGCTTGCTCGACGTGCAGATCCGACCCGAGCCGGTCTACGAGAAGAACGTCCACGACACGATCAAATCGTCGAGTGTCTCTTCACTGAAACGCATGCTCAGGAGCATTCGTCGTGGGGAGGAGGTCCCCGACTTCGGGCGGCACGTGACGAACGTGATGGCGGATCTGGCGACCTGGCAGAAGTTCACCATTCCCGCGGCTCCGGTACCCGTGCCCTATCCAGAGGTGCTCGGAGAGGTGATGGGCTCAACCCGGCGAGAGGCGGAGCAGCTCATTCCTACGCTCGTGGGCGACGTCGCGGCTCGCGCTTATCTCGAGTACTTCGGCGCGGCGATCGACAGCATCCTTCTGTCGACGAGGATCGAGCAAGCCCCGAACCCCGACAGCCGCGTCATGCTGACCGAAGACCGCGATCAGCTCGGGATGCAGCGCGTTGCGCTCGACTGGCGGATGAGCGACATCGACAGGCGGAACGCGAGGCGGTCGCTGGAGCTCCTCGGGGCGGAGATCGGTCGCGCCGGCATCGGGCGCCTCAAGATCCTTCTCGCCGAGGGCGATTCGCGCTGGCCCGATGACCTGAACGGCGGCCAGCATCTCATGGGCACCACGCGGATGAGCGACGACCCAAAGCAGGGCGTCGTCGACCGCAACTGCCGCGTGCACGAGATGGCGAATCTGTTCGTCGCGGGAAGCTCCGTGTTCCCTACCGCTGGGGGAGGAACGCCAACGCTGACGCTGGTCGCCCTCGCCCTCCGGCTCGCCGAGCACCTCAAGCGGATGATGCGGTCGTGAGCGCCCGGCCGATGATCGGACGCCGCCGCTTGCTCTTGGGTGCCATGGGTGGATTTGGGCTGTCTTTGGGTTGGAGGTCATTGCGCCCTTGGCCCTGGATCACACAGCCTCGTGGCGCAGACGCTGCGCGTCTGGCTCGACTGCTGAAACACGAGCGCAGCGCCCGCGTGGTCGGGCAGGAATACCTGCGCGCAGCTCCGGCGGAAGCAGAGGGGGACGCGCTGGCCGGGCTCGTCGTCGGCCAGCTGCCCGCCCAGCACCGAGCCCTGAGTGCCGTGACGGACCGCCAGCTGCGCGACCTTCTCCTGCTCGCAGTGCGACAAGACTTCCAGGAGGGACGAACCGTGGACCTGCACGGCTGGCTCGTTTCGCTGACCGAGGCGCGGTTGTGCGCCCTCGCGGCGCGGCGCTCGGCCACCGCCCCGATGGTCAGCTGAGCTGGGGGAGCCTGAGGTCATGAGCTGCGGTCAGCCCTGCGAGGAGGCGCTGCAGCGCTGGCCGCTGGGCCATCTTGGCTTTGTGGTTCGCGGCGAAGTTCCGGTGCACGATCCCGCTCTGGGCTGCCTTGTCGAGCTTCTGGGCCGCCGTCTGGTACGCCTGCGCCGCACCCTCGCGGTCGCTGACCTCTGGCCGGTAGACAGCGCAGAGCAGGTCACGGGTGTTACGGGGAGTTCGACTCCTCGTCGGGTGGGGGTGGCACAAGGTCGGCGAGCTTCGCCCTGGCCGGGCGCACCCTGTACGACACCCTGATGCTCCCGTTGTCGAGGTAGCCCGGGAAGCGCGCGCTGCCGATCGCGCCGAGCCAGCTCAGGCTGGCGTCTCCAGCAGGCCTCGGAGGTCGGCGAGGACCCAGGTCGGGCGGGGCTGGACGGTGGCGACGGCGTCCAGCCCGGTCGCGCCGGTCAGGACGAGGGCGGTGTCCCAGCCGAGGGCGGCGGCGCCGGCGAGGTCGGTCTCGGGCCGGTCGCCGACCATGAGCAGGGGGCCGGACGGCAGCCGCGCGGCGGCGGTGCGGTAGAGGGCGGGCTCGGGTTTGCCGGCGATCTCGGGGTGGCGGCCGGTGGCGGCGGTCAGCGCGGCGAGGACGGCGCCGTTGCCTGGC
>JBOGEB010000192.1:0-7815 GCA_050743125.1 Egibacteraceae bacterium
CCGCGGGCTACACGCACGCCGTGACGACGCGAGACGGCTGGAACCGGCGCTCGACGCCGCCGTACGAGATCCGTCGCTTCGTGATGTACCCGGAGCGGGGTGTCACCGGGTTCTCGGTCCTCGCCCGTGACCTGGTCCACACCACCTGCCAACGCCGGACCGGTTGACCGCCGGACCGGGAGGTTGTCCCGGGCGGTGTGGGATTTGGAGGGGGTCCTCCGTGTGGAGTGAGCCAGATGGCACGCTCCCACCAGACGACCAAGCCTGGAGGGAGAACCCCTATGCAAGACTCGCATACCCCCGCCTCCGCCGACTACACGTCCGGCGTGCCCAGCCGTCTCGAGTTCGTCTCGGCCGCCCAAGCCAGCCTATCGGAGCGGCTGGTGAGGCCGCATCGACGACCGCCTCGCGACATTCGTCGCCCACCTACGTGAGGGTCTGCTCGTGGCCTCGGCCGCGGTCGGCCTGGAGGTTAGCCCCGAGCTGATGGACGCCGAGGTCACCTGTCTGGCCGGCCCCAAAGGCCGCCACGACCCTGCGCGAACCGCGAAGCGGCATGGCATCGACGACGGCGCCGTCACCCTGCGCGGACGCCGCCTGCCGGTCCGCCGGCCCCGCGTGCGCAGCGTCGGACAGGACGAGCGTGAGGTCCCCCTCGAGTCCTACGACACCTTCGCATCGACCGATCTGCTGGCCGACGGCATCGTCGCGCGTATGCTGGCCGGGCTGTCCACCCGCCGGTACGAGGCTCGAGCCCGTCGGCGAAACAGTCGCCGAGCAGACAAAAGGCACGTCCAAGTCGGCGGTCTCCCGCCGGTTCCTCACCGCCACCGCAGAAAGGCTGGCCGAGTTGCTCGCCCGCCGGTTGGACGACCGGCGGTGGATCATCATCTTCATCGACGGGTTCGGCATGGGTGAGCATCTGTTGGCAGGCCGCGCTCGGCGTGGACGCTGAGGGGAACAAGGTGCCCCTGGGCGTGGTCGAGGGAACAACCGAGAACGCCGCGGTGTGCACCCGGCTGGCCGCCGACCTGGCCGAGCGTGGCCTGGACGCCTCCGCCGGAGTGCTGTTCGTCGCCGATGGCGGCAAAGCGATCGACAAAGCCGTCCGCGCGGTGTTTGGCGACAAAGCCACTCAACGTCTCAGCCTGAACGTACGATGTAGCTGCACGGAGGACACAGCCGAAATTCCGCACCAAGCGGGACATCCTCCTTTTTCAGGACGAAGCAGTTACTAGTCATGAAGGGTGTCAGGGATTTCCCTGACTGTTTAGCTGCGGTTTTATCCCACATTCTGGCTGTAAACCGCGGCCCATTAGTATGGCTGCATTCCAGCGTGCAAGGGGTTGCGGGTACCTGATGAATAGTTACCGCAGGCTGATGTTCCAGAAGCGGCGTGAACAGACACAGGAGTGCCATGAAGACACGCGAGGTCGTGTACCAACTCTGCTCTGATCTCGGGCTCGATGACGTGCCTGAGGCCGAGCATCTGCTCGTCAGTGTGGCAGCCATTGGCCGAGCAGCTCGACCCGCCGATACGCGCGCAGCTCGCTTCCCAGTTGCCCGACGCCCTGCGCGCGGGACTGGACAGCGGCAAGGGTGGTGGTGCGCTGGCCGCCCGGGTGCAGCGAGACCGGCTACGCCTGAACCGCTTGAGACACAACCCGTGCTGACCATCCTGATGGACAGGGTCGAGAAACCTTGGCCAGCGTGTTGCGAGACCCGCTGAGCAGGCTAGTGCCCGAGGCCGACTCGCGCACCAGCGCGTGGCTCGAACGGCGGCGCGCGGCTGTTCCGCGTGCCATATATAACGTCACGGACATCGTAGCCGCCAACGGTGCCGGCGCGCGGGTGAGGGATGTTGACGGGCGGGAGTTTCTCGACTTCGCCGGCGGTCTGGCCGCCCTCAACGTCGGGCGCGCGAACCCTCGCGTGCTCGCGGCGATCCGCGCCCAGGTCGAGCAGTCGCTCCATGAGTGCTTCCACGTCGCCATGTACCCGGGCTACGTGGAGCTTGCTGAACGGCTGAACGCCCTCGTGCCAGGCGATCGTCGGCGCATGACGATGCTCGCGAACTCCGGCGCCGAGGCCGTCGAGAACGCGATCAAGGTGGCTCGCTACACGACCGGCCGGCCGGCTATCGTCGCCTGCTCGCACGCGTTCCACGGTCGGACGCTGCTCGGGATGACGCTGTCGGCGTTGGCCAATCCTTACCGCCGCGGATTCGGGCCGTTGGCGTCGGACGTCCACCGCGCGCCGTACCCCTACCCGTATCGGTCCCATGTTGGTAACGGTGCCGACGACTGCGGCAGCGACTGTGTGGAGCGCACCGCCGCGCTGATCCGCTACGAGATTGGTGCCGACCAAGTAGCGGCGGTTATTGTCGAGCCGGTTCAGGCCGAGGGCGGCATTATCGTCCCGCCACCCGGATACCTGCGCGGGCTGCGCGAGTTGTGTACGCAACACCAGATCGTGCTGATCGACGATGAGGTCCAGGCGGGCATGGGCCGGACCGGGCGGCTGTTCGCGATCGAGCACTTTGACGTCGTGCCCGACATCGTAGTGACCGCGAAGTCCCTGGGTGCAGGCCTTCCGATCTCGGCCGTGACCGGGGACGCGATGCTCATGGATAGGCCGCATGTAGGAGCGCTCGGGGGGACCTACGGTGGCAATCCGGTGGCCTGCGCGGCGGCGCTCGCGGTCATCGAGGAGTTGACCGTCGGCGGGTTGCTTGAGGCCGGCCAGCGTCAGGGGCGCTTGCTGCGCTCTCGGCTCGACGACCTACCAGCGCGTGTCCCGATCGTCGGAGAGGTGCGGGGACTCGGTCCGATGATCGGTATCGAGCTGGTGGAGGACCAGCAAACCAAGCAGCCCGCCCCGGAGCGCACCCAAGCAGTGCTGCGCCGCTGCCACCAGCAGGGTCTGATCATCCTGAAGGCGGGTGTCCACGGCAACGTCGTCCGGCTGCTCGCGCCACTTGTCATTGACGACAACGATCTGCATCGCGGCATCGACATCGTGATCGACGCCATCGAACGAGCGGGGGCGTGATCATACCCCGACCATGCACGGCCCGCTGCTACCCCACCTCCGCCCCACCGACCTGGAGGAGCACATGAGCACTGACACCCTCACCGTGATCCCGCCGGAGGAGATGGAGCGCGCCTATCTCGAGTACCGTCGCTCCTGCTACCTCGCCCTGCATCGGCATGCGGCCCAGCGTGGCCTGCTCAAGGCGCTCGACGTGCCCACGTCGCTGACGCAGCTCTCGGACCGGATGGCGTTCGCCCCGTCACAGCGCCACACGCTCAAGCTGCTGTTGCGCGCCCTGACCATAGCTGGCTCTGTGACGACCATCGACGAGAACGGTCAAGTGTTCATCGCCGCGGAACCCAACGACGCGCCGCTCGACCAGCAACGGATCGTCACCGCTATCGGAGCCGAGGCGCTTGAGGACCTCATCCATGGGGACAGCTACCCAGGCATCATCGACACGCTGTTCGACGGCCAGAACCGGGTGGCGGCCGCCTTCATCGCAGACAACCTACCTTTGTGGGAGGAGTTCCTGTCGACGCCGTTCTACCGCTACAACCGGTTGAAGGCCGTGGAGCGCATCGCCCCTGCCGGGTCCATCGTTGCCGACATCGCCTGTGGCCCCGGTTTCGGGCTGGCCGAGTTGGCCGATCGCACCACCGTCACCGGCACCGTCCACGGGTTTGAAATCAGTCCCGACTTCGCCGCCGAGGCGATTCGGCGGACCGCCCACCTGCCGCACGTCGTGGTCACGCGCTGCGATGTCGATGGCAGCGGGCTCGCCTTCCTCGGCGACAACCTCCTCGACGGCGCCATGATGGTCGGTGCCTTCCACTTTCTCACCGACCCGGACGGGTTCCTGAAACAGCTGCATCGCGTCCTGCGCCCCGGGGCGCCGGTGTCCCTGAGCTACGCTTACATGAAACGCGGCTCCTACGACCAGGCGCTGACCGACCTGCGGTTCTCGCTGCGTGAGCCCACCCCGTATCCGCGGGACGAGCGCTCGATGGTGGAGCTCGTCTCCCGCAACGGGTTCACGCTTGAGTCGAGCTACCCCATGGGTTGCTACCAGTCCTTCGTGTTCCAGACGACCTAAATGGACCAGCGATGGACGCGACATTCCTGAGCCGCTACCGGAGCATCCGAGAAAACCTGCGCGAACGTCACCGCGACATCGTGGTCGTGCTCGCGCCGCCACGAACCTCGTCGACGGCGCTCGTACGCGTCTTCTGGCGTCATCCAGGCGTCGGCTACTACAACAACGAGCCCTTTGACCGCTCCTACCATCACCACGCGCCGCTGGTGACCGTGCTCGATCATCTCGATCGCTCAACGGTGGCGGTACCAGACGAGCCGCGAGGCGACGCCCTGGTCATCAAAGACATGACGTTTCAAGCGGGGCGCCACTTCCGTCTGCTTGCGGACCTCGTGACGGCCCCGCTGGTCTTCGTCCTGCGCGATCCGCGGCTGAGCATCTCCTCGCGCATGCGCATGGTCGCCGCCGACGGCGGAGTCCCCACTTATCCCCAACGGGAGTCTGGCTGGGAGGTGCTCTTTGAGCAGGTGCAGGCATGCCGGGTGGAGGGCCGCTCCTACGTGCTCATCGACGCCGGGGACTTCCGCGCCGCCCCCGAGGCGGTCTTCAGCCGCCTGTTCGTGGCACTGGGCATGACGTTCGAGCGGTCGCAACTGCAGTGGTCGCCCGCGCCCGACGTCAGGCTGGGCAACCTCGACGGCGCCCAGCATAACTGGTACCGCCGGGTACTGAACAGCAGGGGCCTGCAACCGACGACCGAGAAAGTGCCCCCGCTCGAGACGTTCCCGGTGCGCGGCGGGTTCAGGGCACATGTCGAGCGATCCGTGCAACTCTACCGACTGCTTCGAAGAGACCCGCGCCTGCTCACCCCGACTTGTCCTACCTCGGTGCTTGCGAACTCCCGCGACCGCGCGCTGACCGGAGCACAACGGTGAGCGTCAGAAGCGGCCAGCCTTGGCCACCAGCCACCGACACTCCGTCGTTCACGATAAGGCGGGCAGATCCCCACGATCTCGCGGCCATCGTCAGCATCTACAACCAGGCGGTCGACGACCGCAATTCGACGTGCGATCTTAGCGGGTTCACCCCCGAGCAGAGGCAGGACTGGTTCCAGCGTCACACTGACCCCTTCGGCATCTGGGTGGCACAGGCACCGAGCAACGTTATTGGTTGGGTCTCGCTCTCACCGTTCGTAGACAAGCTCTGTTTCAACCGCACGGCCATGTCCGCCACCTATGTCGACCGAGCTCATCGGGGGCGAGGGGTGGGCAAGAAGCTGCGTCACTACCTCATCGTCCGGGCGCGCGAACACGGCTTCCACAGCGTCGTGGCGCGCCTGTGGTCCACCAACGAAGCCAGTATTCACCTCTCGGAGCAACTCGGATACCAACTTGCTGGCAGGCTCAAGGAGGCGGTGTGGGTCGATGGCGAGATGCTCGATGTCCTCTTCTACCAGAAGGTGCTGGACGACGGCCCTCGGCCGGACCGGCCATGCCGGTGACACGCCATAACGGGAACCGATACCATGACCACCAACACTGGTAACGCCGCAGGCATGGCCGGTGCCCGGCCGCCGCTAGAGCACCTGCTGCTTGAGCTCCTCGGCATGACCTGCACCACTGGCGACGAGGGGCCCATCGCTGAGTGGGTCGAACACCGCTACATCGACGCCGGGGAGACGGTGCGTCGCGTCGGCAACTCTGTTGTTGCTGGCGTCCTCGACGCTTCGCGGCCCAACGTTGCGCTGGTCGGCCACCTCGACGTGGTACCCCCGACACCCGCCGACACCGAGCCCCGCATCGACGGTGGCAGGATCGTGGGGCGAGGCGCGAGCGACATGAAATCGGGCCTAGCCGTGGCGATGTCCTGCTTCGAGGACGCTGGATTGCGGCACGGGCCCTGCAACCTGGTGCTGGTGGCGTATGCGGGTGAGGAGGGGCCACCCGAAGGCAATGAGTTGCTGCCGGTCCTCGAAGCAGTGCCTGAGCTTCGGCAGCTGCGACTCGCGATCGTTTTGGAGCCCACCGACCTCGGCGTCCAGCTCGGCTGTCTCGGTGCGGTCCACGCCGAGATCGTGTTCCGCGGGCGTGCCGCCCACGCCGCCCGGCCGTGGCATGGAGCCAACGCTCTCGCCGCTGCGGGTCCATTCTTGCAAGAACTCCACGAACTCGCTCCCCAGACGGTCACGGTGGACGATCTCGAATACCGTGAGGTCGTGACCGCGACGCAGGCGTGGACCGGCGATGCTCCCGGCGCGGTCGGCTCGCGCAACGTCGTGCCCGCTGCGTTCACCGTGTACGTCGATCACCGCTTCGCCCCTGACAAGGACGTCGCCTGCGCCATCCGCAACCTGGAGCGCCTCGTTAAAGGCCGGGCGGAGGTGCGTCCCGTCGTACAGGCGCCGGCGGCTCCGCCATGCCGCCGGGACCCCGCGGTCCGCGCGTTCATCGATCGCGTCGGAGCGGCAGTCTCCGCCAAGCAAGCGTGGACCGACGTCGCCCGGTTCACTGCCTGCGGGGTGCCGGCACTCAACTACGGCCCCGGATTGACCGCAGAGGCACACCAGGCGGGCGAGCACGTGCCCGTGGTTAACCTGTACGAAGCCGACCGGGCGCTCCGCCGCTTCCTCGCTACACCCCTGCCCACGGCATGACCGTCATCGCGCCGTTCACTGACACCACCAAGGGCGCGCTGGCTCTCCTGGGAGCTGTGGCAGCCTGGGGGTCGACGTTCGTCGTCACTAAGCTCCTGCTCGTCGATATCGGACCCTTCACCATCCTGGCGCTGCGCTTCCCTATCGCACTCGCGGTGCTGGTGCCGTTCGCGCGACCGCAGGGATTCCGCATGCGCATGCTAGTGCAGCCGACGTTCCTGCTGTTCGGTGCGAGCCTGGCGGCCCACTTCGGGTTGCAAAACCTCGGGCTCGTCTACACCACCGCCGGCAACGCCGCGCTCGTGGTCGCCGGAATCCCGGCCGTCAGCGCCCTGCTGTCGGTCCTCGTGCTGCGGGAGCGCTTGTCCGCCCGGCTGAAGGGGGGCGTGTTTCTGTCAATCGCCGGGGTGGTGCTGCTGACGAGCGCCCCGATCGTCGCTGGCAGCTGGTCGGTGTTGCTGGGCAACGTTCTCGTCTTCGGCGCCGTGCTCACCTGGGCCCTCTACACCCTGCAGGGTAAGCTCCTGACTCATCACCACTCAGCGCTCGTGGCGGCAACCGCAAGCACCGGCGCGGCCTTGGTGTTGTTGCTGGTCCCCTTTGCGTGGGAACTCTCCGTCAGAGGTCTGCCGCAGCTGAGCGCGACGGGCTGGGCACTGATCGCCTACCTCGGCGTGGTCGCGTCCGCAGTGGGCTTCTACCTGTGGAACCGTGGCCTGCACTACGTGGATGCGGCGGCGGCCGGGCCGTTCGTGAACCTCGTACCGGTGACCGGGGTCATGTTCGCGCTGCTGCTCGGCGAGAGGATCACGCCGGTGCAGGTCGCAGGCGGCATGGTCGTCGGTCTGGGCGTCTGGCTCAGCCACCGGGGCTGAACTCCGGGGCTTGTCCAAGCCGGAACTCCGCAGTTGGGGGATCGGCCTACGCTCAATACCGCTTGCTTAGTATCTTGAGTTTCGCAGTTTTGGGGTGCCTGAGGGTCGGCCGGACAGCGGGAGGCGCGATACGCACGAGATGCGTGACTTGAGGGGGTGAGCGAGGAAGCATCAGCGGTTGACAACAGCCGGCTCCCGAAGAGCGACGGTGCCGCTGA
>JBOGEB010000193.1:0-7743 GCA_050743125.1 Egibacteraceae bacterium
TGCACCCGCCCGACCCGCTCGCCCGGCCACACCGGCGACGAGCCGGCTGACCCGCGCCCGACACCACCCACGGACACACGCCAAGAGCCGTTTCCGCTCTACCACGGAGGACACGGTCCGATGAGCCTCAACATCAAAAGCGAGGAAGCCCACCAGCTCACCCGCGAGCTCGCCCGCCTCACCGGCGAAAGCCTGACCGAGGCAGTAACGACGGCGGTCCGCGAACGGCTGGAACGGATTCGCCGCACACCGGACCACGTCCGATCCAGGGCGCAACTGCTGCTTGCGATCGGCCGCGACACCGCGCCGAGACTCACGACAGCAGGCCGCACACTCGACCACGGCGAGCTGCTCTACGACGAGCGCGGGCTGCCCCGTTGATCGTCGATACCTCAGCCCTGATCGCGATCCTGCGCGACGAACCGGACGCAGAGATCTACGCCCAAGCCCTCGCCGCGGCCGACCTCGTTGCGGCAGCAGGACTGGCGATCGAGGCGGTCACTGCCGATCAGGCGAAGGTTGCGCGCGCCGCGTACCGGGACTTCGGCAAGGGCAGCGGCCACCCGGCTCAGCTCAACCGCGTCTGAGGGCGTGTTTGAGAATCGCGGTCTTGCTGCCCGGGAAGGTGGGTGACTTTCCTCCGGATCCGAAGGAAAGTTGCAACCGGCGGGGCGGGCACGCAGCAGCGCCGACGCCCACGCCAGTCCGCGTAGCGCTCGGAATACCGCAGGTCAGGCCGCCTACAGAGCGGGTGAGGGGAATCGAACCCCCGTTGCAAGCTTGGGAAGCTCGTGTTCTGCCACTGAACTACACCCGCAGGGGGAGGCTCAGTGTATGGCCGGGCGCGGTGGAGTCGCAATCGTTTCGCCGCGCCTGGGTGACGAGCCCCCTTCCCTAGACTCGGCGGATGATCCTGTCTGACCGTGACCTTCGGGAGCAGCTGCGCAGCGGACGCCTGGTCGTGGACCCGTTCGACCCGGACGCCATCCAGCCGTCGAGCATCGACCTGCGGGTGGGGCGCCAGTTCAGGGTGTTCGCCAACAACCGCTACCCGTACATCGACGTCCGCCGGCCGATGGACGATCTGACCGAGCTGGTGGAGGCATTTGAGGACGAGCCGTTCATCCTCCATCCCGGCGAGTTCGTGCTCGCCAGCACGCTCGAGCGGGTCACGCTCCCCGACGACGTCGTCGGGCGCCTGGAGGGCAAGTCGTCGTTGGGGCGGCTTGGCCTGCTGATCCATTCGAGCCTTCCCGGCAGCGAGCCGGTGCTCGTGCTGCGCGGCGGTCGTCTTCAGCGCCACCCGATCGAGGAGGTGGTGCGCCAGAAGATGGCCGGGGCGGTGGTGGCGTTCGACCCCGAGACCCTCCAGGTCGGCTGTCACGAGATCTCCGGCTGGTACGAGGGCCCGCCCGACCGCATCTACGCGGTCACGCTTGCGTCGGGACGGCGCGTTCGGGTGACGGCCGGGCACAACCTGTTCACGGTGGACGACGACGGCCGGCTCGCCAAGGTCCGCACACGCCAGTTGGCACCTGGCACCCGCCTCGCTGTCCCGTGCGGCATGCCTGATCCTCCTGAGCCTGCGGGCGGGCTGAGCTGGGACGCGGTGGTCGACGTCCGCGACACGGGCAGCGTGGAGCCGGTCTACGACCTGCAGGTGCGGCCGGTCGAGAACTTCCTCGCCGGGTCCGGGGGGATCTTCGTGTCGAACACCGCCGGCTTCGTGGACCCAGGGTGGCAAGGGAACCTGACCCTGGAGCTGTCCAACGTCGCCAACCTGCCCATCACCATCTATCCGGGCATGAAGATCGGGCAGTTGGCGCTCTTCCGGATGACCTCGCCGGCCGAGCGCCCGTACGGGACGGCGGAGCTGGGGTCGAAGTACCAGGGACAGGAGGGACCTACTCCCTCCCGCTACTTCGAGAACTTCTGGCCTTGAGGGCGGCGCTCACGGGGCTGGTGCGGCATTGTGGTGGTCGTGTCCAGCACGCAGGGGATCGACAGCGGAACCGCCCTGTTCCTGCAGCTTCTCGACCCTGCGGTCCGCGCCGATCCGTACCCGGTCTACCGCCGGATCCTCCAGGAGCGTCCGGTTTCGTTCAGCCCGCTCGGCGCGGTCGTGCTCGCCCGGTACGCCGACTGCGCGACCGTGCTCCGCGACCCACGAGCGAGCACTGACCAGCGCCACTCGCCGACCTACCAGCCCCTGGTCACCACAGGCGAGCAGCCCCCGTTCCTGTTCCTCGACCCGCCGGACCACACGCGGCTGCGGCGGTTGGTGAGCAAGGCGTTCACGCCCCGGGTCGTCGAGACACTGCGCCCGACGGTGCAGCGGTGGGTCGACGAATTCATCGACCGAGCAGCCGGGGATCACCGGATCGAGCTGATCGCCGACCTCGCCTATCCCCTGCCCGTGAGGGTCATCTGCCGGATGCTGGGCGTCCCCGCCGAGGACCACCCGAGGTTCCGGGCCTGGGCACGGGACCTCGAGCGGGGCCTGGACCCCGTCGAGACGCTGACCGCGGACGAGCTGGACCGCCTGGTGCGCGCGCTCGAGGCGCTGACCGCGTACTTCGACGAGCTGATCGCCCGCCGACGCGCCGAGCTGCGGCGGGATGCGGGCGCGGTGGGCGATGACCTGCTCTCCGCGTTGATCACGGTGGAGGAGCAGGGTGACCAGCTGACCACCGCGGAGCTCAACGCGACCTGCCGGCTGCTGCTGCTCGCCGGTCACGTGACCACGGTGAACCTCATCGCGAACGGCACGCTCGCGCTGCTCCGCCACCCGGACCAGCTCACGCGTCTGCGCGCTGACCGGTCGCTTGCGGGCGCTGCGGTCGAGGAGGTGCTGCGCTACGACCCCCCCGTCCAGTTCGCCGGCCGTGTCGCCCGCGAGCCGCTGGAGGTCGGCGGCGTGACGGTCGACCGCGGGCAGCGCATCGTCCTGCTGCTCGCCGCGGCGCAGCGCGATCCGGCCCGGTTCGCGGATCCGCAGCGGTTCGACGTCGCCCGGGCCGACAACCCGCATCTCGCGTTCGGCGCGGGGATCCACTTCTGCCTCGGCGCTCCCCTGGCTCGGTTGGAGAGCCAGGTCGCGCTCTCGGCGTTGGCGTGCCGGCTGGTCGACCCGATGTTGGAGGCGGACCCGCCGCCGTACAGAGACCACATCGTCCTCCGCGGACCCGAGGCCCTCCCGATCAGCTTCAGCGACGTCAAGCCTGCCTGACCACGTCATCTCGTTTCCGCTCGCGCCGCGTTCGTCAAGCCCCCCACGGCTGACGCGCCACCTCGTTGAGGGCCGAGCCAGAAGTAAACACATCATCATATACCAGGATCCTTTTTCCTTGACATCGAGGAGGTGTGGTCCAGCGATCCCCTGTTTTATCCGGCCAAGTCCCCGGCGCACTGGCTGATGTGCGCTGAGGTCGCGGGTCGGGTCCTGGTGGTGCCGCTGGCCCCTTCCCGAAGCGGCGACCCTCGCCGCTGTCGACCCATTGGTTGCTACGAGGCTGCTCCGGGCCTCGCCAGCCAATACCGGAGGGACCGATGAGCACGCCGATGGCTCCCGACGAGGAGCACGAGTTCTACGCCCAACCTGAAAACCAAGTCCCGCAGGGGCCGCCGCGTCGGAGGGCACGGCTCGGCGAGCCGGTTCCGGTCCGGTTTCCTCCCGAGCTGCTCGAGGAGATCCGGCGCCGGGCGGAGGCGGATGACCGCTCGGTGTCGTCCTGGATCCGCCGAGCCGTCGAGCGCGAGCTGCGCCGTTCTGCCTGACACCTTCCTGCCTCGGCGGCCCAGCAGCAGGGGTCGCCGAAGCTGACAGCGTCGACTACTGCTTGCTTGCTTCCGGTGCATCCAGCGAGTCGGCGAGGATCTGGGAGACGTCGATGACGCGGGTCCGGCCAGGGGTCACCGACCCGTCCGCGACCTTGTCGTTGACGGCGTCGTCGAGCATGGCGAGGCAGAACGGGCAGGCGGTCGAGATCAGATCGGGCTCCAGCGCGAGGGCCTCCTCGATGCGCTCGTGGTTGACGCGCTTGCCGATGCGCTCCTCCATGAAGAACCGGGCGCCGCCGGCGCCGCAGCAGAAGCCGCGGTCCCGGCAGCGCGGCATCTCGACCTTGACCAGGCCCTCGACGGTGTCGAGGACCGCGCGGGGCGGGTCGTAGACGTCGTTGTGCCGTCCCAGGTAACAGGGGTCGTGGTAGGTCACCGTCGCGTCCGTCGCTCGCTGGGGGCGCAGCCGCCCCTCGGCGACCAGCTTCGCGAGCAGCTGAGTGTGGTGGATGACCTCGTAGTCACCGCCGAAGTCCGGGTACTCGTTGCGCAGCGTGTTGAAGCAGTGCGGGCACCAGGTCACGATCGTCCGCGCGCCGACCCGCTCGAGCGTGGCCACGTTCTGCTCGGCGAGCGTCTGGAACAGGTACTCCATGCCGAGGCGGCGGGCCGGGTCGCCGGTGCACGCCTCGGCCGGGCCGAGCACCGCGAAGCGCACGCCCGCTTGCCTGAGCAGCCGGACGATCGTGCGGGTGACCGCCTTCGCGCGGTCCTCCAGCGCGCCGGCGCAGCCGACCCAGAGCAGCAGCTCGACGTCGTCAGCGATCCTGCCGTCGACGACCGGCACGTCGAGGCCGGCGGCCCAGTCGAGACGGCGCGACGGGCCGAGGCCCCACGGGTCGCCGGAGCGCTCGACGTTGCGGAGCATCCCGCCCGCCTCCCGTGGGAAGCTTGACTCCATCTGCGCCTTGTACCGGCGCAGGTCGACGATGTGGTCGACGTGCTCGATGTCGACCGGGCACTCCTCCACGCACGCCCCGCACGTCGTGCACGACCAGAGCACGTCGAAGTCGATGACCGCGTCGGGTTGGCCGGGCTCGTCGCCGACGAGCTGCATGCGCAGCACGTCGGGCTCGGTCGAGCCGGGATCGAGCAGGTACGGCGCTTTGGCCCACAGGTGGTCCCGCAGGTCCATGATCAACAGCTTCGGCGAGAGCGGCTTGCCGGTGGCCCACGCCGGGCACTGGCTCTGGCACCGCCCGCACTCGGTGCACGTGTAGAAGTCGAGGAACCGTTTGAACCCGAAGTGCTCCAGCTCGCCGACGCCCAGGACGTCGCCCTCGCCCATCTGCTCGGGGTCGATCCGCTCGGCTTCGAGCTTGCCCAGCGCCTTCGGCCGCCGCGCGAACAGCACGCTCGGCACGACCGTGAGCACGTGCAGGTGCTTCGAGCTCAGCGTGAACAGCAGGAACGCCGCGAACACCGTCAGGTGCGCGACCAGGAACACCGTGCCGAGCAGGGACACCCAAGCCGCCGGCAGCCCGGCGAGCGCCTGGCCGACCGAGCGTGACAGGAACGCGGTGTCCGGGTACGGCAGCGTGCCCTCCACGAGGCGGACGCCGCGCAGCACCAGCACGGTGTAGAGCAGCCCGAGCTCGTAGAGCAGCACGTACCAGCCCTGGTCGAGCCTGCTGCCCGCGAACCGTGACCGCCGGCCCAGCCGCGCCGGCGCCTGGGCGAGCCGGATCAGCGCGAACCCGGCGATCCCGACGAGCACGAGCGCGGTGAGCAGGTCCTGGGCGAAGCCGAGCGCGTCGCTGGCCGCTGTGCCGGGGCCGAAGAACGGGATGTGGAAGTCGGGGTCGAAGACCTCGCCGGCCGCCTCGAGGGTCTGGCTCTGCAGGACGACGAAGCCCCAGAAGATGAGCGCGTGCAGGACGCCCGGCCCGCGCCACCGCAGCAGCTTGCGTTGGCCGAGCACGTGCGTGAGCTGGTAGCGGATCTTCTGGCCCGGGGTGCCCATGCGGTCGGGCATCGGCCGGGCCTTGCGCAGCAGCCGTACGAGGAACGTGATCCGGCGGGCCGCGAGCCAGCCGGCTGCCCCGAGCACCGTCACGCCAGCGCCGAGCCGGACGTAGTCGAGCGCCTCCATCGGGGCGAAGCCTAACGTCACCGAGCGCCGCTCACGGCCCGTCGATGCCGGGCGCGTCACCCGGCCGCACGGGCGAGCGTGGCGCGGACCTGCCGCCCCGCGCTGGTCGGTTCCAGGAGGGGCGCGAGGGCGTCGATGCCAGGACGGCCGCGCTGTTCTCAGTCGCGGAAGAAGGCGCGCAGTTTCGTCAGGACGGGTGAGTCGGGCGTGTCGGCGATGAAATAGCCGTCGGTGACGATGACGCGGTCGTAGGGGGCGCGGTCCGGGGCGCCGAGCGCACCGTCGCCTGTGGTCACGTGCACGCGGCCGTATCCGGTCGCGTCCAGCGTTTGCCGGGCCTGCGCGGCGACCTCCGGGTCGATGTCGATGGTGGTGACCTGGCCGGTCTGGCTGACGAGGTCGGCGAGCAGCGCGGCGACGGGGCGTCCCCGATTGCCACCGCAACCGCCTGATGGGCCGCAAGGCCAAGTCGTTCGAGGCAGATGCCCACGCCGATTTGGTCGGCGCTGGCGTCGAGCTGTGGTCAGATCGCCCCGATGGGGACCATCCGACCTCCCTTCCAGCGTATGGTCGTCACGCGGAGGCCGACCTGCCGCCAGGCGGCATCGAGGGCGAAGTCACCCAGCAACGTCGAGGTTTCCCACTTCGGCACATCCTCGGCCGCCAGGCCAAGATGGTAGGCGGCGTTCGCGAGATAGCCAGCGGCGGCAGCGAGCGCAGCCACGTACGAGGGCTCCCGGCCTGTCCGGCTGTGGTAGCGGGCCGCGAAGTCGACGCCTGAAGGACCGATCTGCGGTGTGCGAGGGCTCGGCCACCAATGCACCGGCCCCAGAACACCCTCCGCTGCTCCCCCCAATTCTTCGTGAAACGGATGAATCCCGGCAGCCACGGCTCCGAGAAGGAGCAAGGATCGCCGCTGATCCCCGAGGCGGCGAACCGCCGCCACATCGTCTTCGAAGCGACCGGCGAGCAGCAGCGCCGCGTCGGTCAGATCCTGGCCGTCAACGGCCGAGATATCGACCACCCGAACATTTATCCCCCGCTCGTTCGCACGCGCTGCCGCGCCGTCGGCGACCGTTTGAGCGTGCGGCCCCGAGCCTCGCGCCACCACCAGCCGGGTGACTCCGCAGGCCACCGCCTCGTCCACGGCCCCGCTGAAGTACGAGGATGCCGGCGCGGGCAGACACGCGACACTCGGCTGAGCTAGGTCGTCGGCCGACCCACCATGGTTCCAAAGCAGCCGCCCCGCGCCACGGACCAACGGCGCCACTGCCCGCACGAGCCCGCTGCTGTACGGACCCAGGAGCAAGTCCACGCTATCGAGCCAGCCGGCGTACGCCTCGATAGCGGTCGCTCGAGAGCCACCGTCATCCACGAGGGTCAGCGGAACGCTGCTGCTCTTTGCCCAAAGCCGCGCTCCTTCCGCGGCCTGGGCTCCTTGACGCTTGAACGGCCCGGTGAGGCTAAGGGTCAGGGCTGCTGTTGGCAGCGACGAGGTCAACTGTTGACACCTCCTCGGCGGGGTGGGCTCACAGCTGTAGCTCGAACCGGTGCGTCACGATTTCACCGTGTGCGATGGTGTCCAGCACCTCAACCGGCTGATCCCCGGCGTAAGCAGTGCGGATGTTCCGGGTCACTGGCACCCCGCTCGGAAGGCGAAGGGCCCGCTCTTCCTCAGGGTCGGGGAGGCGGGGTCGGCGCGTTGTATGGGGCAGCCCTGCCCGCGGGCGATCTCGTCGGCTCGCGCCGGTTGCCCGACCGGCTCGAAGGCGCATTCGCAGCTCCGGTGTGGCGTGATCAGCAGGAGATCA
>JBOGEB010000194.1:0-7695 GCA_050743125.1 Egibacteraceae bacterium
TGGCGGATCGGGTCGTCGGGGACGCGGGCGACGTACACGTTCCCGGGGTCCATGCCGAGTTCCTCGACGTTGCGCGCGCCCGTGCCCGGGCTGCCGGCCAGGACGATCCGGTCCGCGTGCATTCCCGTTTCGGCGGCCATGCCGGTGACGGTTGAGCCGTAGCTGTGGCCCATCACTGTCACCTCGGCGCTTTGGGTGTTCACCGCGCGCAGCCCGCCGACGAACGGCGCCAGCGCCTTTGAGCCTCCGTCCGCGTACCCCTTCATGCCCGCCATCGGGATGTTCGGTGGGGTGTGATAGCCCAGCCACGCGATGACCGCGTGACCGGTCGAACCCTGCCGCTTCGCCTCGGTGTCGAGCGCGCGTGCGTTCTTGATCATGCCGCCGAGGTCGTCCAGCTCCGTGCCGGTGCCCGGCACCATCACGCCGACGTGGGTGGCGGCGGTGACGTCGCCGATCGCCACCGCTGCCCGTCCGTCGCCGGCCGGGTCGTAGAGCAGGACCTTCAGGTCGGGGGCAAGCATCGCCTCGTGGGCGGCGATGAGCTTGCTGATCTGCTCCAAGCGGTCGCGCTCCGCCGGTATGACCGCGCACCCCAGGCGGGCCCGCTCCGTGTACAGCTCGTGCAGCCGGGCGTTGACGCGCTGCCGGTTCAGCTCGTCGCGGACGTCCACCGGGACGCCGTCCAGGCCCGCGATCGCGTCACGCTGATGCGCTTTCAGCCACGTCTGCTGCTGGGGGGACAGCCGCCGCCACCAGTCGAGGACCCCAGCTGGGCCGCCCGAGCCGAGGGCGGTCCGCGTCTCGTCCCAAGGCCTGCCGATCAGCAGGTCGACGAGCGGCTGGGGCGCTCCCTGCGCGTCGGCTTCGCGCACGAGCTGGGCAAGGTTGCGGAGGTCCTCCCCGAGGCTCCCGTACCGCTGCGCGGTGCGGCGGGCGTCCTGCGCTGCCCTGGACGAGCGCCCGGCCTCGTCGAGCAGCCCGTCGATGCGGGGCGCGCGCTGCTCCAGGTCGGCGGCCACGTCCCGCAGTGTGGCCGCCACCCGGTCCACTGCGTCCGGATTCAAGAAGATCCGCGACATCGCGGGCAGCCTACTTCAGCGCAAGTGCGGCATCCTTACTCCCTATGGCGTTGACGGACGAGCTGCGTGAGGAGGCCGAGCGTCTGGACCGCGAGGCCCGCCACAAGGACGAGTTGGCCGCTGACCTGCGTGCGCAGGCGCGGTGGCTGCCGGACGGTGTCGAGGCGGCCAGAGGGTCGATCGTCCCCTCGGTGTGGGAAAGCCCGACTGCGGATCGGGCTCACGACCTGGTCACGGCCGGCGCCGATGCGGTGCGCGCTGGAGCCGCCGACTTGGAGAACGTCGCCCGGGAGCTGGAGCGACAGGCCGACGACCTCCGCGACGAAGCCCATCAGCTCCGCCGCACTGCCGATGTCCTGGACGCCGACGTGCCGTACGGCAGCCCCTACGCCTGACGGTCAGAGCTGCCTACCGCAGTGCTGCTCGACGTACATCGACATCCGTTCCCACGAACCCAGCGTGAACAGCCCAGATGTAAGGCTGCCGGCCAGCGCCCCGAGCGGGTTGTCCGCGACGTCCTTCAGCGTGTCCCGCTGCCGTTGCAGTGCATCGCGGATCGCCTCGACGTCGGGCTGGATCTCCTCGGGAGCCGCCTTCTCCAGCTTGTCGAAGGTGACCGCCACGTCCCTGAGCGCCTCGAGGCCGGTCCCCAGCGCCACGAACAGCGAGCGCAGGTCGCCCTCCCTCGCACGCTCGGCGATCTGGTCTCCCCGCGCAGAGTACTTGTCGCGGTAGCGCTGCTTCTCCTCCGCCAGCGTGCGGCAGAACGCCTCCCGCGAACGGGGCTGCGCGCACCCCGCCAGCAAGCTGACAGCGATCAGGACGAGCGTCAGCCAACGGCTCATGGTCTTCACGGCCCTCGGCCTCTTCCGATCCGGATCGGGTCCCGGCGGCGCAAGGCGAGCGCAGCGAGGGTGATGCCAGCGGCGGTCAGTGCGGCCAAGGCGGCGAGCGCGGCGAGGAGGTTGCCAGCGGTGTGGCCCCAGCCGGGGCTGCAGGGTGGGGTGTTGCGGGCGTTAGCCGGAGCGGGCGCCCCCGGCCTGCAACGCGGCTCGAGGTCGAGCAGGTTCGCCGACGTGGCGGCGGCGTCGAACGCCCAGTAGCCGGGGGTCGCCCAGGCGGCCTGGGCCAGCCCGAGCCGGTCCTCGACCTCCAATAGCGCGTTCGACAGCACGAGCTGGGCGACGATCAATACGGGGATCATCACGAGCGCGGCGGCGTCGGTGCTCACCACGGCGGAGACGGCCAGTCCCAGCGCGCCCGCGGCGACCGCGGCCAGGAACAGGATCACGCCGATCTCGAGGAGCGGGGAGCCGAGCAGCACCGCGTCAGGCGGACCATCTTGAGCGCCGACGACAATGGCGGTGACTACTGCGGTCTGCGCGGCGGCGAGCACGCCGAGGCAACCGAACTTCGACGCCAGATAGGCGCCCAGGGACAGCCCGACGGTCCGCTCCCGACGGTAGATCGGCAGCTCGCGGACGATCTCCCGGCAGGCGTTCACGAGTCCCATCGCGATTGCGGCGACGACGAGCAGGAGCAGGACGTTACGGGGAGAGCCCTGATCCGGAGCGAGGTTGCCGCCCCGCAGGGTGAGGAGCAGGAGCGCGGCCATCACCGGCGCCTGTGCGACGAGCAGGGCGGCGTAGGCGCGGGTGCTGGCAAGCACGGCGAGGTTGCGGCGCACGAGGGTGCCGAGCTGCTGGCGGAACCCGGCCCCGCGACGCGTCGCCGGCCGACCCACGCCCCCGCCCGGACGCGACCGTCGGGCCGGGCCGGCGACGTAGGCGTCGTAGGCCGGATGCGACTGGAAGCGGGCGGGCCAGTCCCACGTCTCGTCGTCCAGGTGCTGGAACACCTGTGCGTGGTCGGTCGTCTCGAAGAACGCGAGCAGCTCTTTGGGCGGCCCGAAGAACGCCATCTGCCCTCCCGGGGCGAGGACCAGGACGCGGTCGCACAGCTCCAAGCTGGCTACGGCGTGAGTGATCACCACGACGGTCCGACCGCCGTCGGCGAGCTGGCGGAGCAGCTCCATGACGGACCGCTCCCGACCGGGGTCCAGACCCGTGGTCGGCTCATCGAGAAACAGCAGGGCCGGGCGGGTCAGCAGCTCCAGGCCGACCGACGCGCGCTTGCGCTGCCCGCCGGACAGCTTCGCGATCGGCAGGTCCGCCCGGTCGGTGAGGCCGAGTTCGCATAGCACCTCGTCGATGCGGGCCTCGCGCTCGCCGGGCCTGCTGTCGGGCGCGAAGCGCAGCTCGGCCGCGTACGACAGCGCCGCCCGCAGCCGGAGCTGGCTGTGGAGGATGTCGTCCTGCGGGACGTAGCCGATCCGGTAGCGCAGCTCGTCCAGGGACTCGTACAGGTCTCGGCCGTTGTACGCGACGGTGCCGCCGGTGGCGGGGGCAACCCCGGTGAGCGCCCGCAGCAACGTGGTCTTGCCGGCTCCCGACGGGCCGACGACCGCCAGCAGCTGGCCGGGCTCGACGGTCAGGCTGATCCGGTCCAGTAGCTGCTTGCGGCCTCTGTCGACCGCGACGCACAGGTCGGTGACGTCCAGGAACGCGGCGTCGTCGATGTACGCCTCGACCCGGTCGCTGCGCACCACCAGCTGGTGGCGGCCGATCCCGATCACCGTCCCCTCGGCGACCGTCGCGGCGGCCACCCTGGTCCCATCGACGTAGGTGCCGTGCCGGCTGCCGACATCGACGATCTCGAGGCGGTCGGGGTGGCGGCGGAGCTCGGCGTGATGGCGCGAGACGGTGAGGTCGTCGGCGAGCACTACGTCGTTGTCGGGGGCGCGGCCGATCCGGATGGTGGCGGCCAGCTGGTGGCTGGTCGTAAACGAGCCAAGCCCACGACCCGCCTGAGGCGCGCCGCGCGGACCCGTCCACGCTTCGAGGGTCACCACGGGACCGTCCGGATCGCCCAGGCAAAGCGTCACCTGGCCGTCGACCGCGAGCCGGCGTACCTGGACGCCGCCGTGCCAGGAGCCGTTGCGGGAGTGGTCCTCCCACCACCATCCGCCGCCCTCGCGGCGGATGGTCGCGTGATGACGGCTGACCCGCGGGTCGTCCAGTACGACCATCGACGCAGGGTGCCGGCCGACGGTCACCTCGGCGTCGAACCGCCGGACGACCCCACCGGCCTCGACGGACACCGGGGCGCCGCGCGCTGGCGAACCGGAGGGCGTACGCGCCGACCCCATCAGGGTGTGTACGCCTCCACGGTCGACAGGGAGCCGTGATTGGCCCCCCCGATCACGTACACCCGCCCGTCGGAGCCGGTCACGGCCGCGAGCGCGTCGCGCCCGGTCGGCATCGGGGCGGCGCTCGTCCAGGTACCAGCCCGCGGGGAGTACGCCTCCACCGTCTGGAGGTTGCTGAACCCGCCGATCACGTAGATGCGCCCGTCGGGACCGGCGACCGCGGCGATCGTGCCGCGTGCGCTCGGCATTGGAGCGGCGCTCGTCCAAGCGTCGGCGCCAGGCGTGTATGCCTCGGTAGCAGCGGCCGGACCGGAGTTCGTGTACCCGCCGAATGCGTAGACACGGCCGTCGATGCCGGTGGCCGCCGCCAGCCCGTACCGGGCGGTCGGCATCGAGGCCCCAGCCGTCCAGCGGTCGGTGTCTGGGTCGTACACCTCCACGCGGTCGAAGATGGTGGAGGCGTCCCTGCCGCCGATCGCATAGATGCGACCGTCCGGGCCGGTAGCGGCCACAAGGCCGAAGCGGGCCGTCGGCATCGGCGCGGCGGCGCTCCACGAGCCGGCAGAGGGGTCGTACACCGCAACGGTGCTCAGGGCCTGGCCCGACTTGTAGCCGCCGATGGCGTAGATGCGCCCGTCTCT
Source organism: Egibacteraceae bacterium (assembly GCA_050743125.1). GTDB lineage: Bacteria > Actinomycetota > Nitriliruptoria > Euzebyales > Egibacteraceae > JBOGEB01. Next base: position 4,932 of record JBOGEB010000194.1, read on the forward strand.
GCTCGCAGCCACGGCGAGGTAGCTGCGCGCAGCAGGCAGGGGCGTCGCCGTGGTCCAGCGGCCGGTGCTCGGCGCATACACCTCCACGCTGTCGAGGTCACCGCGGCCGTCCTGGAACCCGCCGGGAACATAGATGCGCCCGTCGGCGCCGGCCGCTGCACCGATCCAGTGACGTGCCGTCTGCATGGACGCGATCGGAGCCCAACCGCTTTGGTGGCCCTGGCCCTGACCAGGGCCGCCCGGTGATGTCCCTGGACGGTTCTCTGAGGGGCACTGGCCGCCGCTTGGGGTTCTGGGGAGCCCTTGGGTCGGCTGGGCGGGCTGGGCCGGCTGCTCGACGGCCGGCGCGGAGACGGGCGGTGGTCCTGAGGGCACAGCGGGCACGGGAGACGGCGGCGCCACGAGGTCAGCGGGAGGGACTGGGGTGCCTGGCGAGGTGGGGGTCGGCTCGGGCGGAATGGTGCCGGGCTGCGTTCCCGCTCGTGTCCCGAAGCTCCCCAGGATCAGCGCGAGCAGGAGCACAGCGATCACGACGCCGGCGCCCAGCCATCCCAGGCGCGATCGTGGTCTGCGCTCGGGCACGGGGAGGTCGTGGGACTTGCTGGCGGTGGGCGTCGGCGCCGTGAAGGGGACACCTGCAGCCGCTGCCCTCAGCGCCGTCCGCATCTGCTCGGCGTTCTGGTAGCGGTCGGCGGGATCCTTGGCGAGCGCCCGCAGCAGCGCCGCCTCCACCCCAGCCGGGATCTGCGGGTTCAGTTGTCGTGGCGGCGGGACCGGTGCCGCAACATGCTGCATGAGCACCGACGCCGGGGTGTCCGCCTGGAACGGCACCCGCCCGGTGAGCAGCTCGTAGCAGACCACCCCGGCCGCGTACAGGTCAGCGCGCGCGTCGACCTGTCGGCCAAGGGCCTGCTCGGGCGCCATGTACGCGGCGGTCCCGAGGACCCGACCGGTGGTGGTCAGCTTCGCGGCGCCCTCGCCTAGTAGCTTGGCGATCCCGAAGTCGGCCAGCAAGGGCCAGCCGGGCTCGGGCAGCAGCACGTTGCTCGGCTTGACGTCCCGGTGGACCAGCCCGCGCGCGTGCGCGTATCCCAGCCCTGCCAGCACCCCGTCGATTAGCCCCAGGGCCTGGGTCACGGGCAGCGGCCGACCCGCAAGATCCGCCAGCGTCCGTCCGCCCGGCACGTACTGGAGCGCCAGGTAGGCGACCCCGTCCTGCTCGCCGAAGTCGTAGACCGACACGATGTTGCGGTGCTCGAGCTGGCCGATCAGCCGCGCCTCGCGCACGAACCTTGCGGCGAACCGCGGATCCCCCACCTCGTCCAGGACCTTCACCGCCACGACCCGGCCCAACGACGGCTGGTACCCCTCGTACACCGTCGCCATCCCACCCCGCCCCACCACCTGGCGCAGCTCGTAATGCCCCAGCCGCCGCCCAACCAGCTCCCGCATGGCCTCATCATGCTCCAGACGCGGCCCACATCCGGTGGCTATGTCTTGCTTTTGTTCGTCCGCACGACCAGCGTGCCCGAGAGCGCCTCGTAGATTGTGCGGTTCTGCCTGTCCCAGAGCGGCATCAATAGCAGCACGCCAAAGGTGATACCGAACGCGATGGACGCGACGATGAGGCCGAGGATGCCGCGGACCCAGAACATCTTCCCGAACCCGACCGGCTCGTTCGTCTGCGCGTCAACAACCTGCAGACCGATAACCTGTTTGGCGGGAGTCTGTCCTTTCCCGGCCGCCATCGCGGCCCAAACCAGCCATCCAAAACCCAGAGTGACAATCGCGAGCACAAACTCCACCGCCCACGACGCCAGTCGGGTGGAGGGCTGTGCGATAAGAAGTTTCTGGGTCGGACCGCGCTCAACGGCTTGACCATGATCATAAACCGCAGACATCGATGACCTCCTATCGCCCGCGCGCCCTCCGCGCCAGTTGCTCACCGTCTCTCACTCGTGCGACGGCTCGGTGATTTCAGGATGCAACCCGCGACCATCCAAGGCTATGGGCATTCCTGCCCATGACCTCAATGCCGGCAAGGCGTATCAGCACTGGCGGGTAATTATGGTGATGATTGGGCGGTGGCTGCTGCCAGACGATGGATGTACCGGGGCGGTGGGTGCAAGCCCAGCGGGCGGATGAGGGTCCAACCCGCTCGTGGAGGTTGCGATGGCAGCGAGCATGGCGTCTTGCGCTCCATCGACCGGCGGCGGGGATCGTCAAGCATCAGGATGAGACTCGAGGCCGAGGATCAACGTCACATCGATGCTGCCCGGCCGGTCGGGGGAGTCGGCCGGGGGGGCACGTCTCGTTCAGACGCAGATCCGTGGCTGGTAGACCTTGCCCATCCCGTCTGTCCGACCAACCCGTCGATCCGATACCCGCCCAGCCGGCTGCCGATTCGAGAGCCCCGCGTCAACGCCCGCCGAGCACGATCTCGTCGCTGAATGAAGCGCTGCTGAGAGACATGTAGGTGCCCGGACGTCGGGGCGGGACGGGGCGCTTTCAGAGCGAGGTGCCCGCTACCTCGATGGGCCACCAGTCGCGACAAGCCGGTGGTGTCATCCGGTCAGTGTCGCTGTCGTCGACCTTTCGCCCGCACGAGTTCCTGTTCAAGCTGAGTCACCGGCAGGAGCGCTGATGGGAGTGCCTTCGTCGGGCATAGGGCCTCTTGAGGGGAACGCTTGCGGCGCTTGTCCTTTGAGGACTGAGATGAGACTGCGTCCCCTCAGGACGGCCTCGAAGGCTTGACGCCTACAAG
>JBOGEB010000195.1:0-7680 GCA_050743125.1 Egibacteraceae bacterium
CGTTGGGTCGGTATCCTCCACGGCTGCCTGCGCCACCGCACCGAGTATGACGAGGCAACCGCATGGCCGACTGCGGCGAAACAAGATCGGGTCGCCGCTTGACACTCACAGCCGTGGGATGTCTGGCTGGGACTGGTCGCGCTGGCGTACAACCTCGGACGGTGGACGCTGCTCGCAGGAAAGGCCATCGACTGCTTCTGTTCCACCAAGACGTTGCGCAAGACGCTGATCGCCTGGCCCGCCCGTATCGCGCGCAGCGGCCGGCGCCTCACACTCCACGGGCCCGAGGGCTGGCCCTGGGCAAAGGCGGTCGCAGCAGCGCTGGCCCGGCTGCGGGTACTGCCCGCTCCCGCCTGAGCCGGCCGTCTGCCCGTCCCTGTCCGACACGACCCCATCCGCCAGCCAGACCCACCCGCACGGGCCAGCGCCGCCGATCCCGAAAACACCAAAAAACCGGCTCGGAACCTAATCTTTGTAACCGATTCCACCGACTCGTCCCGCCCGACTGTTCCCGCGCTCGAGAATCCACCCGCCTGAATCTCATCGGCGGATTTCGGGTCAGGAGCGTGTCCTGCAGTGGCGGCCTAGCGCCGGATCGAGATGGCGTCTATGGCAGGTGAGGGCTCGGTGTGAAACAGACGTATCGTTTAGGGTGTGGCACAGGCTCTGTCTCCAGAGTCATCGCTTCAGGATGCGGAACAACCTGCAGTGGCGCGGCTGGAAGGTGATGCCTCAGGCGGGCCTTATCCTCGATGGCAATTCATGCCGTGGTCCCAGTCCAGAGGACGGAGTCGCGGCTTGGCCGTCGACTCGCTGAGGCAGGAGGACTACCCGAGCAGCATGACCCTGATAATCACTATGGTCCATCCCGCATTGGGAATTTGGCAGTCGTCAGACCATCGCGTCTCCAGAGGCAGAGAGAGATATGATACAAGTTTGAAGCATGTCGCGATGACGTGCGTTGACGGAATGGTAATATTGGCCTATAAAGGTCTGGCTGAGCTTGAAGATCGGACCCATATTTCGGCCTGGGTGCGTGAAACGATCCGAGGAGAGGACCGCTCGATTGAGGGGCATCTCGGGTTTTTGGTTCAGCGGGCGAAGCGGGACATTGCCGGATCTCGACGTTTGCGGGACGCTGCGCTTGTGTTCGGCGCTGGAGCCATCCGGGCCGGCGAGTTCTGCTACTACGAGATCACGAATCTTGTCCGCGTCCCCGGGCCAAAGCGTTATGCCATAGCGAGAGATTTCAGCTTTCGAGTCGTGAAGGTTCAAGAGCCATGGCCTTTCTCGGAGGCAGCGGGTTCATGCTGTACAGTCACAGGACATGGATCTCATTAAAAGGGCACTGGATACTCATCCTAACAAGATGACGGGCTATTCGGGCCTCCTGGCCGCCGTTAACCGACGGGTCGCAGCGAAGGAGCCCTCGGTGAGTGCGTCATGTTATACGTCCTTTCTATCGGTGACTGGTGGTATCAGCGGTATGTTTCATGCTGCTGCACCCGGCAAGCGGTTGGAGGACTTCAAACTCTCGCACGTCTTGCGCGGTATCGATATTGAGGTGCTCACCCGCGGCATGGCTGAGCAGCTAGTGGTGAGTTGCTGAAGTGAACCTCATATCCGATTTGCCATACTAAAGTATGGACAAACGGATACGCGCCATAAAAGCACCAGACAGCGACCGGGAAGAGCTGGAGCGCCGGACACGCGCGAAAACGCTCCCCGCGCGGACGGTGGAGCGGGCGCGCATCATCCTCCTGTCCGCCGACGGGCACACCGGACGACAGGTCGCAGCACGAATCGGCTGCGCAGCGCAAAGCGTCGTGGCGTGGCGCAACCGCTACGAACAAGAAGGCCTAGCCGGATTGGAGGACCGGCCGCGCTCCGGCAGGCCAGCGCAGACCGACGCGTCGAAACGCAGCGAGGTCGCAGCGAAAACACTCGAGCCGCCCCTGCCGGGCTGGGGGTGACACATCAGACCTCGCGGCTGATGGAACGCGAAGCAGGGTCGGATCACTCCACCATCGCGCGGATCTGGAACGACTACGACCTGCAGCCGTGGCGCTTGGAGACCTTCAAGTTCTCCACTGATCCGCAGCTGGAGGAGAAAGTCCGCGACGTCGTCGGGGGTGTACATGGATCCGCCTGAGAACGCCGTGGCCGTGTCCGTGGACGAGAAATCGGTAGATCCAAGCGTCAGAGCGCACCCAGCCGATGCTGCCGCGCCGGCCTGGGCTGCCGGCACGGCGCACCCACGATCACAAACGAAACGGCGCCGCCACCCTGTTCGCCTCGCTGGAGGTCGCGACCGGCACCGACAGTCTCTACAGACCATTCTAACCTAACCAATCAGCTTTCGTAGTTAGCCGTGCGAGGCAACCGTTGGATAATGTCACGGCACTGGGATCCGCCAGAGAGAGGTGCCCGCTGGCTTGCAGTAGCCAGCTACCTGAGGCTTGTCCACTCACTGAGGCGGTCGAACACGTCACCGGGGTGAACCGCTGTCACGGACATCACCATCGGCTGATCTGTCCAACAGACCACGCCACGCCACGCCAGGGCATCATCCCGAAACCATCACACCCTCATCGACAACGTCACGGCAACCTCAAGCGCTGTGTCGCCCGCCAAATGGCGCAGTCATCGCGATGGAGGTGTCCGCTTTTCTCAAGCGCTGAGTTACCGGCCAGCCCCTGGTGTTGGCCGAGTCATCGCGTGGCAGCAACCACTCGTGTGGTGGGTGTCATTGTCGAGCCCATACGAGAAGTGCAGTTCCCTTAGAAGTGATCGTCCCACGCTGCTCGAATGGTGCGAGCAAGACAATAACCTCTTGTATAATATGCTCGCGACCGCCCGGCTCCTCGACTGCCTTCGTGAAAAGGCGCAGTGAAACGGCGAGTTCCTCGGCAAGGTCCACACGCTCGGGTTCACGGCGGTGCTGGAGGCGTCGGATTTCCACAGCGCGCGAAAGCCAGTCACGAGCGTCGCCCTTGCCGTCCGGTGATTCGGCCGCGAGGTCGGCGAGCCGTTCGTAGGAGACCGACAGGTCGCGCTGGTAGTCGGCGCGGTCCGGCTCGGCGGCGGCCAACCGCTGGCGAATGTCCAGGCTGGCGGTGCACAGCTCGCGGGCCTGCTCGCCTTGACCCAACGCCCCCACCAGGTCGGCGAGCCGTTCGTAGGAGACCGACAGGTCGCGCTGGTAGTCGGCGCGGTCCGGCTCGGCGGCGGCCAACCGCTCATGCTCGCGAACCAGCTCGCGGTAACGCTCAACCGCGGAGCCGGTGAAACCCAGCGCGAGCAGCGCTTGGGGCCTCATGGTCGGCGATCTGCTTGTACGCGCTGTGGCTGGCCGGCAAGGCCAGACGAACCCGTTTCGCGAAGCTCAACAGCTCCAACGTCGATGTTCGAGCCAAGAAGCCCGCGACACCGACCGCGACCCCTGCCGCCTCGTCGAAACAGCCGGCCGCAAGATAGTCCTCCGTCGCCTCGATCCCCTCGGCGACGTCCCGGCGCGCCGACCGGATCCGTCTGACGCGCAGGTCGCCCGCTCGCCGGCAACGCCGGCGATACTCGTCGGCCGGTTGGTGGCCTCGTAAAGCCTCGGCGGTCCAGCGGTGCACCCACCACCCGTCCGCGGCCCGGACGACAAGCGACAGGTCAGCCAGCCGTCTAGCCGCCCCCTCGACCGCCCCCGCCGAGATCCCCTCGTCGGCCAGCACGACCGCCAAATCTTCGAACGGCACCGGCAGGCTGGACACCGCCACCTGCAACGACACGCCCCGCTCGTCGCCGTCCAAGACGGCCATCAGCTCGTCGAGCATGATGTCTCGTGCGCCCAGACGCACCGCGTCGCCCATGGCGGCGGACAAGTCCCGCTTGTCGCGTAGGTCGACGCCCTCGTCGCGGGCGAGCGCACGCAGCTTGGGCCGCACCCGGGCCACGCTGGCTCCCCGACGCAACAACGCGTCGAGCAGCTCCAGCATCCGGGGATGCCCGCCGACCAGCGCGCCGACCAGCGCCACGTCGTCACCGCCCAACCGGGCCAGGCCGTCCAGACGCAGGAACAGCCGCCGCGTCTCCGCCGCGCTCAACGGCCCGACCGGGACCTGGTGAAACGCGTCCGTCAGCCCGGCAGCGGGTACCGGCAGGTGAGCAGGAGTTTGCCGACCTGGCAGGCGTCGACCAGCCGCCCGAACACCGCCGCGGTCCCCTCCTCCGACCAGCCGCGCCCACCGGTGTCCAGGTTGTCCTCGAAGTTGTCGAACACCAACACCAACGGATCCCGGCGCAACGCGCGCTCTAACAGGCCAAGGCGGGATCGGTCGTCACCGGCCGCTTGCAGCTGGGACCGCAGCTGCCCAGCCCACCCCGAGCCTGACACGGAAAGATCGACCTGCAGTTGGCGGCAGACCGCCTCCAGACTCCACGTTCCCTGCGTGGCCGAGCACACCCAGCCGTCTTCGCTCAGACGCGCCATCACCCGCGCGGCGATCGTGCTCTTGCCCACCCCACCAATACCGGTCAGCACCGCACCAGCGACGTCCCCGTGCTCGGCGCAGAACCGGGGATGCCCGCGAACCGCCCGCAGCGTTGTGCGCAGCTCGACTCGCCGCCCGATCAGGTCACGGACCACCGGCACCGGGCCGTCCACCAGGTGCACCGGCGGGCGGCGAAGACCCACCTGGGCCAGGTCGCTGTCCACCAGCGGCGCGTCCTGTCCCGTCAGCAGCAACGTGGGGGTAGCCCACTCCGGACGGCCCACCGCGGCCGGGTCCTGTCGACTGCCCGCCTCCACCTCCCGCCGCGCAGTCGCCAACGCCGCCCCGACCCGCGGCCACGGCGCCCACGACAGCTCGCGGTACAACACGTTCGCCAGTCGCGTAGCTGTCGGTTACCGGTCCTTGCATCGCCAGCACCCGTGACACCCCACGGCGGTGCAGCTCGACAGCGAACCCTTTGGCGCTGCCGCCACCGTGGCACGACGAGAGCACCACCAGCGGCACGGCCTTGCCGCTGTCGTGGAAACAGGCGACCAGATCAGCAGCGCACACCCTGACGGCCTGTCCGTCCTCGTCCTCCAGCTCGATCCCGTCGGCGCTGCCGTGCCCGGAAAGGTGCAGCACGTGGTAGTCGTCCTCGGCCAGCGCCCGACGGATCATCTCCGGATGGGCGACCTCGAGGATGCGCACCTGCGCGCGCTCGTCACGGACCGCTTCGCTGACCGCGTCGAGGATCGAGCCCATCTCGGCCTCGACGTCCAACGGCACGTTCGGGGTCTGACCCTCGTCGGGCGCGCCGACCGCTACCAAGACCTTCAACGGGCCAGGCGCAGGCGCCGGCGGTTGCGTGTCGACCCCGGCCAGCGCCCGCCACATCCGCACCGCCGGCAGCAGCACCGGCGCCCGGCCGCTGGGCAGCAGCGCCGCTTCGAACGGCAACCCCATCAGCGGCTCGGCGGCGGCGACACGAACGTCGGCAACCGTGGCCGCGTCCAACCCGTCCAACAGTCGGTCCAACGCGGCGCCGACCTCGCCGGGAACACGACGCTGCCCATTCGGCGTCCCAGCCCGCCCAGCAACGCCGACGTGCTCGCATTGCCCAGATCCAACCCCGGCGGCATCGTCACCTCATCCACTGACGCCTGGCGGTCACCGTCCACGAGCAGCCGCACCCCGACGCGACTGTCCTCGTCGCGGAACTCGACGGTCACCGCGCGCGTCTCCGCGCGAAGCGCGGTCGTAACACCCGGCTTGCGGTCCACGCCCAGCAGCGTGTCGCGAATCGCGTCGAAGTCCTCGACCGAGCGGCGAGCGAGCTTGCGTAGCCCGGCCGGAAGCCGATCAGCGACGTCCTCGAGCATCACCGGGATCAGCCGGATGCCGTCCTCGACCCTGCGCAACGCGAGCGTCGTGTACTCGTCGCGTGCCCACCGGCCGTCGAACCACGCCTCGGAGACGAAGATCAGCGCGGCCTCGCAGCTGTCCAGGCCCTCGTCCATCCGGGCCACGATGTCATCGCCCGCCTGGATCTCCCAATGATCGAACCAGGCGTCCACCCCGCTGGCCCGCAGTTTGGCCGCGAACTCCTGTACCGCCAACCGATCCGTCGACCGGTAACTGCAGAACACCCTCGGCTGCCCGCCTCCCAACACCATGCAAGAACAGTACCCGCACCCGCATCCACCGGAAGCCGCTGCTCCGAGACTTCCATCCGACACCCGCAGCCTGGTATAGCCAGAATCTCGTGGACCGTCGCCGTGACGTTTTCAGTGTTGAGTTCGACGAGAATCCCTCAGACTCCCTGGTCAGAGAGGGTGATCCGCGGTGTCCGTCCACCCAAAGAATCTCAGCGACGCCCCACTAGGCGCTCGCGGGCAGGAGTTTGGCGGTGAGGGTTGCAGTGTCGATCAGCTGGTTGGCGCCGATGAAGCGGCCGGTGACGAGGAGTCCGGCTTGGTGGGTGGCCTCACCATCGTGGCTGGCGGACGCATCATGAACGACCCAGGGCGTATAACCAAGCTCAAACGCGTCAACCGCAGACTTGAGCACGCAGCTCTCGGTTGCGATTCCGCAGAATACGAGGTCGGTCCAGCCGCCGTCGCGCACGATGGATCTCCCCTCGCACGTGAACATGGTATAAACCGTCTTATCGATGATGGCCCGCGCCCGCCGCGCGTACGGCACAAGCTCCTCAACGATATCGACCTCGGGTGAACCTTGAAGTCCTGACCACTGCATCAATCGCTCAAACTGACTGCCTGGATAGTTCAAATAACGCGTGAACAGGATGTCACCCCCAGCACGCTCCCACCATACAACCAAGTTCACAACGACAGGGATGACATGCCGGCTGCGATCGTTCACGAAGCCATTCTGCATGTCAATTATGACAAGCGCAGCCTGTGCCAAATTCACGTGAGCGTCCTGACCCCGACAAGCTCGCTCTCTCGCAGAACCTCTTGCGCTGCCCTCAAGCGCTGGCTGAGGCCGCTCGTGCTCAAAATCGCCTCGCGCATCAAACGGTGCTGAGAAGTCTCTTGAGCACGGGCAGCAGCCAAGCGAGAGTGAGCGGCTCGCATAAAGCGCCAACCGTACCCTGCCGCCACCGTGGGGTCCCGACCATACTCGACCTCAGCGAGAATGCGGTGGCAGTAGCACCACAGTGCCTGAACGGTCAGTTCACAAGACACCAAATCCTCTACAGAGAGCGCACGATCGGCGGCAAGCGGATGATACGACACTCCCGACCAGCTCGCGTAACCCAGCGAGACGCCTTGCACGCCGAACGACACCAGGTCGGGATGGCAAAGACCATCCAGGAATATTGACTGCTCTGCCGCATCGGTTTCTTGCACCTGGTCGGATGGCTCCTGACTGATGAGCACTGACGGAACACTGATAAGCCGCATCGCTGTATCCAGGTCTGGGCCGTCCCAGGCTGGACGCTGCAACCAGTAGAGCGACAACACGTACTCTGATTTCACTCCGTCGCCGCCGATCGGGTCGAGGAGGTCGGCCAGTCGGCTGCTGGTCCAATCCAATGCTGACCGGTAGCTTCTCCAACGCCATGCGGCCAGACTCGTGACGCTGGAAAACTCAAGCTGCTCACAGACGTGAAAAACGGCTACGCCGCACGCGAACACGTACAGCCTGCACGGCCCAGCTTCATTATCTATTG
>JBOGEB010000196.1:0-7636 GCA_050743125.1 Egibacteraceae bacterium
CCTGGAGCGCTACCGCGAGGCGCTGCGCGGCGAGGCGTGGATGACCTGCGACACCTGCATTCACCGGGTCGCGCTGCCGGGATTCGCAAGCAAGGTCGGCGCCCCTCTCAGCACGGGTGTCGAAGCTTTGGAGGACGGCGTCGCCCAGTCACCGACCAAGGCTCACCGGGACGCCTCACCGCCCCAAACCAACCGACGACCAGCGGAACCCGCCCAGGGCACCCACTCCGGCCTCACAACGTGGGCCGAAGCTCCCCAGGACGGCGTCGCCCAGTCGCCGACCAAGGCTCACCGGGACGCCTCACCGCCCCAAACCCAACGACGACCAGCGGAACCCCCCCAGGGCACCCACTCCGGCCTCACAACGTGGGCCGAAGCTCCCCAGGACGGCGTCGCCCAGTCACCGACCAAGGCTCACCGGGACGCCTCACCGCCCCAAACCCACCGACGACCAGCGGAACCCCCCAACCATGGCTGAGCTGGTCCTCGTGCTCGGCGGCACCCGGTCGGGCAAGAGCGCGGTCGCCGAGTCCCTTGTCGCCGCCACGCCGGCCGTCGTCTACGTCGCGACCGGCACCACGACCGACGCCGAGATGGCCGAGCGGCACGCCCGCCACCGTGCCCGCCGGCCGCCCCAGTGGACGACGGTCGAGACCGCGGATCCCGCAGGGGCGGTGCGGGACGCCCCGCCCGGCAGCGCGGTGCTCGTCGATGCGCTCGGCTCGTGGCTGGCTGGCCGGATGACCACGCTCGGGCTGTGGACGCGGGCGGACGTCGCGCCGTGGGAGCCTGACGGCGAGCGCGCTCGCATGGGGATCCTCGCCGAGGTCGACGCGCTGTGCAGGGCCGCAAGCGCCCACGACGGCGGCCCGGTCGTCGTCGTGGCCGAGGAGTCCGGCCTCGGCGTCGTCCCGACGGGCGCGGGGACCCGCCGCTGGCTCGAGGTGACCGGTGAAGCCAAGCAGCGCCTCGCCGCCGCCGCCGACCGCGCCCTGCTCGTCGTCGCCGGCCGCGCCCTCGACCTGCGGGAGGTGACGGCGGCGGCGGCGCGTTGCGCAGGGCCGCACGGCGACACGATGGTGCCGGAGGGGGCGCTCGACTTCGCGGTGAACGTGCACACCGTGGCCCCCCCGGCGCACATCCGCCAGGCGCTGGAGGCCGCGCTCGACCGGGCCGGCCGGTACCCCGACGAGGCCACGGCACGCGCAGCGGTCGCCGCTCGGCACGGCCGGCCCGCCGACGAGGTCCTGGTCACCGCGGGAGCCACCGACGCGCTCCACCTGCTCGCCCGGGTCGTCCGGGCACGCGCAGCCGTCCAAATCCACCCGAGCTTCACCGAGCCCGAGGCCGCCTTGCTCGCCGCCGGTGTCCCCGTTCGCCAGACGTTCCGCCACGCCGAGGACGGCTGGCGCCTCGACCCGTACGCGGTCGACGCAGACGCCGACCTGGTCGTGCTCGGCAACCCGAACAACCCGACCGGCACGCTCGACGAGCCGGACCGGGTGGCTGCACTGTGCAGGCCCGGCCGGATCACGGTCGTCGATGAGGCGTTCATGGATTTCGTCGAGGACGAGCCCGCCCACAGCCTGGCTGGCCGCCGCGACCTCCCAGGTCTGGTGGTCGTGCGGAGCGTCACGAAGCTGTGGGGTCTCGCCGGGATCCGCGCCGGCTACCTGCTCGGGCCTTCGGGGCTCGTCGCCCGGTGCGCCGCCGCTCGCCCGCCGTGGGCGACGAGCAGCCTGGCGCTCGCCGCCGTCGAGGCCTGCGCCCGCGACGACGCCTACCGCCGCAACGTCGCCGCCCAGGTCGCCGCCGACCGCGCCCGGCTCGCGCGCGACCTCGCCGCCCTGCCCGGCGTGACGGTCCACCCGAGCGCGGCGAACTTCCTCCTCGTCCGGGTCCCCGACGGGCCGGGGGTCCACGCCACGCTCCTCGACCGCGGAATCGCCGTCCGTCCCTCGACGTTCCCCGGGCTCGGCCTCGACTACCTTCGGGTCGCCGTCCGGGACTCCACGGCCAACGCGGTCCTGGTCGATGCGCTGGCCGCCGCGCTCGCTGCCGCGCTGGCCGCCGCGCTCGCTGCCGTGCTCGCTGCCCCATGAGCGTCGAGGCCGAGCTCGCCGACCTGGTCGCCCAGGTCGTGCCGGTCGACGAGGCGGCCATGCAGCAGGCGCTCCGCCGCCACGGCGACCTGGTCAAGCCGCCAGGCAGCCTCGGCGCGCTGGAGCGGCTCGGCGCGCAGCTCGCGGGCATCGCCGGCCGCTGCCCGCCCCCGGTGCCGGCCGATCCCGCGGTGATCGTCGCTGTGGGCGACCACGGCGTCCACGCCCAGGGCGTCACGCCCTGGCCCCAGTCGATCACCGCCGCCATGGTCGGAGTGTTCTGCAACGGCGGCGCGGCGGTGAACGCGATCGCCGAGACCGTCGGGGCACGGGTCGCCGTGCTCGACGTCGGCGTCGCCGGCGCCGTCGACAGCCACCCACGGCTGCGCCGTGCCCGGGTCCGCGACGGCACCGCCGACCTCTCGATTCAGCCGGCGATGACCCGGGAGCAGGCCGCGCGGGCGGTGCTCGCCGGCGCGGGGCTCGCCGAGGAGCTGGTCTCCGCTGGCGTCGACCTGCTCGTGCCCGGCGACATGGGCATCGCGAACACGACCGCCGCCGCTTGCCTGATCGCGGCCTTCACCGGCCAGGAGCCGGCCGCTGTGACCGGTCCGGGCGCGGGCGCCGGCGCGGCGATGCTCGCCCGCAAGATCGCGGTCGTTGCCCGCGCCCTTGCCCTGCACGCCTGCGGCCTCGCGCTGCACGGCTCGGACCCGACCGGACCGCTTGACGCGCTCGCGGCGGTCGGCGGGCTCGAGCATGCCGCGCTCGTCGGCGTGATCCTGTCTGGAGCCGCCGACCGTGTGCCGGTCGTGCTCGACGGGGTGAGCGCTGACGCGGCAGCGCTGGCCGCCGTCGCGCTCTGTCCCGACGTGCGCGGCTACCTGGTCGCCGGCCACCGCTCGACCGAGCCGGGCGCGACCGTCGCGTTGGCCCATCTTGGCCTCGACCCCGTCCTGGATCTCGGCCTCCGCCTCGGTGAGGGCACCGGAGGGCTGTTGGCCGTGCCGGTCGTGGCCGCGGCCGCGCGCGTCCTCGCCCAGATGACCACGATCGCGGAGCTGCAACCCGATGCGTGACGCGCTGCGCTTCCTCACCACCCTGCCGTTCAAGCCGGCAGCCGGTCCGCCGGCGCCGTCGTCGGTGCGCTGGTTTCCCCTGGCCGGCCTGGTGGTCGGGGTCACCTGGGCGCTGTTCTTCGTGACCACCAATCTGTACCTCGGCCCCTTTGCTGCCGCGGCGGTCGTGCTGATCGCCGACGGGCTGCTGACCGGCGCACTCCACCTCGACGCCTTCGCCGACGTCGTCGACGGCGTGGCGAGCCGCCGGCCCGCCGACGAGGCGATCAGGATCATGCGCGAGCCGCAGGTCGGCGCCGTCGGCGCGGGCGGGCTCGTCCTCGCCTGCCTGCTGCGGGCGAGCCTGCTCGTCCTGGCGGCGAGGGCCCCGGTGACGCTGATCGCCGTGCCGATCGCCGGACGCGCCGCCATGGCGCTGCTCCTCGCCCAGGTCGATGCGCGCGCGGACGGCTCGCTCGCCATGGCCTTTCGCTACTCTGAGCTGCGGCCCACGCTCGAGGCGATCGGGCTCGCGGTCGCGCTCGTGCTCACACCGGCGCTGGCGTGGCACAACCCGGCGCCGTTCGCGGGTCTGGCGTCGCTCGGGGTGGCGCTCGTGGCCACGCTCGGGTACGGGCGGTGGTGGCGGGCGAGGTTCGGTGGGCTGACCGGCGACGGGGTCGGCGCTTGCGGCTTCGTCGCGGAGACGCTCGCGCTGGTCGTCCTGGCGCTGCAGCTCGACCGAGTGTGACTGCGCAGGTGCCCGGCTACGATCAGCCTGGTAGCGTGAACCACTACGAGACGCAAAGAAAGAAAGGCTTGCTGACGCGTTATGGCACGGAGACGCGGTGGAAGGACACCATCGAGGCGCTACGTCGATGAAGAGACGAGGGCCAAGCGGGAGGCCCGTGCGGGCTCGGTGAAGGAGGCCGCCCTCGAGCTCGAGGGCGTGGTTGAAGAGGCGCTCCCGAACACGATGTTCCGTGTGCGGCTCGACAACGGCCATACGGTCCTCGGGCACATCTCCGGCAAGATGCGCAAGCACTACATCCGCATCCTCCCCGGCGACCGGGTGACCGTCGAGCTCTCCCCCTACGACCTCACCCGCGGTCGCATCACCTACCGCTACAAGTAGGTCTCCTGCGCTGCTCAGAACGTGCTCGAGACGTGCTCGAGAACCACCCGCAAGGCGACCGTGTCCGGGCCTCGATTGCAGCGGACGTGAACGAGAAGCCCGCCCGGTCCGGGCTCCGGGTTGGGGAGGTCGACGAGCTCGAGCTGCTCGGGGCCGCCCGGTTCCCGCACCGTGATCGCCTTCATTCCGGTATCCGATCCGGTTGTCCGGCTCCGTCGCAGCGCATCCGCTGGCTGGTACCCTGGCCTCTCCGCCCTGGGAAACGATTGCGGTTCCACCCCGCCCGAGGGTGAGGTCCAGCCGCGAGAGGAGCATGGTGTCCGTAGAGCCAGGCAGCATCGTCAAGGGTAAGGTCGTCCGACTGCACGACTTCGGCGCGTTTGTTGAGATCGCCCCTGAAACGACCGGGTTGGTGCACATCAGCGAGGTGCACCGCGACTTCGTCGAGAACATCCACGCGTACCTGACCGAGGGGCAGGACATCGAGGTCAAGATCGTCGGCATCAAGGACGACGGCCGGATCGACCTGTCGATCAAGCGCGCTGATCCCAGCTGGGAGGAGGACAGCCACCGACGGCAGACGACCAAGTTCGACAAGGAGTTCAACCAGCGGCTCCGCAAGTTCATGCACCAGTCGGACATGATCCAGGGCGAGGTGCGCCGCCGCCGCCGAGCACGCCAGTAGGCCAGCCAGCAAGAGGTACAGAGGCGGGACCTGACCACGAGTCGGTCCCGTTTTGTCGTGCTCGGGCCGGGTGGGAGCGCCCTCGGGTAGGGACGGAACGCCACGGAATCCTCCGCACAACGCCAAAGGGGGTTGCGAATTTCTCAACTTATGGTAGAAGTAAATTTGTGAGAGCCAACCTCAACCTCACCATGGGACGCGAGCCGCCGCGCGACTGGCAGGCCGACACGCTCCTCGACTTGCTCGGGGGGACCCGGGCGCAGGTGGTCGACCTGCTCTGCACCCGCCGCCGGTCGGTCGCCGAGCTGGCGTCCGCGCTCGAGGTGTCCGAGGTCGCGGTGCGTCGGCACCTGCAGAGCCTCGAGCGGGACGGTCTCGTCCAGGGCGAGACGATCCGCCGGGGCGGCCGGGGCCGGCCGGGGATGGTGTACGAGCTGACGGACAAGGCCCGGAGGCTGTTCCCGGACCGGTCGGCGCAGCTCGCGAACGATCTCCTCGACTATCTTGAGCAGGCCCATGGGCGCGCCGCCGTGCGGGCCTTCCTGCGGTGGCACGCTGACCGGCAGGGCGAGCGCTACGCCGTCGAGCTGCAGGCCTGCGGGGACGACCCCGCTCAGCGTGCTGAGCAGCTCGCGCGCCTCCTCACCGAGGACGGCTTCTGCTCGGACGTCACCGCGGTCTCCACGCCCGAGGGGGCCACGGTCCTCGAGCTGCGCCAGGGCCACTGCGCGGTCAAAGAGGTCGCGGAGGCGCATCCCGAGATCTGCGCGTACGAGGCGGCGCTGTTCAAGCGCCTGCTCGGCACCAAGCTGTCCCGACGGCAGACGATCGCCGCCGGGGACAGCGAGTGCATCTGCCACATTAAGTAAGCAACAGGAGCAGACGATGGCGACCAAAGCCGAAGACCTCCAGCTCGGCAAGTACAAGTACGGCTGGGCTGATGAGAGCAAGCCCGTCTTTGAGCCGAAGAGGGGCCTGTCGCGCGAGGTCGTAGAGGAGATCTCCGCGCTCAAGGGCGAGCCGCGCTGGATGCGCGACCTGCGCCTGAAGGCCTACGAGCACTATGTCCGACGGCCGATGCCCCACTGGGGTGGCGACCTGTCGGGGATCGACTTCGACAACATCTTCTACTTCGTCCGCTCGACGGAGAAGCAGGCGACCTCCTGGGACGAGCTGCCCGCCGAGATCAAGAGCACGTACGACAAGCTCGGCATCCCCGAGGCCGAGAAACAACGTCTGATCGCCGGAGTGGCCGCCCAGTACGAGTCCGAGGTTGTGTACCACAAGATCCGTGCCGACCTCGAGGAGCAGGGCGTCGTCTTCCTCGACACCGACACCGCGCTGCGGGAGCACGAGGACCTGTTCCGGGAGCACTTCACCAAGGTGATCCCGGCCAACGACAACAAGTTCGCGGCGCTGAACACCGCGGTGTGGTCCGGCGGCTCGTTCATCTGGGTGCCCGAGGGTGTGAAGATCGACATCCCGCTCCAGGCCTACTTCCGGATCAACATCCAGAACATGGGCCAGTTCGAGCGGACGCTCATCATCGCCGAGCCCGGCAGCTACGTGCACTACGTCGAGGGCTGCACGGCTCCGGTCTACAGCTCGGACTCGTTGCACTCGGCCGTCGTTGAGATCATCGTGAAGCCGGGCGCGCGCGTGCGGTACACGACGATCCAGAACTGGTCGAACAACGTCTACAACCTCGTGACGAAGCGCGCTGCGGCCTACGAGGACGCCACGATGGAATGGATCGACGGCAACATCGGGAGCAAGCTCACGATGAAGTATCCGGCGGTCTGGCTGATGGGCCGCGGCGCGAAGGGCGAGGTCCTGTCGGTGGCGTTCGCTGGCGACGGCCAGCACCAGGACGCCGGCGCGAAGATGGTCCACCACGCGCCGGACACGTCCAGCCGGATCATCTCCAAGTCCGTGTCCCAGGGCCACGGCCGTACGAGCTACCGCGGGCTCGTCGACATCAAAGAGGGCGCGAACCGCTGCAAGTCGAACGTGGTCTGCGACGCGCTCCTGCTCGACGAGACCGCTCGCAGCGACACCTACCCGTACATGAACATCGCCGAGGAGGACGCCCAGATCGGGCACGAGGCGAGCGTGTCGCGGATCGGTGACGAGCAGCTCTTCTACCTGATGTCCCGTGGGGTCGAGGAGTTCGAGGCCCAGGCGATGATCGTCCGCGGCTTCGTCGAGCCGATCTCGAAGGAGCTGCCCATGGAGTACTCGGTCGAGTTGAACCGACTGATCTCGCTGAATATGGAAGGATCGGTTGGCTAACTTGTCGGATCGTCAGGCGGGGGTCCGGCCCGGGCCCCCGCCGCTTTGTCTCGAGGGAGCAGTGACCACCATCAACGACCTCACCGAGCAGGACGTCCTCGCGCTGTCTGCCGCCGGCGGCGAGCCCGACTGGCTGCGGGACCGGCGCCAGGAGGCGTTCAAGGTATTCACCGACCTCGCGTGGCCGGACATCCGGGCCGAGGAGTGGCGCTACACCGACCCGCGCCGTTTCGACCTGGATCGCCCGATCCTTGAGAACGTGTTTGAGAAGCATTCCGGGGGTCGCGTCGCGTCGGGTTCCGCTCGCGAAGAGCCTTTTAGGTCGGAGCCTCTTTCCGGGACGCGACGCGACCCTGTTGTCAGG
>JBOGEB010000197.1:0-7612 GCA_050743125.1 Egibacteraceae bacterium
CCAATCCGGCTAGGCCTTCTTGTTCGCAGCGGTTGCGCCACGCCACGACGCTTTGCGCTGCGCAGCCGATTCGTGCTGCGACCTGTCGTCCGGTGTGCCCGTCGGCGGACAGGAGGATGATTCGCGCTCGCTCCACCGTCCGCGCGGGGAGCGTTTTCGCGCGTGTCCGGCGCTCCAGCTCTTCCCGGTCGCTGTCTGATGCTTTTATGGCGCGTATCCGTTTGCCCATGCTTTAGTATGGCATATCGGATATGGAGGTTCAAATCACTTCAGCGACTGAACACTAGTTGGTCAGTGCGTCGGCACCGCGAACTGATCTGCCCCATGTTTTCCGGACAGCTGTTTATGGTTATTTCATGCTGTGAGCTGCCGGTTCACCCACTCGTTGTGGAACCTCTGACGGGACCCTGTAGCCCAGCCCCGAGTGGAGACGCTTTCTGTTATAGAACCCTTCGATGTGCTTTACGACCTCACGGCGGGCCTGGTCCTTGGTGGCGGACACCATCCGGTTGAGCCACTCGTTCTTCAACGCCGCGGAGAACGACTCCGCCGTCGCGTTGTCCCACACCCCGGTGCGCCCGACCGAGCCGCGCAGACCGTATTCCGCTAAACGGGCTCGGAGCCGGCAGGACGTGTGCTGCGTCCCAAGGTCCGAATGAAAAACGCAGCCGGGCTGCAGATCCACGATCGGCAGCACCCCCCCCCGGCCGCCGCACACCGCACGCAACGCGGCGGCCTGATCGTCCCCGAGCGGACAGCCCATGTCGGCGTACCGGTCGATGACCGCCGCCACCACCCGACGCGACACCACATGACGGTCCTCGTCCATCCTCGCCTTGGCGGTGTCGACGATCTGCTGCTCCAACGCGAGCAGCTCCGGGGTGGAGTAGCGCTGCGCCCCGGTGCGGGAGTCCACCAGGGCCGGCACCGCACGCTCGGCCACAAACCGGTCCGCCAGACTCTCCAGCACCTCGACCGGCAGCGTGGTCGCCTCCGGCTGGTTCGAGACCGCCCGGAGCACCCTCCCACGGGTGAACGTCGATGTCTGGGCGGTCAGCCCGTCAGGGCCGGCCAGCCGGCCGAAGACCGCCTCGGCTGTGTCCGCGTCGAGCGTGTCACAGGTCCGGACACGTCCGCACAACCGGTCGAACAGACCGGGCAGATCCCAACCGTGGTCGGCCTCCTCGGCAGCCCAACGCTGCCGCTGCGTCACGAGCGCCTCGTGACACTTGTCCTCTCGGAGCTTGTGCGCCAGCATGTTCCGCACTGCAGGAATGGCCTTCTCCCCTTGCTGCTCACGCTCGACGCACTCCTCGTCGATCCGCGCCGCCGCCTTGGAGAAGTGGCGGATCACCTCTTCGGGCATGCCGGCGAGTTCGCAGTTGCCGTGCTCGTCCGGCGCTGCCCACTCCACCCCCAGCGTGCGGGTGAGCTCGTGCTGGTAGGTGGCCCGATACACCGCGTCGGCCTCCATCAATGCGGCCAGCAACGGCCGGGCGTCGGGCGCGGTCCACCGCTCGTCCGGCCCTTGTGCACGGTTCATCACGATCGCGTGCGTGTGCAGCAGCGGATCCCCCGGCCGGGACGCGCGATGGTCGAACCCGATGACCGGCAGACCCGACGCCGCATGCCTGTCCACGCCGTTACGGCCCCGACGGACCGCCGCATACGTCTCCAGCTTCGCGACCGCCGCCGCCACCCCGGCGTGATGGGCCGCCTTCGCCGCGCTCGACTGCTCGCGGGTGCCGATGCCGTACAGCAGCGACACGCTCTTCGTCGGGCGGAACACCAGGTCCCACGCCAGGTTCCCGCCCGACCGGTGCAACCGCCCCAACAGCGTCCCGGTGCCGGGATGCTGCCCGGCGAACAGCCGCTCGAACTGCTCCGCCGACACCTCACCCGACAACCCGAGCGCCGCCGCAGCCGAGCCGAGCACGTAGCCGGGCGCCTCCCCGTCACCGGACAGGTACGCCTCACGATCCTGCGCGATCTGGGCCAGATAGTACTTCTGCCAGCCGGCGCCAAGGATCGATCACACCTACCCCCGGGGTTTGTTCCGGCCGCAGGCCGGGTGCCGCATCAGTGATGCAATTCTGTCCTCGCTCCGCCGACAGAGTAACAGCATCACAAGACAATCCGAGAAAGCTAGAAACGGCCGTTCTGCGAGATCAGATGACTAATGGCTAACAGTAGCGCATAGTGATAAAGCCCGGCTACTGATAGCTAACGACAGGTGGGCAAAAAATGTTCATGGCTCGACCTCAGCGTGTAGCGAGGCTGCGTCGAGTGAGGCTTCTTGCTCTGGAAAGGCTTTCGGTTAGGGCGACGCCGCTTCGCACCCGGGCGCGGGCGCCGTACCGCCCGGTCGGGCTACGCCCGCACCCGCCACACGGGAGGCAGGTACTGTGGGTGGGGCTCAGCGCAAAGCAACGCGGTAAGGCGCTCAAGACCCGTCGGCGACAGGCCGAGCACTGTGCGGATCCTGCGCAGGGTCAGGAAGTCGACGCCTCGCCGGGCTGCGCCCGTCTCGTGCTCGCGAAGCGCGGCGAGCGCATCCGCCGCTTCGAAATCCTTGACCTTGACCTGCTCCCCCAGTCTGGCGGCCTTCTCCCGCTCGTAGTCCAGTTCACAGACCAGCCCAGCGTCATGGAAGCAGGCCTCGACCTCCTCCAAGCAAGCCGTTGAGAGCAGCCTCTGCCCAAGGAGATTGTGGGCGAGCACGGTCCGCGGGTCGAACTCGTACACATCAGCCCCGTGGAGGCCGAGGTCGACGATGAAGCCTTCGTCGCGGATCTCAGCCCGCCCGCTGTACCCCATGACCGATAGCCATACAAGCCCGGTCACCTCCGAGGGATGTCGCTCGAAGACGAATCCGAGGGAACGGACGTGCCCAGTGGAGAGGCGGAAGGACGCCGCTGGCGCCGAGAGGGTTCGGCAACGCTGAAGGGCATAGGCGTGATCTAGCTCGCCATCGAGCGCTAACCCGAGCACCAGAATCTATCCCTAAATCGGCCTTGCGGCGAGGACGAGGAAGTCAGCAAGAGGACTACGTAACGTTGGCTCGTCTCCGCGCGCGAGAATGCCTCCGCCCACGTCGACAAGTGCGACACAATCAAGTTCGTGTAACTGAACGAGTTCGCGGAGTTGACGGGCTATACCGAACACACCGTGCCGTGGGTCGAGCAGGAAGATCGGTGTCGCAAGTTCAGCCGCGAGCTGGGGAAGGTGGGACTGGGCAAGAGGCCGAGTGACCGTGGAGGCTGTGACCTGGAAGTTCCATCGACCCACAGGCTTCAGTGCGGCGAACGCTGTAGGGTCGCACGGGCCTGGAAGGGGATCGATCTCCAGGCGATCCCAGGAGTAGCTCGCGTAGTGGGAGGGCTCCGCACCCCCGCGTTCGCTGAGGGCTCGTTGGACCATGGCGGTCGCGATCACATCTCCCCCGCCGCCGGCGGCGGCTACAAGCAGCGTTCCTCCCATCTCCGCCCGCAACGTAGCGTCCTTGGCCCGAGGAGAGTCACTGGCAGCGCTCACAGATATCCGGCGTTTTGCGCTCACTGCATGGCCCGAACCTCCGGTGGCCGGAGACCCAGACGTCTCCTCAGTGCCTTGTCGCACTTACCAGCTATCTTGAGTTCCATTCCTGACATCAGGAAGGAAGAGGACATGCCTCGCTGGGCTGAGCTGGCAGGCCATACGCTGTGGTTTTACTACCAGGAGGAGCATCAGCTCCCGCATGTGGCGGTCCGCGGATAACACCGCGCGACGGTCGCGCTCGACAGCGGAGAGGTCCTCGCCGGGCATCTACCTCCGAAGCTGCACCGCCTCATCCAGCGCTTCCTGGCCGAGCACCGCGAAGAGGCGTACGCCGCCTGGGAAGCCACTCGACGGGCCGAGCCTCCGGGTACCATCTCGTGAGGAGGTGAGGCCATGGGACCGATCACTGACGTCACCGACGTACGTGTGCTGTCGCGCTACATCGTTGAGCTCACCTTTGAGACGGGAGAAGTGAAGGTCCTCGACTTGGAGCCGCTGTTGGGCGGTCCAGTCTTCGAACCGCTCAAGCAGAACTACGAACTGTTCAAGCAGGTGCGGGCGGATGCCGAGGCCGGCACGATCGTGTGGCCTAACGGCGCCGACATCTCACCGCGAACCCTGCACCAGCGAAGTCGAGACGCGGTTCCCCAGGCGTCCTGAGGCTTGGGGCGGCTTGGGACCCTGGCCGCATCGTATGCACCGAAGGAACATCCGCGGTGGCTGGCACAACCCGGAGCCACATGGTCGGCTCGGCGCCGACGCGGGTGTCGACATACCGGAAGCGTGCGAAGGGATCGCATGGAGCGCGGCGATCAAAATGTTTGGTTGCCGACGGCCAGATAGAAGATCGCTCCAGGAACGGCGCATATGTGCCTGATGCGCGGCGGCAAGGGCGCAGCTAGGACAGAGAGAGGCTGCGTCTGTAATCACACACGCGCGGTTCTGTGCAGATGGCGGGGCCTCTACGCGATGGAACGCTCGTATATGACGCGGTGCCTACCAGGTCCTTTCAGGTCGTTGGTCACCCAGAACTCCCCAACTTTGCGGTCGGCGGGAGGGTTGGCGAAGCCGCTTCGGCGCCAAGTCCGATGGGCGGCATCGTTGTCGAGTTCGCTTGTGAGCCATGCACGTTTGCAGCCGAGCGCCTTAGCGGATGACAGAACCGCCTCAAGCAGGGCGGTTGCGATTCCCTGCCTTCGGCTTTCTGATGAACCGCCAGGTCCTGAATATAGAGCTCTTCTGGATTGTCTTGGTTTCGGAACGAGACAATGAAGCCGACGGGGCAGTCGTCAAGTATGGCCACTTTGCAGGTGGAGGAGAACAAGCGACCGTATAACCAGTAATCGGACTGACCCCTCGGTCGAGTGAAGGGGTGACCCTGCTTAGCCAGTTCCACAAGAACGTCAGGCTCGACAGCACTCAGCGGCATTACGCTGAGGCCAGTACACATCAGCCCTCCCTACAGATGGGTTTGGATCCGTGGAGAGGGAGCCTTGGCGAGTTGATCCATTAGGGCTAGTGCGGCGGATGGAGGGTCAGTCGTGTCTACCACGCCTCGCCCGACGATGAGGATGTCCAGGTCGTAGTCGAGCGCAGTGAGGATGTCCGGGAGGTCGAAGCCGCCGGAAAGTGCGATGGGGAGCTCTGTCCAGCGGCGTAGGTTCTCGGCTGATTCGCCTATGAAAGGGCCAGAAGTTCCGATGTCGATATTTTCAGTGAGCACGAAGCCATCGACGCCGCACTCCTCCATGCTCTTGACCCACATGTCGGAGCAATGGCCGTGAGGCACATCAATGACGAGCGCCATGCCGTATCGGCGGGCAGCCTCAACCGTGGCTCGGACGGCTAGCACTGACGCCGGACCGATGAGCATTACGACGTCGGCCCCAGTCTGCTGAGATCATCTCCGAGACAACGAAGGCAAGGTTTGGATCTGCGCCGCCCAGTTCAGCGCTGTGCGGATACAGATTCATCCTGCTACCACACGGGCTCCATACTAAACACTTCAATCTCACCCCTTATCCGGTCCGCCAGTGCTGAGCCCCAGTAACGCTCGGTATCCAACATCTCGGAGATCCGGCCAAGCCTCTTCTTGTGCCATGAGACACGCTGCTGCCGCGGAATCCCCAAGACTGGACGGATAGCTTCAAGCACTCCATCTAGATCACCCAGGTGAACCCGAGCCGTCCCTAGGTATATATGTGCCAGTGCCTCATCCGCGTGTGAACGATCATCATTTGGGCCAGCTCGCCATAACTGGATAGCGTTGATGGACTCCGCCTCGGCAATACGAGCATCCTTATGGCCCGTTAACCAGATGAGACTGCTGCCGGCATAGTAGGACTGTTTCGCTTCTGAGAACGCAAACAGCCCACCTATGGCATCCGATGAATTAACCTTGTCCCGAGCATCTTTGGCTTGATTGAGCGCCTGGTGGGTCCCCGTTGAGTCCTCAAAGTGAGCAAGACACTGTGCCTCACCGCACTTGAGGCGCACGAGAGATGTACCTTCAGTGGCGTACTTGACCCCCAATTGAATATATTCATGCGCATCAGAAAAGCTACCCATAAACCTGGCGATCAGGCTCTGGGTTCCACGCACCCAGGCTTTGAGCCCGTAGTGACCAGCCACGTCTGCACAGAACCACGCAGCTCGGGCCTGCGTCATAGCCTCGTCAGCATAGCCAAGGTCAAGCGATGCATAGGCGAGAATGCCACATAGCTGCCCTGCAATGAGGTGGAGGTCTCGACTATCAGTAGGGCGGCGATGATCTCTAATGAGACCGAAGGCCTGGTCACGTAGATTTCGGGCTTCCAGGAAGACGTTTGCTGGTGGAGAGGTGAGATAGGTGACTGCCAGCCGGCTCACATCTGCATGGAGCTGTTCCAGGACGACCGGCTCGACAGCAGCCCCGCCGGATTGGCAGATAAATGTCACAGATTCCCGCGCGGTGGTGCCAATGAATTCTTGCGGTAATGTCAATCCGTTGCTCTGCTTGCCTGACTGCACAGTCAATTCTGTAGAACCAGCTTGGCTCCCACACACCGAACACTGCTCAGCGACCACAGCCAAGCCAGTAGCCACCTCCGTCCACGGAGCGAGTTTCCACGATGGCCCATCCGCCTGTTGGGTGGATCGAGAAAGCGTCGCGCTGAGAAGCGGATACCGAGAAACACACGTGCCGGGCAACGGGCGCCGCGTCACGAAGAACTTGACCCGAGGAGAGTCGATCCGGAACAAGATCCGCTCGAGATCACGGCAGAGGCTGTGCCACTCCTCTACGCTGCTTATCCCGTCGATGATGAGCAACCACTCAGACGATCCGGTCGAGAGAAGACGCTCCAAGTCAGCAATGGCATCGGCCGCGTACAGCGGAACGTCCGCGTAACGCAGAATCGTGGCGGCGAGGGTTTCCCTGATGGGGTCGAAGGCAGGCGCTGTGTGCAACTGGCAAACCATGCCGTCAGGGACCTGACCTGGAAGATAAAGACAAAAAGAAGTCTTCCCGAGGCCGAGGCCACCCTCCAGAAGGAAGATCCGATCCGAAGAAGAAAGAAACGCCCGCACACGCTCGACGAGCGCGGCCGGGGCCTCATATCCCAACCCGGCACCGGCATCGATCTGAAGCAAACCGATCAGCGCGCGCGTTCGACACGCAGAGGCAGCCGCGGGCGCGTCCACATCCGGCTCGCCCTTGACAGTCGAACCTGCCCGCCCACAGGAGAGAATCCGACGACGGATCCTTACATCGAGACCCGAGCAAGAGGACCGAGCGAGTAGCTCACCAAGCTCTTGCCGGGTGGCGCGCACCGCCGAAAGCTCCGCCTCAGCCTCGTCGACGTCTCCCAAACAAAGGAGGGCCTCACCGTAGGTGAGCCTCACGCTCCGCCGCTCCTCCTCCAACCGCTCGCGTATGTACTCGTCCGACAGGGGATACGCCCTCCTCGCCGCCGCGACGTCCTCGCTTGTCGCCCACTCCGACAGCGCCGCTCTTATTTCATTGACAGCGGCTTCCGGTTGGGTTGGCAGAAGCTGGCGAGCCAACGCATGACGCTGCCGAACCCGTCCGAGGTCT
>JBOGEB010000198.1:0-7608 GCA_050743125.1 Egibacteraceae bacterium
GCACCGGCACCGGCTGCGGCCGAGGCGGCGCCGGCTGGGGCCGAGGCGGCAGCGGCGCCGGCTGGGGCACCACAGGGCCGGGGACGACCACCGGCGGCTCGGGGTTGGGGGCTGGGATCTCCGTCACGGCTGGGGTAGACGGCGGGAGCTCCGGCCGGTTGATGGCCGCCCTGATGGTGAAACCAAGGACTGCGACAGCGGTGACCGCGGAGCCAGCCACACGGACCCACTGCGACCAGTCTCTCTTTGGGCCGGGCTGGCCATCGGCCGAAAGGTGTTGCCGGGCCGCGTCGCGGTTCTGGCGGGTGACCGCAGCGGCGCGGGGATTGTGGAACCTCCGGAGCTTGGCCGCCTCGTCGAGCACGCGAAGCGCGGTGCGCGGGTCGTCCAAGGCCAGGGCACCGCTGCCGATCTGGTGAAGGAAGTATGCCTGGTCGCCGACCTGCTGCAGCGTCTGGGCAGCGTGCAGTCCCTGCTCGAGGGTAGAGCGCCACGCCTGCCAACGGCCGCTGAGGACCAACGCCGGCTCGACCCCTCGGATGAGGCCGATGGCACTGTCCCACTCCCCCGCCTCGCAGGCGAACTCGAGCAGCTTCAGGGCAGCGTTGCTGGCCGACAGCAAGTCCTCCGGCTGGGTGCTGGGATCCTCCAACCACGCGACCAGTTTGCGCAGCGCTAGGGCTCGGTCCACCGCCGGACCGAGCAGGCGCTCTGGCTGGCCGAGGGAGCCAGCGGGCAGGCTGTAGCGGCCTCGGCGCTGCTCGACGAGCTCCCGCCCACGCAGCTCACGGAGCTCTGCGCCGGCGTTGGCCACCGAGCCCATCGCCGTGACGAGCTTTTCGGGCAGCAGCATGCCACCGGCCATCACGAGCACGGCGATGACCCGCCGCTGCTGGTCCGACAGCCCGCCGACACACATCCGTCGAAGGACCTCGACTGGGTCGCCGGCTTGCAGCGCCCCGACCAGCTCGGCGAACGTCCGACCGTCTTCGCGGACCAGTCCGGTCGCCTGGAGGAGGCGCAGTGGGTGGCCGGCCAGCAGACTCCAAAGCTGGTGGATGTCGGCGGGCTCGTCGGCTTGCGGCTGCCTGCCCAGGGCTTGACGTACCAACTGGCCGGCAGCCTGCTCGTCCAGCCCGGAAAGCTCGATCGAGCGATGCTGAGTCGCCATCCGCCGGCGGGTGGACGTGAGCACCACCCGGCAGCCCCGGAGCGCGTCGAGCAGCTCGGCAAGCTCGTCAGGACCGAACTCGACGTCATCGAGCAGCAGGACCGCCTGCGACCGCCCAAGCTCGCGCCGAAGCTCGTGATCCGCCAGCTTCACCCGCACGTCACCGCGGTGCGCCAACACGAACAGCGCCTGCAGCAGGTCCCCCAGCGTCTGGCCAGCCGCCGAGTGGTAGACGACCGGCAAATCCGGGAACGCCGCGACCGCGCGGTGCGCAAGATTGCGCAGCAAGCTGGTCTTGCCGATCCCGCCCTCGCCGTAGACCTCCACGAGCGCCTGCTCGCGGAGCGCCTCCAGCGCCTCCTCGACCGCGTTCTGGCGTCCGAGCAGGTCAGGGAACGGTTCCGGAAGGACCTGGCCGGTCGGCCGCAGGCGCAACAGCGCGCCCCGCGACGCGCCAGCCGCCTCCGCGACCTCGACGCCGTACGGGCCGACGGCCACACGCCAGCCGCCGACGAACACATGCTCAGACGTCCCGCCGGACGGACCCCTCTGACCAGCCATCCGCTTCTCCCAACAGCGAGGCGCTCCAGCGAGCTGCCTCCACCGGTCGACCATGCACGCACGTTCGGCGCAGGAGTGACCACGCCGAGCCTGGTCGTCTGATCGTTCCTGTCGAGAAGATGAGCGCACGGGTGCCCATCCTGATACTCCCACCGGAGAGACCGATGGCGCCGGCGCTCGCGGCTACGCTGGGCGGGCATGGGCGCCCCGCTGATCTTGTCGCTCGGCACGCTTGACCGCGGCGCGCTGGAGGTGGTCGGGGGCAAGGCGGCGAACCTGGGTGAGCTGCTGCGGGCCGACCTGCCGGTGCCGGACGGGTTCTGCGTCACCACCGCGGCCTACGCGCTGGTGGCGGACGGCTCCCCGGCCTTGGCGGCGCTGCTCGACGAGCTGGTGGGGGCACCGGCGGACCGCCTGGTCGAGCTCGCCACACAGGCGCGGGAGGCCCTGCTGGCCGCGCCGGTGCCGGGCAGGGTCACCGAGGCGGTCACCAGCGCCTATCGGGTGCTCGGTTGTGACGCCCGCGTGGCCGTGCGCTCGTCCGCCACGGCCGAGGACCTGCCGTTCGCCAGCTTCGCCGGGCAGCAGGAGACGTATCTCAACGTGCTGGGCGAGGACGCGGTGCTGGACGCGGTACGGCGCTGCTGGGCGTCGCTGTGGACGGACCGTGCGGTCGCCTACCGCGCCGCGAACGGCATCGATCCCCGATCGGTTGCGTTGGCGGTGGTGGTGCAGCGCATGGTGGACGCGACGGTGGCGGGGGTGATGTTCACCGCGAACCCACTCACGGGCCGTCGGGGACAGGCGGTGATCGACGCCAGCCCGGGCCTGGGCGAGGCCGTGGTCTCGGGCGCGGTGAACCCGGACCACTTCGTGGTCGACACGGCCACGGGTGCCGTCCTCGAGCGCACCTTGGGCGACAAGCGGGTGGAGATCGTGGCCGTGCCCGGCGGCGGCACCCGCCGCGTCGAGCGGACGGACGCGGTGCCGGCGGAGCCCTGCCTGGCCGACGAGCAGCTGTGGGCGCTCGCCGGACTCGCGCGGCGGGTAGAAGGCGTCTACGGAGGCGTGCCCCAGGACACGGAGTTCGCCGTGGACGGCCAGGGCCAGCTGTGGCTGGTGCAGGCCCGCCCGATCACCACGCTGTTCCCACTCCCACCGGACGCCCCACCTCCGCAGGGGCCGGACCTGCGCGTGTACTTCAGCGTCAACGTCGCCCAAGGGGTGTTCCGCCCGTTCACCCCGATGGGGGTGCAGGCGTTCCGGCTCCTGGCCTCGTCCGTGGCTCGTATCGCGGGGGCAGCACCGCGCGACCCGCTCGCCGGCCCCCAAGGACTGAAGGAGGCCGCCGGCCGCCTGTTCGTGGACGTGACGCCGGTGGTCCGCAGCAGGCTCGGGCGGCGCGTGGCGCGCTTCGTCACGGCCCACATGGAGGCGAGAAGCACCGACGCGCTCCGCGTCCTCGTTGCTGACCAACGACTGGCACCGCTGCCCCGGTCCTCACGAGCGCTGCGCCGGGCCGGAACGGTCCTGGCCCGCTACCGTGTCCCCGCGCGGCTGCTCCAGGCGCTGCGCAACCCGACACGGGCGAGGCGGGAAGCGCTCGACCGCGTGGACGCGCTCCTGGACGCCGCGGTCGCACCCGATCATGCCTCCGCCGCGGCGCGGTTGGACCTCGCGGAGCGCTGCCTGCTGGAGCGTGGCTATCCGATCGTCCTCAACCTGGCGCCGTTGATGGCCGCGGGCATAGGCAGCTTCGGCCTCGCCTTCAAGCTCCTGGGCGAGCGGGCGACCGCCGACGAGCGGGACGCCGTACGGCGGGCGCTGCCGCACAACCCGACCACCGCGATGGACGTGGCGCTGTGGTCCCTCGGTGCGCGGCTGTGCGCCGACGAGGAGTCCGCGCGGGCACTGCGTGAGCAGTCGCCGGAGGAGCTCGCCGCGGCGTATCGCGAGGAGGTCCTGCCCGCGCCGCTGCAACAGGGGCTGGCGGACTTCCTCCGCGCCTACGGCCATCGCGGAGTGGCGGAGATCGACCTGGGCCTGCCGCGCTGGGCCGACGAGCCGACCCACCTGCTGGGCGCGTTGGCGAACTACCTCCGGCCGTCAGACGGCCAGCCGACGCCGGACGCGCAGTTCCGCGCCGCTGCCGAGCGGGCGGATGCCCTCATGGACGAGCTGGCGGGCCGGCGACGATTGATCGGCCCGCTCGTGCGGTTCCTGCTGCGGCGCGGGCGACAGCTGGCCGGGCTGCGGGAGGCACCGAAGTTCCACCTGGTGGCGCTGCTGGCGCGGGTGCGCTCGCAGCTGCTGGTTCCCGTCGGCGAGGAGCTGGCCCGCGCCGGGCGCCTGGAGCGGTGTGAGGATCTGTTCTTCCTCGACCTGTCGGAGGCGCGCCAGCTGGTGGCCGGAGCCGAGGATCTCCGGCCGGTGATCCGGGAGCGGCGGGCGAGCTACGCGGCCGAGCTGCGCCGCCGGCACGTGCCGCGCGTGCTGCTGTCCGACGGCACCGAGCCGATGGTGGCCGAGGGCGCGGCTGTCAGCGACGGCGCGTTGCGCGGCGCGCCCGCCTCGGCAGGGCTGGTGACGGGGACGGCCCGGGTCGTGCTCGACCCGGTAGGCGCACGGCTGGAGCCGGGCGAGATCCTGGTGGCGCCCTCCACCGACCCCGGCTGGACGCCGCTGTTCCTGACCGCGGGCGGGCTGGTGATGGAGATGGGCGGGGCCATGTCACACGGCGCGGTCGTGGCCCGCGAGTACGGAATCCCGGCCGTCGTCGGCGTGCCCGGCGCCACCGAGCGGATCCGCACGGGCGACCAGATCACCGTGGACGGCTCGGCGGGGACGGTCGTGGTCGGCGACGCCGCGCCGGAGGCGCGGGGTGACGGCGACGACGAGGTCTCCTGGGATCCGCCGATCCCCGACTCGACGTGGGTGCGCCGGCAGGTCGTCGAGCACATGCCCGACCCGCTCTCGCCGCTGTTCGAGGAGCTGTACCTCCGCGAGGGCTTGGAGCGCCCGATCGACAGGCTCCTCGAGTTCATGTTGGGCGACATCAGCCTGCGGGTCGAGGACATGATGGACCGCCCCTTGTTCACCACCGTCAACGGCTTCGCCTACCAACGCGCGGACTACCGTCTCCGGCCCACGCTGCTGCCGACCCTGCTCCGGGCCACGGTCGCGGAGATGCGCACGCTGTTCGGCAAGGGGGACGACTACTGGCGCGACCAGGCGCTGCCGACGTACCTGCGGACCGTGGAGCGCTGGCGATCCGCCGACGCCCCAGCGCTGTCCGATGACGACCTCTTGGGCGGCATCCGCGAGCTGGCCTTGGCGGACGCGGAGTACTGGTTCCCCTGCGCCATCGTGGTCGGCGCCGCGAAGCTGACCGACGGGTTGCTCAACCGCTTCCTCGCGGTCGCCGTCCGCGGCCGAAACCTCACCAGCGGCCTGTTCCTGCGCGGCTTCCCGT
Source organism: Egibacteraceae bacterium (assembly GCA_050743125.1). Taxonomy (GTDB): domain Bacteria; phylum Actinomycetota; class Nitriliruptoria; order Euzebyales; family Egibacteraceae; genus JBOGEB01. Next base: position 5,205 of record JBOGEB010000198.1, read on the forward strand.
CGAAGACCCTGGAGGGCGACGCCACTCTTGAGGCGCTCGCCGACCGGGTGCGGGCCTCCGACGCGCTGCGGCAGGCCGTCCTGGACACCCCGGCGGAGGAACTGCTGGAGACGCTGCGCGAGGCGCCGGGCGGCGACGAGGTGCTCGCGGGCCTGGAGACGTACTTCCGCGACTTCGGTCACCAGATCTACTCGCTGGACTTCGCCGAGCCGACGCAGGCGGACGACCCTGCGCCTACGCTGCGCAGCCTGCAGGTGCGAGCAGCCGGCGAGCCGCGGGACGTGCGGGCGCTCCAGGCTGCGATCGCCCGCGAGCGCGACGCGTGCACCGAACAGACGGCGCGCGCGCTCGACCCGGTACGGCGGCGGGCCTTTCGGACGCTGCTGGGTTGGGCGCAACGGTACGGCCCCGGGCGTGAGGAGGCGCTGTTCTGTCTCGGGGCGGGCTGGCCCACGCTGCGGCGCCTGGCGGCAGAGCTCGGACGCCGGCTGGCGGCGGCCGGATCCCTGGACGCGCCCGACGACGTGTTCTTCCTGGAGACGGCAGAGCTGCAAGCGGCGATCGCCGCGCGGGCTGCCGGGGCGCCGAAAGGGGAGCTCGCCGAGCTCGCGCAGGAGCGGCGCGCCCTACGGGAGCTGCGTTGCCGCCTACGAGCGCCGGCGGCGGTGCCCCCGAAGGCGCGGCTGCGCCTCGGCCCGATCGACCTGTCCGTGTTCGAGACGCAGAAACGGAACGAGGACACCGGGGACCCGACCGCACCGCTGCGCGGCTTCCCGGTCAGCCCGGGGCGCGTCACCGCACCAGCGAGCGTGATCCTCGGCCCCCACGACTTCAGCAAGATGGCGTCGGGCTCCATCCTCGTCTGCCCCACCACCACGCCGGCTTGGACGCCGCTGTTCGCCCAGGCGGCCGGGCTGGTGACCGACATCGGCGGCATCCTCGCCCACGGCTCCATCGTGGCGCGTGAGTACGGCATCCCCGCCGTCATGGGCACCGGCAGCGGCACCCGCCGCATCCACCACGGCGACACGGTCACCATCGACGGCGACCGCGGCGTTGTCTACGGGGCGTAGCGCCGCTCCGCCTGGGCGGCCTCCAAGGCAAGGTCGAGCAGGCGGTCGATCAGGTCACGGAACTCCAAGCCCTCGGCGGCCCAGACCGGCGGAAACATCGAGGCCAGCGTCAGCCCAGGGATCGTGTTGATCTCGTTGACGAGCACCTCGCCGGTGCGCTCGTCGTAGAAGAAGTCGACCCGAGCCATCCCGCGAGCGCCGATCGCCAGGTACGCCTCGCGGGCGTACGCCATGCAGGTCTGGGCGACGTCGGCGGGCACGTCGGCGGGACAGCGCAGCTCGACCGGCGACACGTACTTCGCCTCGTAGTCGTAGAACGCCGGGCCGACATGGACGGCCTCTCCGGGCCGGGTGACCTCGACGACCGCGTTGCCGAGCACGCCGCACTCGAGCTCGCGGATGCCCTCCAAGCCCCGCTCGACGATCGCCACGCGGTCGTAGCCGAACGCCTCCTCAATGCCGGCGGCCAGCTCGTCGCGGTCGCGTGCTTTTCTGATGCCGATCGACGAGCCCTGCCGCGCCGGCTTGGTGAACAGGGGAAAGGCGAGCGTGCGCTCGATCCCGTCGAGCACCGCGGCCCGGTCGTCCTCCCAGGCCTGGCGGCGCACGGTGAGGTACGGCGTCTGCGGGAGCCCGCACGCCGAGAACACGCGCTTCACCGCGCTCTTGTCGATCGCGATCGCGCTGGAGGCGACGTCGGCGCCGACGTAGGGCACGCCGATGCTCGCGAGCAGGCCCTGGACCGTGCCGTCCTCGCCGTACGGGCCGTGGAGCACCGGGAAGCAGACGTCGATCGGACCGAGATCCTCGCCGATCACGAGCGCCTCGGGGTCGACGTCCTCGGTCAGACGGGAGGCCGAAGCCGGGTGGAACCGCACAAGGTGGTGGCCCTTGCGGGTCTGGACCAACGCAACGGTGTCACCGTCCTCGGGTACGCTCGGCATCGCGTGAGCGCGCGTGGGCGCCACGCCATCGACGAGCGTCCACCGCCCGTCCCTCGTGATCCCCACCGTCGTGACCAGGTAGCGCTCTCGGTCGATCGCCCCCAGCACGCCGCGCGCGGACAGGCACGAGATCTCGTGCTCGCTGGACCGGCCCCCGAACAGGACGAGGACCCGTGTGCGGATGTGGCTGGTCACTGGTGCCCCCTTCCGTTCCATTGAGGGTGGGCGGGTGGGGGAGGTTGGCGTGGTCGGGGGGTTGGCGTGGTCGTCACGAGACCGCTCCTTCCAGCCCGTACAGCTCCGGCTTCGGCTTGCGCTCAAGCAGCGCGGCGACGGCGTCGGCCGGTGCGGCGCCGTGGTGGACGACCTCGACGACCTGCTCGACGA
>JBOGEB010000199.1:0-7564 GCA_050743125.1 Egibacteraceae bacterium
CACACGACGACACCGAGGAGTCGGGATGCCGGGATTTGAACCCGGGGCCTCCACGTCCCGAACGTGGCGCGCTAACCAAGCTGCGCTACATCCCGATGGAACGAGCCTAAGCCTAGCCTACGGGGGCTCGACCGGGCACGATGTCGAGGATGCTCGCCTCTGGGCGGCAGGCGAAGCGGACGGGGGCGTAGCGGGAGTGGCCGAGGCCGGCGGAGACGTGGAGCCACAGGTTGGCGCCGTGCCGGGAGGTGCCGCGGGCTTGCCTCAACGGCAGGTCGCAGTTCGCCACGAGCGCGCCGAGCACCGGCACGCGGAGTTGGCCGCCGTGCGTGTGGCCAGTGAGGGCCAGGTCGAAGCCGTGGCGGTCGAACACGTCGAGCGAGCGCAGGTAGGGGGCGTGGACGACGCCGAGACGCAGCGCTACGGGCCCGGCCGGTGGACGCCAGTCGATCTGCGCTGGCCGGTCGTGCCGGACGTGCGGGTCGCCCAGGCCGGCCACGTCGACGGGGCCGGCGACGGTGTCGATCATGACGCGCCGGTTCTCGAGCACATGGACGCCGGCGGCCTCCAACCCTTCTACGAAGCGGGCGGTGTCGAGCCGCTGGCCGTACGCCTTCGTGCGCTCGTGGCCGAAGAGGTACCGGACGGGGGAGCGGTAGGTCGGCCCCCAGTAGTCGTGTGACCCGAGCACCTTCACGACCGGGCGGTGCTGCGCGAGCTCGGCGTGCAGCTCGACGATCGGATCGATCGCGTCCGGGTGCTCCAACGCGTCGCCGGAGGACACGACCAGGTCGGGCTGTGCGCGCAGGCACTGACGGACGAACTCGAGCCGGTGGCGCTGCCCCGGGAGCCAATGAAGGTCCGAGATGTGCAGGATCCGCAGCGGCCTGGACGCGGCCGGGCGCAGCACCGGGAGGGTGTCGTGCCGCAGGGTGTACCAGCGGCGCTCGACGACCCCGGCGTAGGCGAACGCGCCGGCGCCGAGGCCGAGGCCGACCGCGAGGGCGCGCCCCCCGAACAGCCGGACGGACGCCGCGAGGCCCACGCCGGCGAGCCCCAGGCCGGCGAGCGTCACGGTGCGCGGACCCCACCGGCTCACGGATTCGCTCGGTCGCCGCGGGTTTGGGGCTCGCCGGACGGCTCGTTCGGGTCGTGCCCGCCGTGCCGCTGGCTCCCTGGGTCCCCGAAGGGGAATCCCGGGAACCTGGGGAACGGCGGGAACTCGAGGGCGGGCACGTCGGGGTTGCTCCACTCGAAGGGCCCCGGTGACGGCGATTCCGGTGGCGGGGATGTGCCGTCCGAGACGGTCAGCCCGACCGCGCGGCCGAGCTCGGCGTTCGCGTCGCCGGCCGGGTCCTGGGCGATGACCGTGCCGGCGGGCTCGAAGCCGGGCACCGTCCGGACGTCGGGGAAGAACCCCACCTCGCGGAGCAGCGCCTTGGCCTCCTCGACGGGCTTGCCGACCACGCTCGGGACCGGTGCGGTGGGCAGCGGCGGGGGTTGCGCGAACTGCTCGACGGGCAGCCCGAGCGCGCCGATCGCGTCTTTCATGAACCGCTGCCAGATCATCGTCGGCAGGCAGCCGCCGGTGACGCGCCCGCCGGGGCAGCGCCGGTCGTAGAGGACGGCGGGCTGCTCGTAGCCGACCCAGGCCGCCGCCGACAGCTGAGGGATGTAGCCGGTGAACCAGGCGTCACGGTACTCGCTGGTCGTTCCGGTCTTGCCAGCGGCCGGTCTGCCGATCTGCCCGTTGCGGCTGGCGGTGCCGTCCGCGATCGGACCCTGGAGCAGGTCGGTCGCGCGCCGGGCGATGCCCTGCTCGACGGCTCGGCGGCACGTGTTGCCGCCCTGGATCAGGACGTTTCCGTCACGGTCGCGCACCTCGGAGACCGCGTAGGGCTCGCAGTGGATGCCGTCGTTCGCGAGCGTCCCGAACGCCGAGGCCATGTCGAGCGGGAAGACCTCCTCGGTGCCGAGCACCGCACCGCAGAACGGGTCGAGCTTGCTGTGGGTGATGCCCATCCGGCGCGCGGTCTCGACGAGCTTGGCGGGCCCGGTGAACTCGTCGACCAGACGGGCGAAGTACACGTTGCTCGACTTCGCCACGGCCTCGGCCATGTCCAGGACGCCGCCGCCGCTGTCCGCGTAGTTGCCCGGCTGCCAGCTCGGGTCGAGCTTCTGGCACATTCCCGCCGGCTGGTACGGCGAGGGCGTGTCGGCGGTGAACGTCGGCGACACGCCCGACTCAAGCGCCGTGACGACCTCGAACGCCTTGAACGCCGAGCCGGGCTGCCGGCCGGTCGAGCCGACTCCCGGCACTGCGGGGAGGACCTCGGTGCGGCCCGGTCCGCGGCCGAACTCCTTCGGCCCGGAGCCGATCGCGAGGATCGCGCCGGTCTTCGGATCGACCGCGACGAGCGCCGCCTGCGGCCCGTTGGGGTTCGTCAGGACCTCGCGGATGGCCTGGTCGGCGAGCCGCTGGATCGGCGGCTGGAGGGTCGTGCGGATCTCCAGGCCGCCGCGGAGCAGCAGCCGGTCGCGCGTCGCGCGGTCGGGGCCGAGCGTGGGGTCGTTCAGGAGGAGGCTGCGGACGTAGGCGACGAAGAACGGATTCTGGTCCGCGGGCAGCGGCGAGACGGTCAACGCGAGCGGCTGGCTCGTGAGCCGGTCGGCCTCGGCGCGGTCGACGTAGCCGTGGCCCGCCATCTGGCCGAGCACGATGTTCCGCCGCGCCACCGCGGCCTCCGGGTGGGTGATCGGGTCGTTCTGAGCGGGGGAGCGGATCATCCCCGCCAGCAACGCCGCCTCGTCGACGGCCAGCGCGCCGACCTGCTTGCCGAAGTAGTGCTCGGCGGCGGTGCCGATGCCGTAGACGCCGTTCCCGAAGTACGTCTCGTTGAGGTATGCCTCCAGGATCTGCTGCTTCGAGACCTGGCGCTCGAGCTGGACCGCCCAGACCGCCTCCTGGAGCTTGCGCTGGAGCGTGACGTCGTCCTGGCCGGTGAGGTTCTTGACGAGCTGCTGGGTGATCGTCGATGCGCCGCTGGTGATCCGGCCCTCCTGGAGGTTGCCGATCGCGGCCCGCCCCACCGCCTCCCAGTTCACGCCGTGATGGTCCCAGAAGCGCGCGTCCTCGGTCGCGAGCACCGCGTTCTGGACGTGCAGCGGGATGTCCGTCAGCGGCACGACCTTGCGGTTGTAGGTCCGGAGCACCGCGAGCAGGCTCCCGTCGGCCGCGAGCACGACGCTCCGCTCGTCAGGCCGGCGGAAGACGTCCCCCAGCGGCGGGAAGTCGAGCAGCTGGTGGTCCACCTGCCTGACCAAGCTCGACGCGGGGCCAGCGCTCGGCGCCAGTCCCGCCCCCAGCAGCAGGCCCGCGCCGAGGATCAGCATCGGCACGACCATGATGGCCAGCACGACGGGATCCCGCTGGCGCGTGCGCCAATCGCTCATGTCTGGGTGGGCGCGGTTACGTCGGTCGTGGGGCGGGTCCGCGCTCCAGCCCCAGGGCATGGTCCAAGGACGGGCGGCCAGGGCCGAGCAGCGCAACGGCGACGAACCCGGCGATCAGCGCGAGGTCCAGCTCCGCCCCGGGGCCCTGCGGCGCGATCAAGCCGACGTGGATCTTCACGAGCAGGATCGCCAAGACGAGGTTCACGGTCAGCAGGACCGCCGCGAGCCGGGTCAGCAGCCCGACGATCAGCGCGAGCCCGCCGGCAATCTCGCCGAACGTCACGAGGTAGCCGAAGAGCACCGGCGCGGGGACGCCGAGCCTCGCGAGGGCGCCCGTGCCGAAGCCTGCGGGGCCGCCGGGCCCGGTCAGCTTGCTCCACCCGTGCGCCAGCATGATCACGCCCACGATCACGCGGACGACGACCGGCGCGGCGCCGGCGAGCCTCCCGAGCGGTGCCAAGGCCAGAACGTTCATGCTCCGCATCCTTCCATATTCTTATTCAGTGCACCGCGCCAGGATGACGGTGGCCCGTCCATCGCTCGACCGTCCCTGCCCGCGGGCGTTGCCCCTTGCTTCCCTACGCTTGACAGTATGCGCGCTTGCGGCGCCGCAGGGAGCCAGTTGTGTGGACTGGGCGACACAGCCCTGGGGGTTTCGACCCCTGTGCTCAGGTGCGCACCAGGTAGGCGCCCAGCTCGGTCAGCCCGCTGAGGTCGTGGATGTCGGTGGCCATGAGCGGCACCTCCACCAGGGTTTTCGGGTCGACGCCGTGGAGCGCCGCGGTGATCGCGTGCTGCTCGCGGCGGTGGACGGACGAGCGGTCGACGGCCAGCCCGAGAAGCGCGGCGACCGCGCGCTGCTCGGGGCCGCCCCCGGCCAGGCGGGCAGCCGCAGGAGCCACCGACTCGCTGTCCAGGCCCGACAGCCCCGCCGGCAGCGCCGGGGTCGTCCGGTTGACGACCAGGCCGGCGGTCGGCATGCCGTCCTGGGCCAGGCGCTGGAGGAAGTAGCGCGCCTCGCGCAGCGCCGGCGTCTGGGGGCTCGCCACGACGACAAACGCGCACGTGTGGCTTCCGAGCAGCCGGTACACCGCCTGGGCACGGTCCTTGAAGCCCTCGTACATGCCCTCGAACGAGGCGAAGAACTCGCCGAGGTCCTCCAGCACGTCCGCCCCGGTGATGCGCGAGGCCACCTTCAGGAACAGCTCGCTGCCGAGCGCCGCCATCCGGCCGATCGTTCTGCCAGCGCTGATCCCCGGGGAGAGGAACAGCTTGAGGAACCGGCCCTCCAGGAAGTCGGTGAGGCGCTTCGGCGCGTCGAGGAAGTCCAGCGCGCTGCGGGTGGGCGGGGTGTCGACGACGAGGCAGTCGTACCCGCCACAGGCGTGCAGCTCGTAGAGCTTCTCCATCGCCATGTACTCCTGCGTGCCCGCCAGCGAGTCCGACAGCTGCGTGTAGAAGCGGTTCGTCTTGATGCGCTCGGCCCGCCACGGGTCCGGCGCGTGCCGGTCGATGACGGCGTCGAAGGTCCGCTTCATGTCGAGCATCATCGCGTCGAGGCCGTCGACCTCGGCGACCGGGCGGGGGTCGTTCCCCAGCTCGCCCACCCCCAGCGCCTGCGCGAGCCGCCTGGCAGGGTCGATCGTCAGCACGAGCGTCCGCCGGCCCCGCCGCGCAGCGGCGATCGCGAGCGCCGCGGCCGTCGTGGTCTTGCCGACCCCGCCCGGGCCGGTGCACACGATCACGCCGCGCTCGGCCACGACGGGGGTGAGGTCGCACCGCCGCGCTCCCTCGAGCGTCTGGTGTCTCACTGGCCCACGACCCCGGAGAGCACGGCGGCGAGCGTCATCACGGCCTCGGCGCCGAACTCGACGCCGTAGACGTAGGGCAGCTCGATCGTCGGCAGGTCGAGCTGGCGCTCGATCACCTCGCGCATCTGCTGCTGGAGCCCCAGCCGCTGCAGGTGCGCGGTACCGAGGTCTCCCAGCGCGGCGACCGCCTCCGGGTCGAGGTCGAGATCGGCCTCGGCGAGCAGGGCGGTGAGCTCGGCGGGCTCCAGGTCGTCGACCAGCGCCTTGCGGCTCTGCTCGTCGAACCGCTCCGGCAGCACCTGGTTCACCAGCAGCGGGCCGACGATCACCCCCAGCTCGTGGAGTCCGGCGACGGCGTCGACGGTCTCGGCGACCGGCATCTCCTCCAGCAGCGTGACGAGCTGGACGTGGGTGCGCTCGCCGTCCAGCAGCAGGTCCATGACCTGCTGGGCCTGGGAGCGGATCGGCCCGACGCCTACCAGCTCGGTCGTGGCCTCGGGCGCGCGGAGGAAGCGCACGATCCGGCCGGTCGGCGGGGCGTCGACGACGACGAGGTCGTAGCGGAGCCGGCCGTCGGCGCCTCGTCGGCGCTCTATCTCCTTGACTTTGCCGACGAGCAGCACGTCCTTGAGTCCAGGGGCTGCGGCGGTCGCGAACTCGACCGCGGTCGACCCGGCCACGAGCCTCGACAGCCGCCGCGCCCCGTAGAACAGGTCGAGGTACTCCGCGAGCGACGCGTCCGGGTCGATCGACAGCCCCCACAGCCCCGGCCGGAACTCCCGCTCGGTGAAGTCCCACGGCTGGGTCTCGAACAGCCGCGAGAACGTCTGCCTGCCCTCCACCTCGACCAGGCACGTCCGCCGCCCCGTCCGCGCGGCGGCCACCGCGAGCGCCGCGGCGACGGTCGACTTCCCCACCCCGCCCTTGCCGGTCACGATGAGCAGGCGCGGGTCAAGCAGGCTGTCGATGTCCATGCCCCCAGCTATACCCCGAAATCGGAGGGTGTCGACTCACTTCGACACAGCGCAAGCGCATCAACACTGCGGTCACAATAGTGGGCATGCAAGGTGGACGGGCTCGACGGCGGTTTGTCCTGCCACTCTTTGTGCTGTGGGTTGTGCTGACCGCGCTTGTGGCCGTTGCGGGGAACCTGGCCGCGAACGACCCACCGGAGTGGCTGAAGCCGTATGTGCCCTGGGCCTGGCCGGTGTTCCTCGGCGGCTCGTTGCTGCTGGGATGGTTGTACTGGCGCGACCGGCCCGCCCGGGAGGGTGGGTCGCGGCTGGAGCTGGACGAAGGGAACCGGCGGCGCATGCTGGAGCGCGTCCGGTCTCAGGTCGAGGACCTGCTGTGGCAGCCGCCTGACGATCCCGCCCTGATCCGGCTTGGGCTGGTGGCACGCCCGGAGCTGGTCGCAACGCCTCGGGAGCGGTTTGCGCAGCGGCTGGCCGAGGCCGCCCCGGCAATCGACCGGGCGTTCGACGTGGCGGAGGGAGCGCTGCTGCTGGTCGGAACCCCCGGTGCGGGCAAATCGCGGCTGCTGGCCCAGCTCGCCCACGTCCTGGTTGCCCGCGCCGAGCAGGACCCGGTCCAGCCGGTACCGGTGGTGGTCAGCCTGGCGTCGTGGGCCGCTCCCCAGTCGCTGGCCGAGTGGCTGGCCGGCGAGCTGCGCGACCGCTACGACGTGCCGTCCGCGCTCGGCCAGGCATGCGTTGCCGCCGGGCAGGTGCTGCCGCTGCTCGACGGCCTGGACGAGGCCGACGACCCAGCCGCGTGCATCGCCGCGGTGAACGCCTTCCGGGGCGCCCACGGGCTCGTCCCGGTCGTGGTGTGCTGCCGGCTCGCCGATTACGAGCGGCTGGGCGTTCGGTTACGGCTGCGGGGCGCCGTCGAGCTGCAGGCGCCGACCCCCCAGCAGACCGAGGACTACCTGGCGCAGGCGGGCGTCGCGCTGCCGGCGGTCCGGGCAGCCCTTGGGGGCGAGGAGGGCTGGGAGCTGCTGTCCTCGCCGCTCACGTTGAGCGTGGTGGCGCGCACCTACCAGGCGCAACCGCAGGCGCTGCTGACCACGGCCGGCACGGCCGCGCAGCTGTTCGACGCCTACATCGACGCGATGCTCGCCCGTCGGCGTACCCAGCCCGCCCCCGGCAAGTTAACGCCGGCGCCTGCCTACGGGCGGGAGCAGACGCTGGGCTGGCTCGGCTGGCTCGCCCGTGGCATGCGCGACCACCGCCAGACCCAGTTCCGCCTCGACCGGCTGCAGCCCACGTGGCTTGCGACGCCCGCGCAGCGGCGGGCGA
>JBOGEB010000200.1:0-7453 GCA_050743125.1 Egibacteraceae bacterium
GCTGTCGACCAGCGCAAAATGCGCCGCAGGCGTCTTGCGGCCGGCGAACAGCGAGGCCACTGCCACCGAACGCCCGGTCGGGCACCATGTCAGGAGTTCAGCGTCGATGCTGTGGTGCTTTCGCACGGATGCGGGGGAAAGCCTGACCACGTTCGATTCTTCCGGCCACAAGCACCAACAGGGCCTCCGTACCCGCTTCCCGGCGAGGTTCCCTTCCTTCGGGCGCACTGCTGTTCGCCATAAAGTTCGCGCCAGCGGATCTACCGCTGCGGCACATGGTGTCCGTACGTGCGCTGGCTCTGGGGCGCGTCGTAGCCGCAGAGGCTGCATGTCTGACCCCTGTCGGTCACCCAGTTCACGTTCAAGCTGACGTTGGCGTGCCCTCATGGGACCGCTATACTCCCGGCGGGTCGCTAGCTCAATTTGGCAGAGCAATCGGCTCTTAACCGATTGGTTCAGGGTTCGAGTCCCTGGCGGCCCACTTCATCAACGCTTCTCCAGTCGTTCGTGCGTGCTCACACACAGCGGGACATTGAACAGAACAGCTACTCAGATAAGAACTCTCACTACGGCCCCCTAACGCGGGAAAGGCACAAAACGGAGGGTCGTGAGCAGCAGCTTCCAAGTAGGTCTTAGCAAAAGCATGAACGTAGAAAGCCAGAGCTGACAAAAGAGGCGGGCAACAAACATCGTTCCAGTGCTCTCGGTGGAGGCGCTCAACGGAGTTTCTTCCCTCACGAGCCTTCCGCAATTGAAGGCAATCATCGCGGGCCGCAAGCAGCTTCTGGAGCACCGACTCGACCTCGAACGCGACCGCCGGAAAGCCCGGCCGCCATCGCTGTGGACGCTCACGACGCAAGCCCCTCCGAGCCCCCGCGCTGCGGAGGCTGCTCCACAATCCCTGCTGGATCGGGGCGGAAGAAGCGGCCGACGACGGGGATCTCCCAGAACGACTCCGCACGGGCGACCACGATGCCGGTCTCGGGAAGGTGCGCAGGGGGCTCGTACACGAGGTACCGCGGTCGCCACTCTGAACATCAACAGCGACTCGATCTGGAACAGCTCGGACAGCGAGTGGACCCCGGCGCTCCAGGCGAGCGCTCAGGGTCTCCTCGGCGGTGGCTTTGGGATCGACGACCGCGCGGAAGGTCGCGAAGTCCAGCCCGACGCCGGTGCAGCCCTGGGACTGCAGCCCTGGGACTGCAGATGACGCATCGCCCCGGTCAACACCGGGTGACGCCGCGTCACGTCCAGGGACCATCCGCCGACGCCAGGGGCAGGACGAACTGGCAAAACGCTCCGGGCGTCCCGTTTCGCGATTGCGGACTCGACCCAATACGCCCGTAACTGCGTACCCGCACGCGCGAGGGGCGTGCACATTCGCCCGGTGCGGGCCACAGTCCGGGGCCACCTACGCTACCCGGGATGACCGATCTCTCGCAGGCAGCAGCGAGCGAGGACGCCGGAGTCCGCGCGTCGCGGCGGCAGGCGCCGCTGATGGCCGCCGGCACGCTGGCGTCCCGGCTGACGGGGTTCGTGCGGACCGCGGCGATCGTTGCCGTGCTCGGCGTCTCGAGGGTCGGCGACGCGTACAACACCGCGAACACGCTCCCGAACGTCCTGTACTTCCTGGTGACGGGCCAGACGGTGTCGTCGCTCGTCGTGACGCTGCTCGCGCAAGCGCCCGACGGGGACCAACGGCGGCGGCGGGCCGAGGTGATCGGGAGCGCGGTGACGGTGGTGACCGGGGTGGCGTCGATCGCCGTGCTCGTGCTCGCGCCACTGATCATCCGCCTCTACGCGCTCGAGCTCCGCGGCGCGCCTGACTACCGCATGTACGTGCGCGTGGCCAGCTTCTGGCTGATGCTGTTCGCCCCGCAGATCCTCTGCTACGGCCTGAGCGCGTACGCGACCGCGGTGCTGAACGCCCATGGACGGCTCGCGCTCGCGGGGTTCGCGCCCGTGGCGACGAACGTCATCACGATTGGAGGCGTCGCCGCGTACGTCGCCACGGGCGGGCCGAACCCGGCGAGGCTCTCTGGGCTCGGGGCGGTTCCCCTCGTTGTCCTCGGCGCGGCGACGACGCTCGGAGTGGCGGCGATGGCGGCGATCCAGCTCGCCGGGGCGCGCCGCGTCCTGCCCGGCCCGAGGCTGCGGCTGCGTCCCCGGCTCCACCGGCGCGACCCCGTGCTGCGCGAGCTGCTCAGCCTGGGTCGGTGGACGTTCGCCTACGTCGTGGCCAACCAGGTCGGCCTGTCGGTCGTGATCGCGCTCGCGACCCCGACGGGTGGCGCCCTGACCGCGTACCAGACCGCGTTCATGATCATGCAGCTGCCGTTTGCGATCGTGGCGGTGTCGGTCTTCTCGGCGCTCGCACCACGCCTGGCGACCACGGCGACGAAAGACCGGGCCGGGTTCGCGGGCGCGCTCTCGACCGGCTTCCGGCTGTCGACCGCCCTGCTCCTGCCGGCAGGGATCGGGCTCGCTGTGCTGGCCCAGCCGATCGCCGACCTGTTGATCGGGTACGGGCAGGCCACCGGTGAGGGTGCGGTGCTCGTGGCGGTGGCGCTGCGTTGGTTCGGGGTGGCACTCGTCCCGTTCACCACCTTCCAGCTGCTCACCCGCGGCTTCTACTCGCTGCCCGACGCCCGCACCCCCGCTCTGGTCAACATCGCGGTGAACGCGGTGAACGTCGTCGCTGCCGTGGCGCTGACCGCGGTGCTCGCCGGGGCAAAGCAACGGGTGGCCGGCCTGGTCGTCGCGTATGCGCTGTCCTACGTCACCGGCGTGGTCCTGCTCGGCTGGCTGCTCGCCCGCCGCCGTGAGGGGGTCTGGAAAGGCGCGACCAGGGCGGTCGCGACGGCCGGCCTCGCGAGCACGGCGATGGTTGGCTGCCTTGTCGCGCTCCAGCGCGTCTGGCCAGCCCCAAGCGCGCAGGCGACGGCGAGCCTCCGCACGCTCGGCCTCGCCGCGGCCGGCGCGATCGTCTATCTCGTGACCGCGCTGCTCGCCCGCAGCCCCGAGCTCACGCAGATCCGCGGGCAGGGCATCCGCTGACAGCAAGCGCTGGCAGAGCGTCACCCCATGGCCTGAAACAGGTGTCGAAACTCCTCAAGGGCGGTGTCGCCGACGAAAGCTCGCCCGGGCCCTTTAAGACGCCTATCGCACCATGGAGTCCGACTTCGCCTGTGTCGGCACGGCGACGAGCCTCGCGAGCGACCGCAGGGCGCGATACTGCAACGCCCGGATCGCACCGGCAGTCTTGCCCATCGCCTCGGCGGTCTCCGGGACGTCGAGGTGCTGGATGAACCGCAGGTTGAGCACCTCGGCCTGCTCGTCCTTGAGCTGGCCCAGCGCGGTCCTGACCTGCTGAGCAGTCTCCCGGGACAGCAGCGCCGTCTCCGGGTCGCCCGCACCGTCCGGCGAGGGGGTCTCACAGACCTCGTCGAAGCTGGCCTCTAGGCGGAACGACGCGGACTTGAAATGGTCGTGGACCCGGTTCCGGGCAATCGTCAGCAGCCATGCCCCAAAGTCGACGCCCCGCTGGCGGAATGTGCCGATGCAGCGCAGCGCCCGCATGAACACGTCCGCCGTCAGGTCCTCCGCCGTCGGCCGGTTCCCGACCCGATGGAGGACGTAGGCGTACACCGTGTTGAGGTACCGGTCGTAGAGCCGCGCGAACGACTGGACACAGCCCGCCTGGGCGGCCGCGATCAGCTGGACGACGTCGGTGGTCGCACCGGCCGGGGCAGGGCGGGCGCCTGACGCGGCGGGATGCGCAGGCGGGTCGAGGCTCACCTTGCTGGGGCCGTGCTCCACGCAGCCCTCCACCTGCCGCTTTCCCAGTCGCGGGGCTGCCACCAGTCTCGTTGCCTTCCGGATACGATGCTCCCGCCACCCGCAACGCGCGGGAGAATGGACACGATAGCGAACGATAGGTGAGCCCGTCCACTGTTCGTTCGCGCCGCTCATACGCGCGAAGGGCCGAAACGTCCCAGCCCGACGAGGCGTGGACGGGTGAGGCCGTGGCGTGCGAGACGACTCCCCGATCTGATCCTCCACGAAGCGTGGCGAGCGCGCAACGACGTCGCCGTCCCAAACTCGGGCTAGACGCTCTCGAGCAGCTCGGCGACGGCCGAGCGGAGCGCGCGGAACGCCTTGCCTCGGTGGGAGATGGCGTCCTTCTCCTCAGGAAGCATCTCGGCGGTGGTGCGTAACTCGCCCACGGGCTGAAAGATCGGGTCGTAGCCGAACCCGCCCTCACCGCGCGGCTCATCGACGATGTGGCCGTCAAGGGTGCCCTCGGCGGTCCACTCCCGTCCGTCCGGGACGACGAGCGCGGCGACGCAGACGAACCGTGCCGACCGCCCCGGGCGGGACCGCAGCCGCTCGAGCACGAGGCGGAGGTTCGCCTCGTCGTCGGCCTGCGGGCCGGCGTAACGGGCCGAGCGCACGCCGGGCTCGCCGTCGAGCTGGTCGACGACCAGGCCCGAGTCGTCCGCGAGCGCGGGCAGCCCACACACCCTCGCGGCGGCGCGAGCCTTGCCGAGCGCGTTCTGCATGAAGCTGTCCCCGGTCTCGTCAAACTCAGGTAGGCCAAGGTCCTTTGCGCTGCACAGCTCGACGTCCAAGCCCTCCAGGATGCGCCGAAGCTCGACCAGCTTTCCCCGGTTTCTGGTCGCGAGCACGATCCGGGCAGTCACGTGAGCGCAGCCGTATCTGCAGTCGTCATCCGCCTATGGTCCGGTGTGCGCCGCCTGCAGGGCGAAGAGCTCGGTACAGCCCTTGGCGGCAAGCTCGAGCATGACGTCCAGCTCCTCCCGGGAGAACGTCGCGCCCTCTGCGGTGCCCTGAACCTCCACGAACCGGCCGTCCCCTGCCATGACGACGTTCATGTCGACATCCGCAACGGCGTCCTCCACGTAGGAGAGGTCGAGGAGGACCTGGCCTTTGATCACCCCGACGCTCACCGCCGCAAGCGGGTCAAGACGTGGTCGTGCAGCCAGGCGCCCATCGACGGTGAGGCGGTCCAGCGCGAGCGCGAGCGCGACCCACGCCCCGGTGATTGACGCCGTGCGGGTGCCGCCGTCGGCTTGGAGGACGTCGCAGTCGATCTGGATCGAGTGCTCTCCCAGCGCGGACATGTCGATGACCGAGCGCAGGCTGCGGCCGATCAGCCGCTGGATCTCATGGGTGCGACCGGAAACCCGGCCCCGCGATGACTCGCGTGTCGTCCGCTCGGCGGTCGCGCGCGGGAGCATCGAGTACTCGGCGGTCACCCAGCCCTCGCCCTGCCCGCGCCGCCAGCGCGGCACGCCAGCCTCCACCGAGGCGGCGCAGAGCACCTGGGTCTTGCCACACACGATGAGCGCCGAGCCCTCGGCGTACTCCTGCACGCCCGTGGTGATGGTCACCGGGCGCATCGTGCCGGGGGCGCGCCCGTCAGGTCGGTTCATAGCACGTACTCCTCGAGGTCCACGGCGACGAGCACCGGCCCGCCGAACTCGCTGGCCGCCTCCTCGGCGACCACCGCCGGGTCGTTGCGCGGGAAGACATGCGTGACGAGCAGGCGGCCCACGCCGGCCGCCGCCGCGGTCCGCCCGGCCTCGGCGCCGGTCATGTGCACGCCCTCGGGCAGCGGGCGCTGCCGCTCGAGCCAGGTCGAGTCGCAGAGCAACAGGTCGGCGCCGCTGGCGCAGGCGATGATCTCCGGGCTGGGTCCGCTGTCCGCGCTGTACGCAATGACCCCGCCGGGGTGCTCGACCCGCACGGCGAGCGTCTCGACCGGGTGCGCGGCGGCGAACAGCCGCACCCGCAATGGGCCGAACTCGAGTGCGTCCCCCGCCTTGGCTGCCTGGAAACGGCAGCAGACGGGCAGCAGCTCGGCCGACTCCAGCGGCAGCAGCTGCGCGACGAAGCGCTGCGCGTCCGCCGGCGCGCAGACCGGCACGGACCGCATGCCGTCGGGATGGAACCGCAGCGCGTAGTAGAGACCGTAGAGGTCGACGAAGTGGTCGGGGTGCAGGTGGGTGATGAGCACGGCGTCGAGGTGGGCGACGTCACAACGATGCTGAAGGCGCGACAGCGACCCGTTGCCGCAGTCGAGCAGCAGCCGATAGCCGTCGGCCTCGACGAGGTAGGAGGAGCACGCCCGCTCGCGCGAGGCGTACGTGCCAGCCGAGCCGAGCACGACGAGGCGCAAGCCCGATGTCGCCGGGGGCGTACCCCCGTGCCCCCACACGGTCATTCCCCCAGCCCGCCGGTCGGCTGCTCGACATCGACGTCCCGCAGCCGTGGGCCGAGGAACCGGGCGGCGAGCCGGGCGAACGTCCGCCCGTCACCGGTGGACACGAACCGGTGGGCCGGCACGGCCTCGTGCGCGAGCAGCTGGGACCGGACGAGCAGCGCGAACACGCTCCGCGCAGTCTCCTCCGCCGAGGAGACGAGCACGACGTTCGGGCCCATCAGGTACGACAGCACACCGGTCAGGAGCGGGTAGTGCGTGCATCCGAGGATCAGCGTGTCGATGTCGGCGGCGGCGAGCGGCGCGAGGTACGACGCGGCGGTCTCGAGCACCTGGTCACCGGTGGTCCGGCCGGTCTCGACCAGCTCGACGAACCGGGGGCAGGCATGCGAGAACAGCTTGACGTCGGGGTTGGCCGCCAGCACCGCGCGGTCGTACGCGCCGGACGAGATCGTCCCGACCGTGCCGATGACCCCGACCCGTCCGTTGCGCGTCGCCCGTACGGCCGCAGCGACAGCGGGCGCGATCACGCCGACGACCGGAACCGGGAACTCGAGGGGGTCGGTCTCCAGCGCGGCGGCGCTCGCGGTGTTGCAGGCCGCAACGACGAGCTTCGTGTCCTGGCCCGCGAGCCAGCCGACGATCTCCGCCGTGAAGGTACGGACCTCGCCGAGCTCACGCGGCCCATACGGCCACCGCGCGGTGTCGCCGACATAGACGACGCGCTCGTCGGGCAGCAGGTCCATCACCGCACGGGCGACCGTCAACCCGCCAACGCCCGAGTCGAAGATCCCGATGGGCCGAGGATCCCCCGCCACAGTCACAGGCCCACAGGGATGACGCGGGTGGAGGTCATGGCGTGAGTCTAGTGCCCGAAGCACGACGGCCAGGTGTGCGCAGCGCGAAGCGCGGAGCGCGGTTTCGGGGGCTCGATTCCCCCGAAACCGCACCGGGCTACAACCGAACGGCGGGCGAAGCCACGGGAGGGTCGCGCCGCGTCCCGGAAAGAGGCTCCGACCGACCGCACCAACCTCCCCCACCCACCCACCCCAAAGGAGCGGAACCCGACGCGGCGGGACCCTACGCCCAGAGCGTGTTCTGGATCGACTCCGCGATCTCCTCCACGTTTCCCGGGGCGTACGCGCCCGTGGAGAGGTACTTCCACCCGCCGTCCGCCGAGACCACCACGACCTTTGATCCCTCCGGCAG
>JBOGEB010000201.1:0-7435 GCA_050743125.1 Egibacteraceae bacterium
AAGGCAGAGCTCGAACGCCTCCTCCATGATCTTGCGCTGCGCGCGCTCCCGGTCGACGAGCAGCGCCGCCGAGTACGACCCTGTCGGCGGGTCGACCAGCCGGGAACGGAGCACCGCCTCGAGGTCCCTCGAGCATCGGCATGACCCGGTAGCCCTCCATCGCGGCCTCCAGCGCGCGGATCGGGTCGACCTCCGTGACGATCACGTCCGCGCCATGGCCCTTCGCTCGCGCCGCGACGCCGCGACCACAGTAGCCGTAGCCGCCCACCACCACGGTCTTGCCGGCGAGCAGCACGTTCGTGGCGCGGATGACCCCGTCGAGGGTCGACTGCCCGGTCCCGAAACGGTTGTCGAACAAACGCTTCGTCGGAGTGTCGTTGACCGCGACGATCGGATAGCACAGCGCGCCAGCCTTCTCCATCGCGCGGAGGCGGATCACCCCGGTCGTGGTCTCCTCGGTCCCACCGACCACCTCCAGCGCCTGGTCAGGACGCTTCGTGACGAGCCGGTTCACGAGATCACAGCCTCGGAGTACAGTACGTTCGTCTACTTTGCTCACACCTCACCAGCGGCGGACGGGGGTGGTCAGATGACGAGGGCAGAAACGTCGTACGCTCCCTCGCTCTCGGCCCAGGCCGAAGAGTTTTTGACCGCAGGCTACGTGCTCATACTGAACGCCCTTTCGGCCGCGCGCGTCGAGCGGCTCTTGGCGGCCGTTGATCGCGTGTCGGAGCACCTGGCAGCCGATGGCTCGTGCGACTTTCTGCACCTCTTCGGGTCTCCAGACCACGACCCGGAGTTCCTGGAACTCCTCGACCCTCCCACCACCCTGCGGATCGTCTGCGCCGTGTTGGGGTGGAACATCTTTCTCTACCACTCGCACCTCGATGTGAATCCGCCCCTGCGGCCGTGGGGGGTCCGGGGCTCCCCCCACGGCCGCAGGCGTCCTTCGCGTACTCCTGGCACCAGGACGGCGACCGTGCCAATCAGGACATCGAAACGTCCTCGCGTCCGCGGCTGTCGGTGAAGGTCGCCTACTTCCTCAGCGGCGTCTCTACGCCCAACCGGGGCAACCTCCACCTCATACCAGGGAGCCACCTGCAGGACGAGATCGACCTGCCCCCGGACGCGGCGAAGCTCCCTGGCGGCGGGATCCCCGTCCTCGCGTCGCCAGGGACTGCGGTGGTGTTCGACCGGAGGATCTGGCACTCGCGGGGCCCCAACAACTCCACCGTCACGAGGAAAGCGCTGTTCTACGTCTACGCCCATCGCTGGATACGACCCCGGAACCAGGTGGAGGTCAGCGACGAGCAATGGGCCGGTCTCAGCCCGGTGCGGCGCCAACTTCTCGGGGACGGGACCAGCCTGCGGGGTTTCACGTCCCGCAGGACGCGGACATCCCGCTGCGGTGACACCTCGCAGCCCTCACGGGCGCCTCGTAGCGGGAGCGCGGGACCGATGCCAGCAGAGCCTGTATGACCTCCTCGCCCGGTTACGTCGCGCGGATCCGCACGGAGAACATCTGGTCGCGCGCGAGGCAAGCGATCATGCCCTTCGTCGAGCGGCTGGTGAGCAAGCCCGAGACGTCAGGCGTGGTCGCGCTGAGCGGGCTCGCCGACCGGCTAGAGCGCCGCTTCCTCGACGTCCACTCCGACCTCGACCTCGCCTTGTTCATCAGCGTCCCGCAGGCGAGGGGATTCCGATGCGCAAGGGAATTCAGCACGGCGCACCCTGAGCGACTCCCGTCGTGGCTCCCGGCTTTCAGCTTCATGATCCCGCTTGACGGCAAACGCATGGAGGTCAACTGCCGCCAGCTGATCATCGAGGTCGAGGAACACCCGGACCTTGTGTGGCCGAGCCCCAAGCAAGAGGCGTTCCAAGAAACGAGCGAGGTGCTCTATGACCGGCAGGGTCGCGTCGCGGCACTCCTGCGGGCGAAATGCTGCCCGCCATGCGGCGACCGGCTCGCGGTGCTCGCTAGCCAGTTGCCGTGGTACGGGTGGCGGAACCCGACCTCGCAGCTCCACCGAGGCCTGGTGTTGAACGCCAAGGTTCTGCTGAACCATGCGGTCGAAATCCTCGTAGAGCTGCTCTACCTGGCCATGGACCACCATCCTCCGGCACTCAAGTGGCGGACGGAAGCGCTCCTGGATGCGCCCGGTCTCCCTTGTAACTTCGAGGAGCGGATCCGCCGGGTCCTAGAGGCCCACTGCTCGCCCGAGAGCATCAGCGAGGCGATCGGAGTCCTCAGGGGCATGTCGATGCAGGTGCTGAAGCACCTCACAGCCGATGGCAGGATTCCGCCGGATCCGTACCGCTACGTGGCGATGCAGGTGGACGACGACAAGCAGCTCTGCCGCACGACCGGGGCGGACGACCTCGTGGCGCGGACGGGGCAGGGCTGCTCGGAGGCTGAGCGGGAGCGGCTGTTCGACCTGGCGAACTTCTGCCTGCTCTCGCCAGGGGAGGACCTACCCCGGGACGTGCTCCTCGACCCCCAGATCCACGCCGAGGGACCGTAGGGCGCTGACCAGTGCTGACGCGCTGCCGGGTTCTCGCCGCCCGCGAGGATGCTGGCGGCGAGTTCGTCGATCGTAAGCAGCACGGCGGGCACCCCGAGGTCGTCGTCCAGGGCAGCGTCGACCCGTGCAAGAATAGGGCTGCGGGTCCGGCTCCCATGGAGTCGACCATGCTGTGGCCTCTCGGGAGAGAGGCTGTCGCACCAGTGTGCCAGCCGGGCTCGCTGGCCTTGCAGGGGAGGATGCCCTGTGTGCCAGCATGCGCACTGTTGCTGGGGAAACGCTAACTTGTTTTCTGTTCTCGCATCAACTCTCAGACCAATGAAGAGGCTATTAGGTCGTACGCCCACCGTGAAGAGAGGCAAGCGATGACCAATCCAGCCCAGGGGGTTCCGTTCCGGATCTATAACACGCTGGGCCGCGAGATTCAGGAGTTCCGACCAGAGGATCCTGAACTTGTGAGGATGTACACGTGCGGTCCAACGGTGTACGCCTACGCGCACCTGGGGAACATGCGGGCATACGTGTGCGCGGACTTACTGCGGCGTGCCCTCGAATGGAAGGGCTACGGCGTGTGCCAGCTCATGAACATCACCGACGTCGGGCACATGACCTCCGACGACGACCTGAGCGTGGCAGTCGGCGAAGACAAACTCGAGGCAGCGTCACGCCGCGAGGGCCGCACGGTATGGGATGTCGCCGAGCACTACACTTGGGCATTCCAACGCGATCTCGGACTCCTCAACATCCAACCACCGTCGCTCTGGGCCAAGGCGACCGATCACATCCCGGAGATGATCGAATTCGCCAAGAGGCTCCAGGGGCAAAGGGTCGCCTACGAGATCCCGTCAGGGCTGTACTTCGACGTCTCAACCGTCCCGAACTACGGCCGTCTTGCGCTCCTCGACACTGAGGGCCTCCGCGAGGGCGCCCGCGTCTCGGTGGCCGAGGGCAAGCGGAATCCGAGAGACTTCGCGCTCTGGCGACGTAGCGCACCGGATTCGAACCGGCTCATGGAGTGGGAGTCCCCCTGGGGGCCTGGGGTGCCCGGCTGGCATCTGGAGTGCTCGGTCATGAGCATCAAGTACCTAGGGGAACACTTCGACGTGCACACGGGCGGGATCGACCACGTGCCGATCCACCACACGAACGAGATCGCGCAGAGCGAGGCGTTCCTCGACGACGGCCGGCCCTGGGTCCGTTACTGGTTCCACAACGAGTTCCTCGTGCTGGGGGACGCGAAGGTGTCGAAGTCGCGAGGAGACACGATCCGCCTAGGCACCCTGGCGGAGGAGGGTTTCCCCGCCAGCGTGTACCGCTACTTCCTGCTCAACACGCACTATCGCTCGCCCGCGACGTTCTCAATGTCGGCCCTCGCCTCCGCGCGTACCGCACTTGGGCGATTGATCGAGCGGCTGCAGCCCGCTGACGGACCCACTCTGGAGTGTACGTACGCGGAGGCGTATGGAGAGCTGGCTGGATCGCCGGGGCTTCGCTACCTCCTCCAGTTGGATACGGCGATCTCGGACGACCTCAACACAGCACAGGCTCTGGCGGTGCTCCACGCCGTCTCCCACGACGAGTGCCTCACCGAGACGGATGTGGCAGCCCTTGTAGGGGCAGCCCAGCGTCTCCTCGGGCTAGACCTCAGCGGGACCTCGCTCGGCGAGATGAAGACCGAACTGAGGCTCGAGGACATCCCCGAGGAAGTTCGGCTGCTCCTAGACGAGCGCGAGGCTGCGCGGGCACGTCGAGACTTCGTGCGCGCGGACGCGATCAGGGACGAGATCGCGCGGATGGGCCTCACGGTGGAAGACACCAGTGAGGGACCACGGCTGGTCCGCCACGCGTCCCGCAGGGACTGGGCTCGTCAGCACAGCCCCGCACCGCCAGGATGATCGGCCCAGACGACATCAAGGCCGCTGCCGCCAAGCTCGACGGCGTCGCGCACCCGACTCCGGTGTTCACCTCACGCACGCTGGACCGGAAGACAGACGCGCAGGTCTACCTCAAGGCCGAGTGCTTCCAGCGGAGCGGCTCGTTCAAGTTCCGCGGCGCATACAACGCCCTAGCCGCCCTACCAGCGACAGCACGCGCGAGGGGCGCGGTTTGCTTCTCCACGGGCAACCATGGCCTCGCGTTCGCGTTCGCGTTCGCGGCCAAGCTCTTCGGCATTCCCGCGACGGTCGTCCTTCCCCAGGACACGGCGGAAAAGAAGCAGGAGACCCCGTGCACTGGGGGCATCCCTGATCTTCTACGACCGGTTACGCGAGGACCGGGAGGTGATTGCAGCCACTGTGGCGAGCCGGTCGGGCGCAGCGCTCATCACGCCATGCGACGACGCCGGTGTGATCGCAGGCCAGGGAACGGTGGCGCGAGAGTTGATCGAGAAGACCGGTCCCCTCGACGTCCTCCTCGTAAGCGTCGGCGGGGGAGGGCTCATGGCCGGGTCAGCGGTCGCCGCCAAGGCGATGCTGCCAGCCATCCGCGTGATCGGGGTGGAACCCAGGCAGGGCAACGACATGCAGCTCTCGCTCGCGGCCGGGCGCCGCGTGACAATCTCGCCTCCCACGACGATCCTCGATGGTCAGGTGAACACCGCACCCGCTCGGCTGTCATTCGAGATCAACCAGAAGCTCTCGGATGGGATCGTCCTCGTCGATGACCACGAGGTCGTCGATGCGATGGCACTCCTGTTCGACCGGTTGAAGGTCGTGGCAGAGCCGAGCGGCGCGGCCCCGCTCGCTGCGCTCGTCTCCGGCAAGGTGGAGGCAGCCGGTCGGCGGGTGGGCGTGATCCTATCTGGCGGGAACATCGGGATCGACCGCTTCTGCACCCTCATGAGCCAGCTCGCCACACCGATCCGCGAGTAACTGGCCTCACGGAGCCCGCTTCTCGCAGAGGAGGTAAACGAGGGGCAGCGGATTGCCCTGCCCATCAGGCCCGAGCTGCGCCTCCAGCCGGTCGCAGTACCGGACGATCCGCTCAGCCGGCCAGTCTTCATAACGACTGCCGTTCAACAGGTCGAACGCGGTCACCCGGAACCCGAGCTCTCCAAGTGCGCGTACCAGTTCGGCAGGCGGTGCCTGTGCCCGCTGGAGACCCCGGGGCCAGAACTCAACCCACACTCTCGCGACGGCCATCTCCAGGGTGCGTCGGCCCCCCTCGACAACCAGCCACTCGGCGCCCTCGACATCGATCTTCAGCAGGTCGATCAGCCGCGCATCGACGTAAGTCTCTGCGAGATCGTCTAGCGCAATGAGCTCGACGTCCTGAGTAGAGCATGAGTTGAGCACATTGCCCGGGAAAAGGGAGTGCCGTCCGTGGTGGGTGCGACTGACGATGAGCCTGCCGTGCCCGGAGACGGCCGCGGTGGCGAGGCGCAACAGCGTGACGTTCGTGTAGCCGTTCTGCTCCACGTTCTGCTGCAGAAGCCCGAAGTTCTGAACCTCTGGCTCCAGCGCGTAGACATGACCAGTTGGGGACACGGCGTGCGCGAAAAGCGTCGCGCAATAGCCGAACCCTGCACCGAGGTCGACGACAGTCATGCCGGGCTGGACGAGGCCGAGCAGCAGTCGCGCTTCGTGGGACCACTCTGGACGGCTCCGGTCACCAGCCACGAAGGACAGCGTGTCTCCCCAGGCAGTCGTGATCGCGGCCACAGTGCCTCCAAGGTGCCTGCTTACGGTCCTCAGCGGTGAAACGGTTCGAGCTGGAAGCCCTTCCAGTCGGGATCGAAACGCATCTCCGCTACGGGCTCACCATGCTCGCTGACCTCCACGATGCGCTGCCAGCCGCCGTCCAGAACAAGGAAGCTTCCGAGCTGCGTCGGCCAGGCGTCAGCGAGCCAACTGCCCTCGACGGCGACGACGTCTCTGAGTCTGAACTCCCGGTCATAGTGCACCAGCCGGCACCCTCGCGTATCACACACCACGAAGCCCTCGTCCGTTGAACGAATCGAGTGGCAGTGGTCCAGCCCCGCGCCGACCACCATCGTCGCCCCCGTCCGCCGGTCGATCCGCACGATCGCCCCTTGGTGGAAGAGGGAGGCGTAGATCAGGCCGCGGTCGTTTGGGTCCTCCAGTGCTGAGTTGAGATGCGTCGTCTGGAGGAGCGTCGGGTAGTCCCGGTCGCGGTGGTCGGCGTCGAGGTCGATCCAGCGCCGGTTCCCGAGTCGGTCATGGGTGAAGCCGTGATCGACCGCCAACCAGGACCACAGCAAATCTCCTTGAGGGGCGAGGAGGAGGAGGCCGTCGAGGCCGGTGTTCGCCACGAGGAGGCCGTCATGGGCGGCGCGGAGCGTGTGCGGGTCGTTGAGGTACTGATGGCTGAACTCGCGCACGGGCCGCAGCTCTCGGTCGAGCACCAGGATGGCGTTCTTCCGCCAGAGTGCGACAAAGAGCTGGCCGTTGTGCTGGACGAACCCCGCTGGACCGGGTAGGGGAAGCACTTCGGCGATCTCCTTTGCGTCCCAATCCACGAGCGCCAGGCAGCCGCCGAGATCGACATGCCGTCCGATCGGCCTATCGGTTCCCAGAACCCCGTCATCGACGAGCCGCGAGTGCCTGGCCCAATGCTCCCGCATGAGCCCGTACTTCGTCATGACGAACGAGACGGCGAGGAGGATCGTCAGCTCCTTCCTTGCGATGGCTAGAGCCTGCCAGTCCGGAACGGTATCCGCTTCTCGCGGATTGCCCCTGTCGCCTCCCCTCAATGCGTAAGCCGCGAGCTGCTCCGCGCCTTTGATTCCGCGACGGCGCATGTCCGGACCACTAGTCCACCACGGCGCCTCAGGGGAGGAGGGCTTGGGGCTCCAGCGCGACGATGCCGGTGGCGCCGAGGGCGCGGAGATCGCCGAGGCGGGCCCACAGCTGGCCGTTGCCCACGACGAAATGGACCGCGACAAGGTCCTCGCG
>JBOGEB010000202.1:0-7423 GCA_050743125.1 Egibacteraceae bacterium
CGGGTGGAGCGTCGTGACGAGCGCCTCCGCGCCCTCGAACACGACGCCGTCGGCGAGCAGCTCGAGCTGCTCGGCCAGCGCGGGCAGGCGTTTCGCCAGCATCCTCGCCGTGTCGGCGGTCTCAGCGTCCAGGACGAGCTCTCTGGCGGCGTCGACGGCGACGCGCTCGACCGGCTCCAGGCTCCGCTGATCCGCGGCCGCGAACGTCCGGATCGAGTCGACGTCGTCACCCCAGAACTCGACCCGCACCGGATGGTCGGCCGCGGACGGGAAGACGTCGACCAGGCCACCGCGGACCGCGAACTCGCCCCGCCGCTCGACGAGCGTCACGCGGGTGTAGCCGAGGGCGGCGAGCTGCTCGACGAGGCCCTCGAGGCTTCCCTCGTACGCGGCGTCCAGCCGGATCGGCTCGCGCTCGGCAAGGCGCGGGTCCATCGGCTGGAGCAGCGCGCGCACCGGAGCGACGACCGCTTGGAGGTCTCCGGCTCGCAGCTGGTCCAGGACCCGCAGCCGCTCCCCCACGGTCGCCGCCTGCGGCGACAGCCGCTCGTACGGCAGGGTCTCCCACGGCGGGAAGTTGGCGACCCCGCCGAGGAACGCTCCCAGGTCGTCGGTCAACGCCTCGGCGTCCCGCTCCGTCGGCGTCACGACGAGCAGCGGCGCCGCATGCTCGGCCACCAGCGCGAGCGTGTACGCGCGCATGGCCGGCGCCACCTTGACCACGCCAGGCACGCCCAGGTCCGCGAGCACCTGACGGCCGGGCGCGAGCAGCGCCGCGAGCGGACCCGGGAAGGCAGACATGCGCTCCATGCTCGCGCAGCCCCGAGCATGCGGCAAAGCGCAACGCCGCGCGGGCCACTCGCGTGTCAGCTAGTGCAACTCCTCGACGTTGGGGCGTGAGGAGTCAGGACGGTGGGGCCTCCGGCTGGCCTTGAAGCGCTCGATGGCGACGGGCGCCAGGGACGCGGCCACGATGAGGCCGATCACCGGGAGCAGGTAGCGGTCGATCCCTGGGATGAACCGGCCCAGGACGTAGCCGAGTATCTGGACCCCGCAAGCCCACACCAGTCCACCGACGACGTTGAACGTCACGAACGTGCGGTAGGGCATCCGGCCTACCCCGGCCACGATGGGGGCGAAGGTCCGCACGACGGGCACGAACCGGGCCAGGACGATGGTCATCGCGCCGCGCCGGGCGAAGTAGGCGCGGGCGCGCTCGGCGTGCTCCCTGCGGAACAGGCGGGAGTCTGGACGGTTGAACAACGCTGGCCCCACTCGCCGGCCGAAGACGTACCCCACCTGGTCACCGGCGACCGCGGCGATGAAGCAGCCGATGAGGAGGACGGGCAGGCTGAGGTGACCTTGGGCAGCCAGCAGCCCAGCGGTGAACAGCAACGAGTCGCCGGGTAAGAAGAAGCCGATCAGCAAACCAGACTCGGCGAACACGATGACGAACACTCCGACGGTGCCGAAGACCTCGATGAGGTGGCGGGGATCCATAGCGGGCAGGCTAGCGGTAACTGCCCGCTCGCGGGGGACGTCACGCAGGCACGCTCCTGGCGCTGATCAGGCGCCGCTGGACCTGCGGAGCTCGCAACCTCGACACGCCCGAGGTCGTCCGCCCTGCCCCACGCCGCTCCCGCCTGCATCGGGAGCGCTCCCCGCGCCCCCTACGCTCACGATCGGTGATAGCGGTTCTGGGTGGCCTCCAGGCCCTGCTCGATGAGCATGAGGATCGCGTCGGTGGCCTCCTGGCACGTGACGTCGATCTGCTCGCGCTCCTTCGCGGAGAAGCGGCGGAGGACGAAGTCGGCGGGATCCTGGCGGCCGGGCGGGCGGCCCACGCCGATCCGGACCCGGTAGAAGTCCGGGCTGCCGAGGGCGCGTTGGACGTCCCTCAGGCCGTTGTGCCCGGCGGTGCCGCCGCCGCGCTTCAGGCGCAGCGCCGCGAGCGGCAGGTCGATCTCGTCGTGGACGACGACGAGCCGATCCCCGGAGACCTTGTAGAACGCGGTCAGCCGTTGCACGGGCCCGCCCGAGTTGTTCATGTACCCGAACGGGATCGCGAGCGACAAGGGCAGCCCGCCGGGCCGATCGAAGGTGTCCGCGACCTGTGCCGAGGCCTTGTGCGCCTTGAACGACGTCCCCAGCCGCCCCGCGAGCATCCGCACGACGTCCGCGCCGACGTTGTGGCGCGTGCCGGCATACTCCGCCTCGGGGTTGCCCAGGCCCACGACGAGCCAGCGGTCCGCGGCCACTTGCGCTGACCCGCGGCGGGACAGCCGGTCGAGAAGCCGCACGCGCTAGGCCTCGGCCGCCTCGGCCGCCTCGGCCTCCTCGGCCGCGGCGACGACCTCTTCCTCCTCGCTCAGCGCCACCGTGGGTGCGAGGACACTCACGACGGGCCGCTCGGGGTCGTCGAGCAGCTCGACCCCCGCGGGAAGCTCCAGGTCACCGAGCCGGCGCACGTCGCCGACCCCCAGATCGGCGATGTGCGCGACGATCTGCTCCGGCACCTCAAGCGGAAGCACGCTGATGCGCACGGCGTACAGCTCTTGGCTCACGACACCCCCAGCCTCGGCGCCGACGGCCTCTCCCTCCAGCGCGATCGGGACATCGACGTCCACCTTCACGTCCTGCTGCACGGCGACGAAGTCGACGTGGAGGATGTCGCGCCGCACGGGGTGGCGCTGGATCTGGCGGGCAAGCACGAGCTGGGACCGCCCGTCAAGGCCGAGCGAGATGACGGCGTTCGTCCCAGCTCCGGTGTGGAGGACGTGGTAGAGCTCCAGGGCGTCGACCGACACCGGCGTCGACTCCAGCCCAGCGCCGTAGGCCACGGCAGGCACCCGTCCAGCGCGCCGCATCCTGCGCGCCTCACTTGTCCCGCCACTGCGGCGAACCCGCGCAGCGAGCGCTATCTGCTTGGCCATGCCGAACCACTCCCAGTGACAGCTTCCAGTACCAGGGATACAAGGGCTGCGCAGGCATCACGACACACCATGCGCGGGACGTTGATCGTACCGTAGCGCGAAGAGCGCTACGACCGCAGCGCGGGACTGCCCGGCGCACGTGGAGCCGGTAGGACGCGGCGGCCTGGTCGCGGGTGCTTCCTCGGCAGTGACCACGACGCGCGCAACCCGTCCCGCGGATCGCCGACGAAGCTCACCCGCCATGCGAGGTCGCACCGCGCGCAAGGCGCGTCCTGGGTATTGATTCCGCCTTTCACGGCAGGCCCCGCCCGCTCGAGACTTCCAGGTCACGCGGACGGGGCCATTTTTGGCACCCAGGATAGTCTCATACGAGACTAGGCTCAGTCAAGACTCATCGAGGTCGCGGAGCTGCCCGGCAAGCCGCTCCACCAGGGCTCGCGCTTGGGCGCCGAAGAGCGCAGCCTGCTCCAAGCTGCCGAACAGTTGGCGGTACACCGCGACGTCACGAGGGTCCCGCAGCACCGACTCCGCGTGGTACGTCTCCACCGTCACGACGGCCTCGGCGTCGGCGTCGTACAGCCCGAACCCGTTCAGGTACAGCACCGGGGCTTGGGCGTCGAGCGGGATCACTCCGATCTGCGGCGCGCCGGAGCGCATCAGGGACGCGATGCGATCCAACTGGGCAGCCTGCACCGCAGCTGATCCCGGCCGCCACCGCAGGGCGCTCTCGGCCAGCACCACCCGGATCCGCTTGGAGGCGTCGAACAGGACCGCTTGCCGCTGCATCCGCGCGGCGACCGCCGCGGCGACGTCACGCTGCCCGGTGCAGGCGACGAGGCCGAACACCTCGGCCGCGTACTCCGGGACCTGCAGAAGGCCGGGGACCATGTCCGGGTTCCACAGGTCGATCGTCGTCGCGGTCGCCTCGAGCTCGCGGACCTGCTCCTGCTTGTGCCGCAGCCCGTAGCGCAGCACACGGCGCAGCGCGGTGGTCTCGGAGAGCATGCCGCCGAGCAGATCGAGCAGCTCGCCGTGGACCTCCTCGCTGGCGGCGGTGGCGGCGGCCCAGGCTTGGAGGTCGTCGAGATCAGGGATGGTCCGCCCGGTCTCGATCTTGCTGACCTTGGACTGCGTCCAGCCGAGCTGCTCCCCGAGCTGATGGCCGGACAGGCCGGCGGCCCGGCGGAGGTCACGAAGCCTGGCGACGAGCTGCCGGTGCGACGAGCTGAGATCTCCCTCAGGCATCAGCCTCCGCGACGTATGCCTGCAGGGGTACCGCGTGCGCGAGCGCGAGATCGCGGCGGCGCAGGTACTCGCCCAGGTCAGGGTCGGTGGCGCGTTCGGCGCCCAGGTAGCGGCCGTCAGGGTCGTAGCGCATGAGGATCAGGTCGCGCTCGTCGAACAGCCAGAAGTCCTCGCGCAGCGCCTCGAGGTCAAAGTGCCACTGCCGGTCGGCGATAAAGACGTCCTCACCCGCGGCGACGTTGGCCTGGTACGAGTCGAGCTCGTAGCGCAGGTAGTCGGACAGCGGCCGGTCGACGATATGGACCCGATAGGTGCGCTTGCCGGCAGCAGCGTTGTCGGCGACCTGGCGGAGCCACAGGGTGGTCTCGGGGTTTCGGGGAGGCAGCGGGTCGCCGCGGAGGAACGTTTCGAACTGTTCGTCCAACCCGGGCACGCGATAGATCTGCAGCGTCTCCAGACGGAACGCGGTGCGCTCGAACGTCGTGAACAGCTCGTTGAGCTCCGCGCCGGTGAGCGTCGTCAGCCTCACCGTCTGCCTCCTGTCCAGTCTGCTCTTAGCCTAGTCTCAAATTAGACTCTTAACCCGTCAAGGATAAGGCGCGCGGGGTGAGGAGCGCTACGAGCACAGGAGTGGGGCTGGCTCGGAAAAGGTCGGGCCGGCCTCGGCCGCAGGGCTAAAAGGTAGTCGCCCGGAGGTCGAGGCCGGCCCGACCCCAACACGAGAGGACCCGCGGTTTCATTGGTTGTAGTCGTCGAACAGCTCACTCACGGACTCGTCCACGAAGATCGCTCTCATCGTGTTCGCGACGACCCCGGCGACCGAGAGGACCTCGAGCTTGTCGAGCTCGCAGTGGTCGGGCAGCGGCACGGTGTTCGTCACGACGACGCGCTCGATCGGTGAGTCCTGCAGGCGCTTGCACGCGTCGCCGGACAGGATCGGGTGGGTGGCGCAGGCGACGACTCGGGCGGCGCCGTGGTCGACGAGCGCCGCCGTGGCGCCGCACAGCGTCCCCCCGGTGTCGATCATGTCATCGACGAGCACGCAGGTCTTGCCCTCGACTGGCCCGATCACGCCGAGGGTCTGCGCGACGTTGTGCGCGATGCGGGTCTTGGCGAGCACCGCCAGGTTCGCGTGCGGCAGGCGTTCCTGGAACTTCTCGGCGAGGCGCACCCCGCCGGCGTCAGGCGAGCAGACCACGAGCTCCTCGTTCCCGAACCGCTCGATCAGCCAGTCGACGAGCAGCGGGAGCGCGGTGAGGTGGTCGAGCGGCTTGTCGAAGAACCCCTGGAGCTGGCCGGTGTGGAGGTCGACCGACACGACACGGTCCGCGCCGGCGACGGTGAGCACATCGGCGAGCAGCCGGGCGGTGATCGGCTCACGCGACCGGGCCTTGCGGTCCTGGCGCGCATAGCCGAAGAGCGGGACGACCGCGATGATCCGCTTCGCCGACGCGCGCTTGGCCGCGTCGATCAGGACGAGCTGCTCCCAGATCCGGTCGTTCACCGGCCGGCAGTGGGTCTGGAACACGAACACGTCGCTGCCGCGGATGTTCTCCTGGTACCGGCAGTACAGCTCGCCGCTTGCGAACTCGTGGATGTCGACGGCGCCGAGGCCCATGCCGAGGTGGTCGGCGACCTCACGGGCCAGCGCTGGATGCCCGCGCCCCGTGAAGATCTGCATCCGCTTCTTCGTGACGATCTCCATGACGGGCTTCCTGTCCATCACTGGCTGGAGCGCTTGCGCTCGGCGTAGCCCGGAACGATGCGCTGCTCGCTGCGCTCGACCGCGAGCGCGCCGTCAGGCACGTCCTCGGTGATGACCGAGCCGGCGCCGGTGTACGCGTGGTCCCCGATGTGGACCGGAGCGATGAGCATCGTGTCGCTGCCGATCCGCGCACCGTCGCCGATCACCGTCTGGTGCTTGGCGAACCCGTCCCAGTTCACCGTCACTGTCGCCGCGCCGATGTTCGTGCCCTTCCCGATCGTCGTGTCACCGATGTAGGACAGATGAGGAACCTTGCTGCCCTCACCGATCGTGCTCCGCTTGATCTCGACGAACGCGCCGGCCTTCGCGCCGGCCTCAAGGCGGGCGTCCGGCCGCAGGTAGCTGAACGGCCCGACGGCGGCCTCCGGCCCGATCGACCCGCCAACCACGACGCTGTACGTGACGGTCGCGCGCTGGGCGACGCGTGTGTCGACCAGCCGGGTGTTCGGCCCGATGGTCGCGCCCGCCGCGATCGCCGTCGCCCCCTCCAGGTGCGTGCCAGGCAGGAGCACCGCGTCGGGTTCGATCTGTACGCCAGCCTCGACGTAGGTCGCGGCCGGGTCGACGACGGTGACGCCGTCGCGCATGTGCTGGTCGAGGATGCGCCGGCGGAGCACCGCCGCCGCCCCCGCCAGCTCGACCCGGTCGTTCACGCCGGCCACAACCTCCGCGGGCGCCGACACCGCGGCGACGCCAGCGGCTACGAGCGGCTCGATCACGTCCGGGAGGTACTCCTCGCCCCGCCCATCGTCGGTGGACAGCCGCTCGAGCTCTGCGGCGAGCGGGTCCCGGGCGAACGCGTACACCAGGGCGCTCACCTCGGTGATCCGACGCTCGGCCTCGGAAGCGTCGCGGTGCTCGACGATCCGTTGGACCCGACCGTCCGTGCCGCGGACCACACGGCCGTACCCGGTCGGGTCCTCCAGCACCGCGGTGAGCATCGCCACGGCACGGCTGCCACGCGCCTCCAACACGCCCCGCAGGACCTCGGTAGTCAACAGCGGCGCGTCACCCGGCACGACGAGCACGGTGTCGACCCCGTCCAGGGCGCCCGCCTGGACGGCCCGGCGCACCGCGTGGCCGGTCCCCCGCTGCTCCGCCTGCGTCACGGTGACCAGCCCGTCAAGGTCAGCCGCCTCGGCCTCGGCGCGCACCGCATCCTCCTGATGCCCGACCACCACCACGACCCGCTCGAGCCCGCACCCCCGCAGCGCCTCGAGCGCCCAACGCAACACGGTCCACCCCGCCACACCGTGCAGCACCTTATGACGCTCAGACTTGAACCGGGTGCTCTTCCCCGCGGCAAGAACCACAGCAGCGACAGACATCGAACTAGAGCCGACCGCTGACGTCACGCCGCGCAGCGTGAGAAGCACCGACGAGCAGGAGCGGAACGGAGGGACCAAGGCCCGGCCTCGACCGCAGGCCGGCGGCGGGCAGGCAGAAACCCAGCTGAAAAAGGACGATCCCCCCCTCAGCA
>JBOGEB010000203.1:0-7361 GCA_050743125.1 Egibacteraceae bacterium
GCGCCGAGGAACAGCGGCGCCACCACGACCTGCCGGCCGGCGGCGGCGGCGGTCACCGACAGGTGATCGCCTTCGAAGCGCCACGCCCACGCCTCGGCGCTGGGCGCGCCGAAGATCGCCACTCGGTCTACTGCGTGCGCCTTGCGATGACGGGATCGACGAAGTGGAGCTTGGGGTCATGGCAGCGGCGTGGGAGTTCGAGATCCAGCTGCTGCCAGCTCCAGCCCTGGTCGTGGCTGGAGAAGGCGCGGCCTGGTGACAAGACCAGCGCGGTCCCGTCGTCGAGCACGGTGATGGTGTTGATGTGCCCGATCCCCCACTCGGGGATTCCGCGGGCACGCTGCCACCTTGCGCCCCGGTCTTCGGAGCGGAACAGGGCTGCGCGAGCGCTTCTCTTCGCGTGGTCATGGGCTGAGACGAGCCACACGTCGCCGGTGCCGAAGACGGCGCAGGCGCGCAGGTACTGCAACGCCGCGCTATCCCAGCGCCGCTCGAACCGGTCTCCGCCGTCCTCGCTGACGTAGACGCCCTGGGCGGTGGCCACGAGCACCGTGTGCGGCTCGAGCGGGTGGGGCTCGACGTCGTGGACGTCGGCCGCCAGGCCGTCGCGCAACGGCACCCAGGAGCTGCCATCGTCGTCTGAGCGGACCATCCATCCCGCGTGCACGCAGGCGTAGATGTTGCCGTTTCCGGCTCGCGTCAGAGAGTGCATGTCGGGTGTGCCTCCCCAGGGCGTGCGCCAGTCGCCCAGGACGCGCAGGCGGTCGACCTGCGCGCTCCAGCGGACGTCGTGCCCGCTCAACCTGCCGATACCGCCGTCGGCGCTGGCGACGAGCAGCGCGTGGTCGCGGGTGTACAGCAGCGAATGGACACGCCGATCCGCAGTGGCGACGTGACGCCAACGGCCTCGGGCCAACTCCCAGATCTCGCCGTCGTCGACCACCACGGCCGTCCTGGTGTGGGTTGCGGTGCCGGTGGCGACACGGCGGCCGGCGAAGGGGCGGCCCCTGACCGGTCGCCCACGCAGCGTCCACAGGCCGTCGGAGGTGCAGATCACTGCCTTCTCCTGGAACGGGTGCTCCTGGCCTGCCCCCAGCGGGGCGCGCGCCCGGCGGCTGCTCATGGTCGCCATGTCGGCAGGTAGCCGTCTGTGCGGTGCTTCCAGGGGAACGGTCCGGTTGGCTGTGGGCGCTCGAGGAAGGGGCACAACAGGTCCCACCCGTCGCCGTCGCAGATGTTCATCACCAACAGGTCTGCGCACCGGTCTTTGAAGTGGTGGAGCGCCTCTCGGACGTGACGGTCGTAGACGTACGAGAAGCGTTCGCGGTTGAAGCGGTGGCAGCCGTACACGAGCAGGCGCCAGAACAGCGCTCGGTCCAGGCTGCCCTCGTGCTCCCAGATCGCGTCAGCGATCGCGTAGTAGCGCTCGCACGAGCGCAGCCACGACTCCTTCTCGCGCACCGTGAGGATGAACTTGCTGGCGGGATACCTGCGGTCCAGGTGCGGGAACAGCACGGCGACGCAGGCGTCGGTTGCTGCGTCGTGCTCGCGCAGGATCGGCAGCTCGTACGTCGCTCGCAGCACTTCGCTGCGTACGAGCGGAAAGTGGATCGTGCGCAACCCCAGCTGGGACAGCGCCTGGCTCAGGCTCTTGGTGCCGGTCTTGCTCAGGCCGATCCCGAACACCTTGGCTCTCGTCCGGCCCTCAGCCACGTCGTTCGCCTCGCTCCGAGGGGCGGAGCTGGTCGCGTGCAGCGGCCAGGGCGGCCCCGAGTTCGGCGAGGCTGGCCCACCGGTCCGCGGGCTCTGGTCGCAGGCAGCGGGCGACGATCGCTTCGAACGGCCCGAACGGTGGTGCTCCGGCGTCCGCCAGCGTCTTGAGGTTGCCCGCCGCGATCGCGGCCAGCCGCTGCTGCTTGGTCTGAGCCCGTCCGTAGTCCGTCGGCGGCGCGCCGGCGTAGAGCATGAACAGGACCGCGCCGAACGAGTAGATCTCTGAGGTCAGCTCCAGGGGGATCGTCCGCGACTCGTGCAGCATCTCACGGGCGGTCTCGGGCGAGACGTAGTGGACCAGCGCCCCGCCGTAGGCCGGGCTGGGATCGTCGATACGCACCGCAAGCTCGTAGTCGACCAGGTGCACCCGGTCGTGCTGGTCGACCAGGAAGTGGCGGGGCTGCTGGTCGCCGTGCAGCCAGCCGCAGCGGCGCAGGTCCTCCAGCCGGGCGCAGGCGGCGATGCACAGGTCGAGGAACCGTTGCCGCGCCCGCGTGGGGGGTGCCCCGCCAAGCAGTTGCCGGCTTCTGGCGCGGGCATCATCGCCCGTGATCCAGCGGGTCAACAGCCAGACCAACGACGCGCCGTGCCCGTGCGCCACGTACAGGCGGACCCCGCATGGCTTCAGCGCCTGCAGCACCCGGGCCTCGTGCAACAGCGAGCCGGCCCGGCGCTCATCCCGCCCATCGTCACCTTCGCCATGGACCGGTGGCTCGCACGCCACCGCCTTGAGCATGTACGCACCGCCCCGGCCGCGCACCTTCACGGCCAGGCCCACGCGCGCGGTCAGCTCCCGCTCCGGCTCCAGCCCGAGCGCCAGGATCGGGGTAAGGAGTCCGAGCCGCGGCCAGACCTTGGCCAGCATGTCCGCACGCTCAGACAACGCTGCGCCTCGGCCGGTCGGGCTGGTTGATGGCACGCAGGAAGCCAACCAGGTCGTGACAGGACCCGTCGATGAAGCTTGGGGCGGGGACAGGATGGCCGCGGTGCAACTGGAAGAACCAGGGCGGCTGCGCCAGGCCGTTGGAGACCAGGACCGTGGCAAGACCGCAGGCATGCGCCCGCTCGAGGTTCAACGCCGAATCGTCGAACATGAGTAGCTGGCGTGCAGGCATGCGGAGCGCGCCAGCGACGCCGCGGAACGGCGCGGCGTGTGGTTTACGGAGATAGCCGAAGGACTCCGCACCGTAAACCTCGCCCACGACCTGCGAGAGGCCGAGTTGTCGCAGCACGCGCCCGCCGTAGGAGACGCTGGAGTTCGTCAGCACGCAGACGCGCACCCGCATTGCGAGGCGCTCGACCTCGACGGCCAGGTCGGCGTACGGTTGGATGGCGCGCGTGTCGAACTCTGCGTAGACCTCGTGCAGGAACTGGGTCCCGTCAACGCCGTGGTGGCGCTCCAGGCCGATCACGCTGGATCGGTAGCGGACCCTGTAGCCGCGTAGCAGCGTCCGCGCCTGGGCAGGCTCGAGATGCAGCAGTCGGGCGGCCACCGAGAGCGTCTGCCGCTTGATCTCGTCGTGGATCTGCGGGCGGGACGGGTACAGCGTCCCGTCCAGGTCGAACACAACCGCTTTCACCGCGCCGTCCAGCAGCAGGTGCGTGACCCGGGCTGTGCCCATCACGCCTGCCCTCTACGGTTCGGCACGAGCCTTTCGGCCCGCTCCCGAACGGTGTCGTAGTACCCGGATTCCCGCAGCAACTCCACGCTGAAGTCAGTGGGATCCACCCTCGTGAAGCTGGCGTGCACGTTCTGGCCGTGGTCACTGGCGGCGAGGAGCTCGCTCTCCAAGCTCGCCGCCTTGGTGAAGAACCGGGGATCCTTCGCCTTGACGGCCGAGCGGATCGACAGGAAGTTGCAGGGCGGTGGCGGGATAGGCAGCCCGCTCCGAGCCTCGCTGGCCTCACCGGCCCAGAACTTCCCGAACATCACCCCCGCTCCGGTGTACAGGAACTTGAGTGCCCAATGAGGCCAGGCCAAAAGCCTCCGCCCGTCCCACGACGCTGAGCCGGCAGCCGGCACGAAGACCAGGTTGTCGCACAGCAGGACCCGCTCACGTGCTCCCAGGCGGTGCCGCGCGCGGCGGAACGCCTCGGTGTGGATCACACCGAGGGAGAAGATCTCCGCCTCGAGCCAGGTCTGGTCCATGTCGGGCAGCACGTGCTCGTGGCCGTACAAGAGACCGCCCTGCTCGGCTGCGGCCAGGTAAGGACAGAACTTGACCGCGACCGCCGAGCTGTACCACCCGAACGCCGTCCCATCGTCGAAGGACACCACGTTCTGGGTGCTCGCACGCGCGGCCAGGTCGATGCCAGTCATAGCGAAGCCGGTCGAAGCCCGCTACTCGGGCGAGCAGTCCCAGGACGCCTTGAACCGGCCGGTGTCGAGGTACCGCTCGTAGGCGGCCCGGTCAAGGACACCTGACTGATCGGTGAACCAGATCGGGTCCAGCATCCCGAAGCGGCTCTCGTACTCGCGGGTCCAGGCGACCGAACCCTCGCCCTCATTGGGGCGGTGAGCGATCACGCGCCCGCAGGCGGCCATGCTGAACCGCTCGTAAGCGTCGCGCTCGGTGAGCAGCGCGTGCCAGACGTCGTCGATGGCCTTCGAAGGCATCGTCAGATCAGTTACGCCAGCTGCTGCCAGCCTGAACAGCTTCTCCAGCTCCTCCTGGGCGCGGTCCTTCAACAGTTGAGCCATCTTCGCTCCTGGCATCCTGCGGGGGTTGGCGACACAACGCGAGGGGGGCTTGAGCTCCATCCAGCCGAAGCGAGTGGGCCATGCCTTTTTTGAGTATGAATTGCGTACTGCCCCGTTGTCAAGCAAAAATCGTGCGTACGTACGGCGTTTACATGAACTGCGAGGCGAGCGTCGTAAGGAACGCGCGGGCCTGGTCGTCGCCTATGGCGTCGGCGGCCAGCCGGTTCCACACATCCAGGTAGGTCGCGACCTCGTCGGGGTCGCGCACACGCAGTGCCCTGGTGGTCGTGTAGATGGCGACCTCGACGTCGTCGTCGACCCCAGGATCGCCGAGGATGGTGAAGTCGTGGGGCACGCAGACGCTTGCGTCGGCGTCCCAGGGGAGCACGGCGACGTGAACTCGCGGCAGTGTCGAAAGGGTCGCGATGTGGTGCAGCTGGGCGGCCAGCATCACGGCGGCGTCGGCACCTGGCCGCCAGCGCAATGCCGCCTCGGGGATCAAGAAGTCGTAGCGGCCTTTACCCGTGTACAGCGCCTGCTGCCGATCCATCCAGGCGGCGACGGCGGCAGCGAGATCGCCGAACATCCCGCCATGCAACGGCGCCTGCATCGCAATCAGCCGGCGGGCGTACTCGGCGGTCTGCAGCAGCCCAGGGACATTGAGGGCGTAGCTGCGGACAACGCTGACGCTCTGCTCGGAGAGGGCTAGCCGCGCCTGTTTCGCCGTGAACCCTCCGGCGAGGTCGTCGGCGTGGCTGGAGGCTTCGGTGAGCGCCGCAGCGAGCCGGTCGGCGATTTGCTCGCGGGCGGCGTCGGCGGCGTCGGCGGCGTCGGCCCACGCGTCCGTCTCGTCGCGGCTGGGGATCTGCTTGCCTAACTCGATCCTCGAGACCTTCGACTGGTTCATGCCGATACGGGCACCGAAGTCGCCTTGACGGAGACCGGTGGCCTCCCGCAGCCGGCGGAGCAGCGCGGCCAGCCGGCCGCGCTGCTCCGTCAGTGCTGTGTCTGATTCCTCCCGGCTCAAGCGGACAGCCGCTTGTGATGCTCGGCCGCCCAGACCGCCAGGGGCATTGCGCGGGCGAGCGCGAGGTCGCGGCGAGCGACGAACCTTCCGGATGGCTCGTCGGGGTCAGCGGGCGGCAGGGGTCGGTCCTGCTCGTCGTAACGCATGATCGCGACGAGTTGCTCGTCGAGCAGCCAGAAGTCGTCATGAAGATTCGCCAACTGGGGATCGACGTCGCGGTCGACGACGAGAATCTCTTCACCTGCGGCGATGTTGTCGGCGAATCCGCCGCACAGCTCGTAGCGCTTGTACTCAGTCAGCGGCCAGTCGACGACCAGCACCCGATACACCCGCCTTCCGGCGGCGACGTGGGCGGCGACGCGCGCGAGAAACTGGTTGTTCTCCGGAGTGCGTCGAGGCAACGGCCGGCGGGCCTTCCATGCATCCCATCCAGGGTCCGTGACCCCGGCGTGCGATTGGCGAGCCTCGAGCCGGAACGCCTCCCGGTGGATGGCATCGAACGCGGCCGACAACTCCTCGTACGTCATTCCGCCTCACCCTCCTGGTCGTCCTCGGTGTCGTCGAGGCATTGATAGCCCGCCCGGTACAGCGGTTCGCTGACCTCCACCGCGGCCTCGCCGGGGCCCACGCCAAGCGCCGCAAGGGCCTCCGGGCTGGTGATCTGGACGCCGACGACGGCGATGGTCCGGCGGGGAGTACGGGAGATCTTGGGGCATTGCAGCTCAGGCGGGCAGGACAGCTCTTCGGCGAGGATGATGTAGTCGGACAAGTGTGGACCTCCTTACGTACGCGGTTCATAGAGCGGACATCATGAGTATCTGTCGCTGATTATGCGTAGGCAAGGCTGACCGCAGCGACAGCCCACCGAAGACGCCTGGACGGAGATGGTCGGCGAGCGTTCGCGTGACGGGCATCTGCTCGGCGACCCGGGTGATCTCCCAGTCGGTGAGTGGCAGCCTGTCCAGCACCTGCAGCAGCGCGGTGAAGTCCTCGGCGGTCGCGCTCCCGAGGTTGGCGACCGCGAGGTTCGCGGCGAGGCCGCATGCGTCGGCCAGGCCGTTCTGGTGCGAGCGACCGACGGCGTGGTCCGAGCGTGGGCGGGTTGGTGGTGGCGGTGGCTGAGTGCGCGCTGCCTGGCGGGTTGGGCGTCCGGCTGGTGTCTGAGGGCGGGGTTGCGGCGTGTCAGTGGCTGTTCAGCGAGTCTCCGACTCGGGTGGTGGTGAGCGTGCGGCCGGCGGACGCGGGTCGCCTGGCCGGCCTGTGCGCGGCGCGGGGTGTGGGCTGCCGGCGTTTGGGGGTCGTGCTTGCTGAGCCGTGTTTGGAGTTCGGCGGTGTGCTCACCCTCGACCTGGCCGAGGTCCGCCGGGTCTACGAGCAGGCGTTGCCCGCCGCGCTCGGCCAGTGATGGCGCCGTCGGGCACGCGCCGGCGTCTATCGCCGCTCGGCGGACAGGTGAGCGGCGAGCAGGCCGGCGCCGAGGCCGTGGCCGGGCCTGCGCGGCACGGTATGGGCGTGGTCGGCGTCCCGCTGTCGTGCTCGATCAGCAGACCGGGCGCTTGCAGCCGGCAGCAGTGATCCCCGCGCGTACACCGCCTTCCCGGGCGGAACAGAGCGCGTCGAGCCGCAGCTGCTGGCGTTCGCGCTCGGCGAGGGTGGGAGCGGGCCGGTCGAGATAGACGTCGGCGAGACGGCTCAGCTGGTCGCGCGCCCGGGGCAGGAGCGCCGCTGCGGGCGCTCCGGCCGGTGAGAGCGCGGCGTTCACGTGCCGGCTGGTTCCCGTCTGCGATGTCGGCGGGACCGCATTCTCAAACAGGATGGCTTCCGGTTCGTGGTCGTCTGCCGGACGCCTCGTCCGGCAGA
>JBOGEB010000204.1:0-7316 GCA_050743125.1 Egibacteraceae bacterium
CGAGGGTCTCTGGCGCGCCGGGGATCGGCTCGTCGATGTAGAGCAGCACTCCGTCGACGTCGAAGAGGATGCCGGCGTAGCGGTCGCAGATGGCAGCGGCGCCCGATCGGGCGCCGCGCACCGCCGAGGCCACGGGCTGCTAGAGCGAGTTGAGCCGCTGGGCCATCTTGGATTTGTGGTTCGCGGCGAAGTTCCGGTGCACGATCCCGCTCTGGGCCGCCTTGTCGAGCTTCTGGGCCGCCGTCTGGTACGCCTGCGCCGCACCCTCGCGGTCGCTGACCTCCGCTGCCACACGGAACCTCTTCATGTAGGTCTTCAGCGCGCTGCGGACCGACTTGTTGCGGATACGCCGACGCTCGTTCTGACGGTTGCGCTTGATCTGGCTCGCGGTGTTAGCCATGGGTGAGCTGCTGCTTTCGTACGCCGTGGGGGCCACGAAGTGTAGTCGGCGACCAGCGGCGCTGTCCACCGGCCCTGCGCTGGTAGCATCGCCGCGAGCGACGGCGCGACCTGCGATGGCCGGCGTCTCCCCGACCCCTTAGAGCCGGTACTGGCGCTGCCCGCATGACCTACCCTACCGAGCGGATCCGCAACTTCGCGATCATCGCCCACGTCGACCATGGCAAGTCGACGTTGGCGGACCGGATGCTGCAGCTGACCGGGTTGGTCGATGCGCGCACCATGCGGGCGCAGTACCTCG
Organism: Egibacteraceae bacterium; assembly: GCA_050743125.1. GTDB lineage: Bacteria > Actinomycetota > Nitriliruptoria > Euzebyales > Egibacteraceae > JBOGEB01. The sequence goes on from JBOGEB010000204.1 coordinate 701, forward strand.
ACCGGATGGACATCGAGCGTGAGCGCGGGATCACGATCAAGGCGCAGGCGGTCCGCATGCCGCACACGGCCGACGACGGCCAGGAGTACCTGCTCAACCTCATTGACACGCCGGGGCACGTCGATTTCAGCTATGAGGTCAGCCGGGCGATGAACGCGTGCGAGGGCGCGATCCTGCTGGTCGACGCGGTGCAGGGCGTGCAGGCGCAGACGGTGGCGAACCTGCTCGTCGCCGTCGAGGCCGGCCTCGAGGTCATCCCGGTTCTCAACAAGATCGACCTGCCCGCGGCCCGGCCGGAGCAGGTGGCGGCCGAGATCGCGAGCCTGCTCGGCGGCGATTCCACCGACATCCTCGCGGTCAGCGCGAAGACTGGGCTCGGCGTGGACGCGGTGCTCGAGCGGATCGTCGAGCGCGTGCCGCCTCCCACCGGCGACGCCAAGGCCCCTACCCGCGCCCTGATCTTCGACTCCTACTACGACTCGTACCGGGGCGTGGTCGTCTACGTCCGCGTGGTCGACGGCGAGCTGCGGCCGGGCATGGACATCCGGCTCGTCGCGACGGGGTTCCACAACGAGATCGACGAGCTGGGGGTGATCTCGCCGGAGCCCCAGAGGGTCAACGCCTTGGGGCCGGGCGAGGTCGGCTACCTCACCGCGGCGATCAAGGAGGTCGTCCTCGCGAAGGTCGGCGACACGGTGACCGACCACCGCAACCCGGCGCCCAGCCCGCTGCCCGGCTACCGCGAGCCCACCCCGATGGTCTTCACCGGCCTCTACCCAGTCGACTCCGACGACTTCCCGGACCTGCGGGACGCGCTGTCCAAGCTCCGCTTGAACGACGCGAGCTTCACGTTCGAGCCGGAGAACTCGGTCGCGCTGGGGTTCGGGTTCCGCTGCGGCTTCCTCGGCCTTCTCCATATGGAGATCGTCTCGGAGCGGCTCGACCGTGAGTTCGACATCCCGCTCGTCGCGACCGCGCCGAACGTCGCGTACGAGGTCACGCTCGACGAGCGGGTGCGAAAACCTGACGAGCCGCCGAGCGTTCGGGTCTCCAACCCCGCCGAGCTGCCGGCGGCCAACCGCATCGCGCGCATTCTGGAGCCGGTCGTCGATGCGATGATCCTCTGCCCGTCGGAGTACATCGGCGCGGTGATGCAGCTGTGTGAGCGTCGGCGGGGCACGCTGGCGCGGATGGACTACCTCACTCAGGAGCGGGTCGAGCTGCGCTACACGCTGCCGCTCGCGGAGATCATCGTCGACTTCTTCGACCGGCTGAAGTCGTCGACTCGCGGTTACGCCTCGCTGGACTACGAGCCCGCCGGCATGGCCCCGGCCGAGCTTGTCCGCGTCGACATCCTGCTGAACGGAGAGCCGGTCGACGCGTTCAGCGCGATCGTCGCCCGGCCGAAGGCGTACACGTATGGCAGGGCGATGGTCGGCAAGCTCCGCGAGCTGATCCCCCGCCAGCTGTTCGACGTGCCTGTGCAGGCCGCGATCGGCGCGAAGGTGATCGCCCGCGAGACGATCAAGGCGCGCCGCAAGGACGTGCTCGCGAAGTGCTACGGCGGCGACGTGACCCGCAAGCGCAAGCTGCTCGAGAAGCAGAAGGAGGGCAAGCGCCGCATGAAGTCCGTAGGCGCGGTCGAGATCCCTCAGGAGGCATTCGTCGCCGCCCTCGCCATCGACCAGGACTGATCCGCGGTGTCTTCGCCGCAGCCTCCGCTGCGCTGTGCAGAGAACGGGCGGGACACCGCCCGGACTCTGCACGATGCCGCCCCCGGTCTGTACCTGCACGTGCCGTTCTGCGCGCACCGCTGCCACTACTGCGATTTCAACACCTACGCGGGGCTGGACCAGCTGATGCCCCGGTACGTGGCGGCGCTGCGGGCGGACCTGCGTGCGGTGGCGGCCGCCGGTCCAGATGCGGTGGCACCGCCAAGCTCGGGACGGGAGTGGCCGGTGTTCGGGTCGGTGTTCGTCGGCGGCGGGACGCCGACGATGCTTGACCCGGCTGACCTCGCCGGAATCCTCCGGCTGGCCCGTGAGGTGCTCCCGGTCGCGGCCGACGCCGAGGTCACGGTCGAGGCGAACCCTGAGTCGGTGACGACCCACTATCTGGCGACCCTGGTCGAGGCAGGGATGACCCGCCTGTCGATGGGCGCGCAGTCGTTCGCCTCGCACGTCCTCGCCGCGCTCGGCCGGCGCCACGGTCCCGAGCGGCCGCTGCGAGCACTGGCCGCTGCCCGCGCCGCTGGTGTGCGGCGCGTCAACCTCGACCTGATCTACGGCACGCCCGGCGAGACCGACGCCGACTGGAACGCGAGCCTGTGCGCCGTAATGGAGGCAGGCGTCGAGCACGTCTCGGCCTACGCGTTGACCGTGGAGCCGGCGACCGAGTACGCGTCCAGGATCCGCGCCGGTCTGGCCGCCGCTCCGGACGAGGACGTGCAAGCCGAGCGGATGGCGGTGACCGACCGGGCGCTGTCGGCGGCGGGGTTGCGGCGCTACGAGATCTCGAGCTGGGCCCGCCCCGGCCAGGAGTGCCGGCACAACTTGACGTACTGGCGCGGCGGGGACTGGCTGGGCGTCGGCGCCGGTGCGCACGGCCACTGGCGGGGGCGGCGCTGGTGGAGCCTCCGGTCGCCAGCCCGCTACGCCGACGCGGCGCTGTCGGGGCGAAGCACGACGGCCGGCGCGGAGGTGCTCGACGAGCCGACCCGCCGGGCGGAGCGGCTCATGCTCGGCCTTCGTCTGGCCGAGGGCGTCGACCTCGCTGCGGTCGCGCCGCTCGACGAGGGGCAGCTCGGCGCGCTCGCTCGTGCCGGGCTTGTGCGTGTCGAGGCCACCCGGCTGCATCTCACCGACGCCGGCTGGCCGCTCGCGAACGCGGTGACGGTCCGTCTGCTGCCGTAGCTTTGACCTTTTGCCGGAGGCTTGCACGACCGCCGAACAGGCGGCTTACGAGCTGAGACGGGTTGCTCCAGGACGGCTGGTAGAGTTGCCGCTCTGCCCCCTTGACCTCTTCAGGGAGTTTCCGAAGGAAAGACGAGGCAGTCAACGATGCCACGAACCCTGGTGCGCGAATTGCGTGACCATCTCGACCGGACCGTCACCGTCTGCGGATGGGTAAACACGCTGCGGTTGCAGCGGAAGATGCAGTTTCTGCTGGTCCGCGACCACACTGGGATGGTCCAGGTCACTCACCGGCGGGGCGGGGAGGACGACCAGATCGAGGCGGTCATTGACGGGCTGAGCATCGAATCAGCCGTGCGGATCACCGGTCGCGTCGTCGATAACCCGGTGGTCAAGCTCGGCGGCCTGGAGCTCCTGCCTCAGTCTGTGGAGGTGGCGAACCGGGCAGAGGCCCCGCTGCCAATCGACGAGCACACTGGTCTGGACCAGCGGCTGGACTGGCGGTTCCTGGATCTGCGCCCACCCGCACACCGACTCGTGTTCGAAGTGCAGAACACCGTCGAGCAGGCTATGCGTTCGGTCGCCCATGCCGAGGGCTTCACCGAGCTGCACACCCCCAAGCTGATGGCCACGGCCTCGGAGTCAGGGGCGGAGGTGTTCTCGGTCAAGTATTTCGACCAGATCGCCTACCTTGCCCAGTCGCCCCAGTTCTATAAGCAAATGGCGATCGCCGGTGGAATCGACCGGGTGTTGGAGGTGGGTCCGGTCTTCCGGGCGGAGCCGTCGTTCACCAGCCGGCACGCCACGGAATTCACCGGGGTGGACGTAGAGATGGCCTGGATCGACGGGGTCGAGGACGTGATGGCGTTTGAGGAGCGCATGCTTGCCGCTGCCCTCAGCGGGGTCAAGGCCGGCCACGGGGAAGCGGTCGCGGAACACTTCGGCGTCGAGATCACTGTTCCGGCCGTGCCCTTCCCCCGCATCACGATGGGCGACGCGCTGGCCGAGCTGCGGGACGGCGGGTGGGACCCGGAGGGGACGCGAGAGGATCTCGACCCCGAGGGCGAGCGCGCCCTTTCGGCGCGTATACGGGAGAAGCGCGGGCACGAGTTCGTCTTCGTCACCCAGTTCCCGATCGGCGTCCGGCCCTTCTACCACCTGCGACCGGCGGACAACCCCGCCGTGACCGAGAGCTTCGATCTCCTCTGGAACGGCATCGAGATCACTACCGGTGCCCAGCGGGAGCATCGCTATGACGTGCTCTGCAAGCAGGCGCTCGAGAAAGGCATGGACCTGGACTCGCTGGAGAGCTACCTCAACTGTTTTCGCTTCGGCGCGCCGCCACATGGCGGCTTCGGGTTAGGACTGAACCGTCTGCTGATGGTCATGCTCGGTTTGGGCTCCATCCGTGAGGCAATGTTCCTGTTCCGCGGGCCAAACCGTCTCGAACCCTGAGTCAACTGCGCGCTGGGCGGGGACGCGGGCCGCTGCGCTACCATCGCTGGCGCAGGCGTGGTGGAGGAGGTGAAGTGGTGCTCATGCTCGACGACCGGAAGTCGGCGATCCTCAAGGCGATCGTGCGCAACTACGTGCGGGGTGGCGAGCCGGTTGGGTCGAAGCGGCTGGTCGAGGAGTGGGGCCTGGGGGTGTCGGCGGCGACGGTGCGCGCTGAGATGGCGGCGTTGGAGGAAGCCGGGTACATCACCCACCCGCATACGTCCGCCGGACGGATTCCCACCGACCTCGGGTACCGTTACTTCGTCGACTCGTTGCAGGGGACGGACACCACGGCGCTGTCCGCCGATCAGCGGACTGCCCTCGAGGTACTGCTGCTCGGGTCGGCTGATCTCGACGATCTGCTGTGGCGGGCCACGAGCGCCCTGTCGCGGCTCACGCACTTCGCCGCGTTGGTCGCCGCCCCCCGGCTGGACCGCAGCAGGATTCGGCACATCGAGCTTGTCCGCCTGGGCCAGACCAGCGTCCTCGCGGTGATGATCGCCGACACGGGACGCGTCATGAAGTGTCTGCTCGACCTCGAGGCCGCGGTCGCGGATCACGACGTTCAGCGTGCCCGGCACGCCGTGAACGAGGTCGCCGTCGGCCTGCGCACCGACCAGGCGCCCGATGTGATCAGCGGCCTCGCCGCCGGCGCTCCACCAGAGGTGCGCGGGCTGATCGACGCCGTGGCCGACGCCGTCCGCCAGGGGCTGTCGGGGACGCATCCAAGCTTCGAGCAGGTGTTCGTCGGTGGTACCGCGAACATCGCGGCCGGCCACTTCCACCGGCTCGAGGAGGTCAAGCAGGTCTATGAGACGCTCGAGGAGCAGATGGTCCTCCTGAAGGTCCTGCGTGAGGCGCTCGCCGTGGGTGACCCAGGCGTCCGGATCGGGGCGGAGCTTCCGCTCGCCGAGCTTGCGCCGTGCTCGATCGTGGCCACGAGCTATGAGGCGACCAGGGACGCGGTCGGGTCACTCGGGGTGCTCGGACCCACCCGGATGGATTACCCGCGGACCCTCGCGGCGGTCCAGGCGGTAGCCTCGTCACTCGAGAAGGCACTCGCCGAGCTGACCGGCGGGCAGGGGTAGATGACGATTGCCTGCAGTGCGTGACCTCTACGAGATCCTCGGCGTGTCCCGGGACGCCACCGAGGAGGACCTGAAGCGCGCCTACCGGCGCAAGGCTCGGGAGTTCCATCCAGACCAGGGTGGCGACGAGGAGTCGTTCAAGGAGCTCACCGCCGCTTACGAGGTGCTCCGCAACCCCCAGGCACGCGCGAACTACGACCGCTACGGCGACCCGCGTGGCCCGATGGGCACCGGGTTCGGTGACCCCTTCGCTGGGTTCGGCGACCTGTCGGACCTCATCGAGACGTTCTTCGGCGGGCTCGGTGGCCGTGCCTCGCCCAGACGGGACACACGCGGCGGCCGGGACGCGGTGGTCGACGTGACGCTGACCTTGGAGGAGGCCGCCTCGGGGGTCAGTCAGGAGATCGAGGCCACGATCCTGCGGACCTGCGAGCAGTGTCGCGGCACAGGCGCCGCGCCGGGCACCGGGCCGGCGACGTGCGGGACGTGCCGCGGCGCCGGCGCCGTCCAGCAGGTGCGGAACAGCGTCTTCGGCCAGGTCCTCACCTCGGGTGTGTGCCCGACCTGCCGCGGCGCCGGGAAGCGGATCACCGACCCGTGCGTGGCGTGCTTCGGCGAGGGCCGGCGGCAAGTCACCGAGACCGTCACGATCGACGTGCCGGCGGGGGTGGCCGAGGGAACCCAGCTGCGCCGGTCCGGCCTTGGCGAGGCCGGTCGCAACGGTGGTCCGGCAGGTGACCTTTACGTCCGGGTTCGCGTCCGCCCGCACGAGCTGTTCACTCGGGAAGGCGACGACCTGCACTGCGAGTATCGGGTGCCGATGGCGGCCGCCGCCCTGGGTACTCAGGTCGTCCTGCCGGCCCTCGACGGCGAGGAGGCGCTCACCGTCCCCGCCGGCACGCAGACCGGCGACGTGCTCACGCTGCGCCGGAAGGGGATGCCGCGCCTCGGCGGCGGCGGGGTGCAGCGCGGCAATCTTTACGTTCACTGCCGTGTCGAGACGCCGCAGAGGCTCGGGGAGGAGGAGGCGGAGCTGCTCCGCCGCTTCGCCGAGCTGCGCGGGGAGCACATCAGTGAGCACGCCCCGGGCAAAGGTCTGTTCGGCCGGCTGCGCGAGGC
>JBOGEB010000205.1:0-7294 GCA_050743125.1 Egibacteraceae bacterium
CGCCCGCGCGGCGTCTCTGCCGGCGCCAAACATCGTGGAGCGTCCGGAGGCTGGGAGCAGCAGGCGCGACGACCGCGCAACCCACCCACAGGTCCATGCCAAGAGCCCCCTTTTGCCAGCCTGCGGGACCTGCTGGACACGATCCCGGGAGTCGGTAAGCGCGCTGCCGAGGTGATCATCGCCGGGCCCGCCCCGCGACCGCCGCGCATCTGGCGTCTTGGGCCGGGATCTGTCCGGGCAACAACGAGTCGGCAGGCAAACACCGTTCCGGGAGGACCCGTAAGAGCGATCCGTGGCTGCGGGCCATGCTGGTCCAATGCGCCTGGTCGGCTTCGCGGACGAAGGGCACCTACCTGAAGGCGCAGTTCTGGCAGATCGCGCGGCGCCGCGGCAAGGAGAAGGCCGCGGTCGCGGTGGCGCACTCGATTCTGGTGATCGCCTATCACCTGCTGGCTGACCAGGTCGGCTACCAAGACCTCGGCGAGGACTTCTTCGCCCGCCGTGAGGACCCCCAAGCCCGCACCCGCCGGCTCGTGCGTCAACTCAAGGAACTCGGACACACGGTCACCTTAGAGCCAGCCGCCTGATCTCTCCCCGCCGCGCCCCGAGAGAGGATTTTCGTCTCACCGAAAATGGATGCAGGACTGACCCCGGCAACTGTCCAGTGCCGTTTCCTCCACGTGACACTCGACCCCCTCGGCTGTCCCGCTGACGCAGGGGACAGCCGACAGGACGCTTCGTGCCTGGACAGGCAGTTTCCGAGACGGCTTCCCCGCTGCTATGTCAAGAGCCCTGGATTCACGCGCCCCAGTTTGCAGGCGGGCTTTAGGGCTCTCGTGGCAAGTCGGCGAACTCGCGAGGCGTGAGAATCCTGATCCCCTGATGCGCTCCAAGCGCCAGCAGGTCCCGGTCTCCTGTCACGATCACGTCCACGCGGCCCGCCACTGCCGCGGCCAAGACCTCATCGTCGTCAGGATCTCTGGACACCCTCGGCAGATCACCCGGCTCTACCAAGTCCGCCAGCGCCTCGATCTCAGCACGTGTGAGCCGCGCGATCACCCGGCCAAACCCGAACTTGCCGACAAGGACGTCCTCCAGCTCGTCGAGCAACGCAGGACTCGTCACAAGCGCGATGTCACCGCGTATGGCGGTGCGCAGGAGGACGCGCGGCAGGCCTCCGAACAGCAGCGCAGAGACCAGCACGTTGGTGTCGAGCAGAATCTGCACTTACCGAGCCCGGCCACGGTGCTGCTCGACAGCCTCCAGCACATCGTCCTCGGTCACCCGCAGTCGTTGAGCGACCCGCTCCCCGTAGGCGAACAAGCGCTCCCAGCGGTCACGGCGATCGAGGTACTGGCGCAGCGCAACACGCGCCAACTCACTGCGGGTCAGGCCCTCAGCGTCGGCTTCCCGATCGACCTCAGCAGCAAGGTCGGGAGGCAGAGAGATCGTGATCGTGCGTGTCGGCCGCATGTGCACCCATCATATGAGAAATCTTCTTACAGAAACGATACCACCCAGGTTCGGCAGGCGCGTCCGCGTTGGTGTGGCCGCGCAAGAGATGGCGACGGGGTCGGTGGGGTGGCGAGCGCTCCCGCCACCGCGGTAGCTCTCACCAAGCAGCACCGATCTCCACGAGCCCCGCGCTCAGACATCATCGACGGAGGGTCCATCGGCGTCCGGAGGGGCCTGGACGTCGGGATGCCTACATCGGGATGCCTACATATGGGGAGACCGCGGTGAACGTCCGTGGGGCACTGGTACTGGCTGTGGGCGGTCGTACATTTCTTGCATGCCATACGAGCGGGTCACACTCGATCCCGGCCGGATGCGGGGACTTCCCTGTATCCGCGGCACGAGGGTCACGGTCTCCGCTGTGCTCGGCCAGCTGGCGGCCGGCCGGACAGTGGAGCAGGTCCTCGAGGACTACCCGTACCTTGTCCGCGAGGACGTACTCGGCGCCCTCCAATGGGCGGCGGCAGCTGCACAGGAGCGAGAGCTGCCTCTCGCGGCCTCCGGTTGAGGCTGCTTGTCGATGCCAACCTCTCACCGCGCGTGGCAGCACGGTTGTGAGCGGCCGGCCACGACGTCATCCATGTGGCGGACTGCGGCTTGCTTGCGGCCAGCGACGATCGGATCCTGGCTGCTGCCGCCGAGGACGATCGGACGATCATCTCCGCGGACGCCGACTTCGGTGTCCTGCTGGCCCTTGGTGGCCACGAGAAGCCATCGGTCGTACTACTGCGCTCCGCCGACCAACTGACCCCCGCCGGGCAGGCGGACCTTCTGGTAGCCAACCTTCCGGCCGTGACCGACGATCTCCTGGGCGGAGCGATCGTGACGTTCGCGCGAGGCCGGGCTCGCGTTCGCCTGCTTCCCATCGTCAAGAAAACACCGCCCAACGATGTCCCGCTGCGCTCTCCATCAATTGGATGATGAGCTTCGGGATTGCCGCCTCTGTAAGAGACCTGCGACGTTGACGGGGCGCACCTGGCGCGCGCTTATTCGAACCGCTCTGACCTGCTAGAACGTCTCCATGAGGTGCTCGGGAAGGTCGAGGGGAAGCCGAGTGCTCGGCGGCGTCGCCGTGAAGGTTGATCTAGGCGCGACCGCTATTTGGGATGGTCAGCCACCTACAATGCATGGGTGACCGCTAGCAGCGAAGGCGAGTTCGACGACACCGTGCCTGAGGGCTTGGCCGAGATGACGCTCGGCGCAGTGCGATTCGACGGCCTCAGCCCGACCGACTTTGAGGAGTTCTGCTTCGATCCCAAGCGACAGAACTGTTCAGCGTCTGCGAGCACACCACCGCAGCAGCCCACCTCATCACCGCACTACAGACCAAGATGGCCTGACTGACCGGACTTCGATGACCGGTCACTTGTCGTACGCTGGCTGTAACTGATCTTGGGGAGGCATGTTGGAGCAGGTACGGCTGCTTGTGAGGTTCACGATCACCGCCGAGGATGATGACTTCATCTTGGAGCGGCTGACCGCAGAGCTTGCCGACGAGCTCCGCGCGGCAGGCGAAGTGGACTTTGTGCCTGTGCCTGCCAGGTCGGGCGACAAGGGTGTGGCCGAGGTCGCCGCCGCACTTAGCGTGTTAATAGCGGTGGATCCGGCCTACCTGCAGTTGCTCATTGAAAGTGTCGTGGCCTTCACCAACCGCAATGCTGGGCGCCGGGTGCACCTGGAGGTCGGTAACACCGAACTCACTATCGACCGTCCCACCCGAGGTGAGGTGGAGAAAGTCATCCAGGCCATGCAGAGCGCCATCGAACGCGGCCGGGCCTGATGGGTCGCCATGCCCTACTGTTGGGCACCGCCACATTCCACGCTGACCCGGCACTGGGCGCACTGCCTGCGGTGCACCACGATGTTGGCCAGCTAAAGGCGCTATTAGATGACGTCGGCGCTTTCGACAGCGTTGATGTGCATGTCGACCTCGACCGGGAGCGACTGACCGCAGTTGTCGAGACCTTCTTCGGTGTACGCAGAGTGGGTGATCTCGCGCTGCTGTACTACTCGGGGCACGGGCTGATGGGAGAGCTCGACCGCGAGTCGGTGTTCCTCGCCGCAACCGACACCCGATGCGAACAGCTGCACACCACTGCTCTGGACACCGACGGCGTGCTACGTCACCTGCTGAATATCACGCGCGCAAGCCAGAAGGTGGTGCTGCTGGACTGCTGCTTCTCTGGCGCGTTCAGCTCCCGCAACCGGTTCCGCGGTGGTGTCCGGCAGGAGCCGCGTCGCGGGGTACGGCAGCATGGCACGTTCATCCTCACCTCTAGTACGCACGCGAAAGCAGCCAAAACCCAGGGAAACGATCGTCCCTCGGTGTTCACGGAGGCGGTGCTCACCGGGCTGCGGGGCGCGGCGACAACCCCGAACGGCGAGCCCTGGATCACCACAAATGACCTGGCACGGTACGTGCAAGGACAACTGGCCCGCGATCCGCACCGACAACCGGTCGAGTCGAGCGAGGGCGTCACCGAGCCAATCAAGCTGGTTATGGTCGAGCAGGCGCGCGAGGCCACGCCTCACAAGGCGCCACAACACCAAGGCAACCACGCCGACGCGGAACTCGACGCGGACCAATGGAGGCGGCTGCTGCGCTATTACGTCTCCTGCATGGAACGGGCAGCAGTGTTGGAATCCTTCATCGAAGTCGACGCACGGCAGACCTATCGGCCTATGCCAGCGGGATCGGAGCGTGTGTTGGTCCGCAAGGCGACGGACCGGAGCGGCAGCCCGGAGGTCGCCACCTTCAGCCAGCAGCTTGCAGCTGCCGGTCATCAGCTACGGTACGGGTACCCGGTGCTCGTCCTGCGCGGCAACCAGCAGTGCTCGGGGCCGCGGTGCGCGCCGCTGCTCGTCTGCGACGTAACGCTCACATCGCAGGGAGGGCTGCTCGCCACCCTGCCGCCCCAACCTAACCGGGCACTTGCCCGAGACCTCGGCCTGAGCGACGTGGAGATCGACGATTTAGTTCAGCAGGTCGAGGAGACCTTCGTCCCTGGTGAGGCCGCCGCACTCGGCGAGACGGTCCGGCGCTTGATGGCGGTACTCGGTGTCGCACCTCTCGTTCGCATCGATCCGACCGCGCTCAGCGGGACGGTGACCTCCGGACCACTCAACCGGGTGCAGAACACTGCAGTGCTGTACGGCGTCGACCCTGGTGACGCGGCACAGCAGCGGTTGATTCAGGACCTGCGCGACTCGATTGCGGTCGATCCCACGAAGATCGCCACGACCGCTCTCGACACACTCGCCGGAAAACCAGTGGCCGATGAGTCGCCTGCTGCGCCGGTGACCATCGTAGCGCTGGACAGGCTCAACGAGGCCCAAGAGCGCATCATCGAAGCTGCGATGTCCCGTCGGCTCACCGTCGCGCAGGGGCCACCCGGCACAGGAAAAAGCCAACTCGTCACTGCTCTCATCGCCACCGCCTCCGCAGCGGGATGGAGCGTTCTGGTGGGTTCCACCAACAACCGGGCCGTGGATGAGGTTGTCGAGCGAATTACCAAGGGGGTCGGTCCCGGCCTTGTGGTGCGGACCGGCAACCGGGAGCAGCAGGGCAAGGAGCCGAAACTGCTCGCCGAGCTACTCGCCACCCATGCCGACAGTCGCTCCGTCGACGAGCAGACCACCGAGGCAGAGCTACGCCTCATCCAGGAGGAGATCGCTCAGCTCCGCGCCGCGCTCGACGATCGACGTCTCATCGAGCGGGATCTTGCCGAACTCGCCACAGAACAGCCGCCCGGCGAGCGCGATGAGCTCACATTGCCGGCGGACGAGGCCAAGCTTGTGACCCTTGTCCACATAGCGGACCGAGCGGTGAGCGGTGGCATATTCGGCTGGTGGTGGCGCTGGCGTCTGCGCGCGTTCCGCCTGGCTGACCGCGCAGCGATCGAAGCATTCGCCTACCGGGTCACCGTCGAGCTGCGCTGGCGTACCGGGCAGCGTCGCCTCGCTGAACTACCGGGCGATACGACCACCTGGTCGCGACTGATCGAGCTGGTCACCGTGGAGCGCCCCGAACACAGCCAACGGCTCTTGCGAGCCCAGCTTGCCCGCCGGATACGTGACGGCGCCGACGCACTGCGGTCCCGCATCGAGGAAATGTCAAAGGCACCGCCTAATACGTGGCGAGGATTCCGTGAGCTGCTTCGTCGGCTCCCCGCATGGGCGACCACGACGATGTCGGCCCGTGTGCTGCCACCAAAACCGGCCCTATTCGACCTCGTCGTCATCGACGAGGCGGCGCAATGCAGCATCCCGACAATCCTGCCAATGCTCTACCGAGCCCGGCGGGCCCTGATCATCGGAGATCCGCGGCAGCTTGCACCAGTGATCACCTTGCCGGTCCACGAAGAGCCACAGCACCAGGCCGAGGCGGGACTGAGTAGCGAGTGGTTGGAGTCGCGGCGGCTGGTCTACACCCGTTATTCCGGCTATGACGCGTTCGCCGCCGTCGCTGGCCAGATCCATCTACTTGACGAGCACTACCGGTGCCACCCCGACATCGTGGCTGGACCAAACCGACACGTGTACCAGGGGCGCCTTACCATATTGACCGACCCGACCAGGCTCACGGCACCAGCCGAGCCGGCGGTGCGGTGGCAGCATGTCGACGGTGTGTTCAAGCACGGTGGCACGGGCTCCGGCGCCAACCAACCGGAACTCGTCGCGGTAGTGGCGGAAGTGCAGCGCCTGCGGGCGGCATACCCAAGCGCATCAATCGGGATAGTGACACCCCTCGCCGCTCAACAGCGCCAGCTCGCGTCAGCCCTTGCGGGCGCCGGACTTACAGAAGACGACATCGTGTGCGGGACCATCCACCGCTTTCAGGGCGGCGAGCGGGACATTATGGTGATTTCTCCAGTTGGTGCGCACGGTGTGCGGCAACGTACCCGGAATTGGCTGATCCACCAGATCAACCTCTGGAATGTTGCCATCACCCGGGCCCGGTCACAGCTCATCGTGGTGGGTGACCACGAATGGTGGGCGAGCCAGCAGGGACTACTGGCCGAGTTGGCGCGCGGATCATTCTCCAACGATGAGATCAGCCCAACCGCAGTCCGTTCAGCGGCAGACCGCCTCCACGCCTCGCTACGCCGCAGCGGCCTGCATGTCGAACGTGGCGTTACGGTCGGGGCCCACCGATACGAACTTGTGACGAGCGACCCAGCAGCCACGGTGGCGCTCGTGGTGGACGATCCTGCGGGCGATGCAGACGGGCGAGGACTCCGTAAAGTCCTGGCGTGGATCGACGTAGCGGCCAGCACAGTGATCGTGCGTCGAGTACCGATATGGCGCTGCTACACAGAGCCCGACCTGGTTGCTGCTGAGCTCGCCATGAAGGCCCACCCGCCACCCGACGCTTAGCAGTGCCTCAGTACTCAAAGACAGAAGGTGCCGGCGGGCTCGCCGGGCAGTGGATGCATGGACTCCTGCCGTGATTTCCTCCTCTTCCACACCGCTATCTGTCGCTACGCGATTTGTGGCGCTTCTGTAGAAGTTGTGGGTGGTCAGGGGCCTGGCGGGCGGGTGAGCGCTGGTCAGCGGGCTACCGACCGGCTGGGATCACGCTGACGAGGACACCCACGCCACAGACCACACCTGCGGCGCTGCGCCGAGCACGCCAGAAAGGTCATCTCCCCACCCGCTTCACTGCGCCATTCGACACAACATCGGGTCGCTCCAAGCCGACGAGCACCGCGTCGCGCGTTCGAGTCCGGACCGCACTCTGCCACGCCACCGAGCCCGTCCCGACGCTCGCCAGTCCCCG
>JBOGEB010000206.1:0-7261 GCA_050743125.1 Egibacteraceae bacterium
CTGGGCGACACCGCCCTGGGGAGCCTCGACACATGTGCGGTCATCTTTGGGTCTGGAACGGTGAGACGTCCCGGCGAGCCTCCGTCGGCGACTGGGCGACACCGCCCTGGGGAGCCTCGACACATGTGCGGTCATCTTTGGGTCTGGAACGGTGAGACGTCCCGGCGAGCCCCCGTCGGCGACTGGGCGACACCGCCCTGGGGAGCCTCGACACATGTGCGGTCATCTTTGGGTCTGGAACGGTGAGACGTCCCGGCGAGCCTCCGTCGGCGACTGGGCGACACCGCCCTGGGGAGCCTCGACACATGTTCCCAGGCCCTCGAGCCATGCGTCGATGACCGACAGCAGCCGGTCCGGGTCTTCGAGCATCGGGAGGTGGCCCACACCCTCGAGCACGGCGAACGCCCAGTCGGGGCGCATCCGTGCGACCCGCTGGGCGGCGGCGAGGGACGCGAGACGGTCCGCCTCGCCCTGGACGAGCAGCGTGGGCACGCCGATCGTCCGGATCCGCTCAAGGAAGCGCCGCCGGTCGTGCGTGTGGAGCACCACCAGCGACCGCGCGGCCTGAAGATAGGCGGTGTTCGCCCACGGCATCTGGGCGCGCTCCAGGGTGAAGTCGACGAGCGCTTGGACCGCATCCTTCGGTACTCGGTCAGGATCCACGCAGCACAGCCGCAGGCTCTCACGGACCAGGCCCTCGGGTCCCAGCCGACGGCAGCGCTGGCGCAGCAGGAGCGGGCCGAGGCCCGGGACCGAGAGGGCGGCGAACACCCGCACGACCTCGCGATCCGAGTGCAGCCCAGTCGGCGCGGGCACGGAGGGGCACACGAGGATCAGCCCCGCCACCCGCTCGGGATGCGCGGCCGCCTCGAGCATGACGATCGCCCCGCCCATCGAGTTCCCGACGAGGATCGCCGGACCCCCCACGACCTCGTCGAGGAACCGCCCGAGGAGGTGCCGGTTCGCGTGGACGCCCGCGGAGCGGCCGGCCAGCGGCGTGCGGCCGAAGCCGGGGAGGTCGATCACGAGCACGCGGGCGCGCCGCGCGAGCGTGGGCGTCACCGCGATCCAGTTGAGCGTCGAACCGCCCAGCCCGTGCACACAGACGAGCGTCGGACACGCCCGAGGGTCACCGAATTCGGCGTAGTGGACCGGGCCCCCCAGATCGACGGTGCGCAGCTCCACAGCAAGCCTCCTCGAGTCCGCGTCCCCCACCAGTGTCGCGTCCCCGCGGCCCCTTGGGTGAAGGATGCGTAAAGGATCCGCGCAACCTGCTGCACGGAGCCTTCACGCGAGCCGCCGGTGGGACGCAACCCCGATCGAGCCGCTGGGCGCCCACGCTACGATGAGCGGCGAAGCATGAGCTCCTTCCTCGAGGCCCGTAAGCCTCTGTTCGACCTGCTGAACGCCCGCCGCATCGGCGTCGTCCTCTCCGACGAGTTCCAGCTCCACCCCGAGCAGTCCACCGACGCCCTCATCGTCCACCACCGGCAGGCCAAAGACCTCAACGCCCGCTGACCCTCTCGCGCCCCCGGATCTTGCAGCGAGTCAATGGAACTCTACGCTTCGTGTTGCTCCTGTTTGGGGCGTTTGCCTCGCCCCCGGGCGAGCCTGCATATTTGTGCGGAAGTTGCTCGCTTGCTGGGGAGCGCATCAACCAGGTGCCTCCGACGCGTCCGGAGCCATCACCTCGTTGAGAGCGCCGGACGCTCCCGAGGGACGGTCAGCGATTCCTCTGGGCCACTGCCTCGGCCAGGTCATGATCACACAGCCCTTGTACGTGTTGCGCTGCACGAGCCCTACAAGGTGATCAGGGGCCGACGCCTTTCGGCGGATGAGGCGATCGATCCAGGTAGGAGATCGGTCGCGTCGCCATGCTTACCGTGCGGGTGCTTGGCGAGCCGGTCGCGCTCAGGCCGCTCTGCCGGGAATCTTCTCCAGACCGGGATGCATCCATGACAAACTGGGGCGCCGAAGGAACGCCGAAAGACGATTCCACTACAGAGCGAGCCTTGGTCAAGGGCGCAAATGCCTGTCCACTGCTGGTATTCCACCGGACGAGACGCGCTACCCGTTCCAGGGACGTCGGCCAACCGGCTCGTGGCGGTGCTCGATATGGCCTATCTCGCTCTGCTGCTCGACGTCGAGGTCAACGGCTGTGGACGGCCAGGAGAAGAACGTATTTGCAAACTCTTTCGTGACAGGGCTAAGATCACCGTAAAGTTGTGTTCGAACCATCAGCGAAAGAGGGGCGATGGCCACGACCGCCGAAACCGCCGTGCGAAGCTATCTCATCGCGTTGAACGATCCCAGCGCGCTCCGTGACGATGCTCAGCTTGCCGACCTCCAGCGTCGGCTGGCCGAGGCGACCGACACGATCACGCGCCTGGAGCTGCGTCAGAAGATCATGGAGACCGAGGAGCCTCAGCTTGATCGATACGAGGCTGACTTCCTCACCCACGCAAGGGAGTGGGCTGACCATCACGGCATCTCCCCAAAGGCATTCCTCGCCGAGGGCGTGGACGTAGCGGTGCTCCGCAGGGCGGGCTTCTCTGTGCCCGGTGCTCGCGGACGCGCGGCCAGCACCTCTCGGGCGCGCACCCGTACCCGTTCGCGCGTGACGACCGCCGAGGTGCGTAGCGCCATCCCGAAGGGGACGTTCACGATCAAGCAGCTCCAAGAGCGCAGCGGGGCGTCCCCCGCAGTCGTGCGTAAAGCAGTGCAAGAGGAGATCACCGAGGGTCGGGTCAAGGAGATGGGAACCGATCCTGACCACCGCGGCCCCGGTCGCGCCCCCGTCCTGTACGAGCGCGTCTAGCCAGCTCAATCGAGGGTCGCCCACCCCACCGGGTCCTGTCCGACAGTATCGGCATCAGGACCCGGTTGTGGTTTCTGGGGGTGTCAGTGGTCAACCGTCCAGGCGGCCTGGACACCGCCCGCCTGGACGGTTGACCAAGTGCTGCGCTGTGCATTGGCCGGCGCTCCGGCAGACTAGAGGCCCCAACGGGAAATTCCGTGTGCACGCCAGTGCCGATCTGCACTCGTCTCGCGAGCGTCGAGTGGGATGCAGACGCATGGAGGACGTCACGGGATTTGTCGGCGGGTCACCAGATGCTTCGAGATCTCGGGGGCGTCTTTGCGCCCCCTCTCGACCGACAGGCCTCGTCGCATGTCGGAGGATTGGAGTGCGTTCCTTGCCTGACCCCCAGCCGGATGGCGAGGCCGCGAGCGAGCCTGCGCTCCCGTTGCGCGCGGTTGCACCCCCCACACTCATGGCGGCCACGACGGAGGAGCTGCTCGCGCAGGTCGCGAAGGGCGGTCAGGCAGCGTTCGGGCAGCTCTACGACCGCATTGCTGGGAAGGTGTATGGGCTGATCCGGCGCGTGCTGCGTGACCCCGCGCAGTCCGAGGAGGTCACGCAGGAGGTCCTGCTGGAGATCTGGCGGAGCGCCCCACGCTTCGACTCGGCGCGCGGGACCGCGAACGCCTGGATCATGACCATGGCCCACCGGCGCGCGGTCGACCGCGTGCGCAGCGAGCAGGCAGCCCGCGCCCGCGACGACCAGGCCAGCGCCCGCGAGCAGCGCACGGAGGCCTTCGACGTCGTGGCGGAAGAGGTTGAGGTCCGGCTGGAGCATCAGCAGGTCCGCGCCGCGCTGGGCCAGCTGACGGACCTCCAGCGCGAGGCCGTCGAGCTCGCCTACTACGGCGGCCACACGTACCGCGAGGTGGCGGAGCTGCTCGGGGCGCCGCTCGGCACGGTGAAGACCCGTCTGCGGGACGGGCTCATCCGTCTGAGAGACGCCCTGGGCTTGGGCTGAGAACGTGTTTGAGAATCGCGGCCTTGCCCGGTGGGCGAAGCGAAGCGGAGCGGTTCGGCGGTCGTCTATGGGGGACTCCCCCAGCCCCTTGCCGCCGAAACCGCCGATCGCACCAACCTCCCCCACCCGCCCCAAAGAAGCGGAACCCGACGCGACGCGACCCCCACAAACAATGCTCAAACACGCTCTGAGAGAACCTTCACGAGGGAGCGGCCGAAACCGCGCTCCGCGCTGCGCACGACTGGCCGCCGACGCTACTCGAGGGCCTCGACGTAGCTCTGCTCCAGCCCGGGGTGCTTCTTCAGGTACGCAGTCCGCTCGGCCTTCAGGGCCTGGACTGCGTGGCGGTACTCATCAGCTCGACCCAGCCGCTCGTAGAGCCGCCGGGGCTGGAGCAGCTCCAGGTCGTCGAAATCCGGCACCGACGTGGCGGCGAGATACCCGAAGTCCGGGTCGGTCTCCCAGAAGATCGTCCCTTCGGCGATCGCCTTCACGATCGCGGAGGTGTGCCGGATGCTCACCTTCTTCGACCCGGAGACGTCCTCGCCGCCGCCCACCCGCCCGGTCGACAGGACATAGACCTCGAAGTCGTAGTCGATCGAATCGAGCAACTCGCCCAGGCGGTTGCCCTGCATGTAGTCGAACTGCATGAAGAAGGGGTTCGTACCGGGCACGCGCAGCGACTTGCCGGCCTCCTGCGCGCCGCCGGCCGAGGTCCCTTTCGTCTCGCCGAGCATGAAGTACGCGACCGCCTGGTCCTTCGACGCCATCCTGGCGACCGCAGGGACGATCGTCTCGTTTCGGTTCAGGATGAGGAGGACGTCGGCCCTGCTGAGCTTGCGTGGGTCGTAGTGCTCGATCATCCGCAGCTCGAACGTGCCACGCCCGTTCGCGGTGTAGCTCGCGTCGGAGAAGTCGACCTTTCCACGCTGATCGACCGCGACGTTTTCCAACCACCCGTGCGGGGTGGTGAGCGCGTTGTAGATCGTCGGCTCGTCACGTGGGTCGAGCCCGAACGTCTTCGCGAAGCAGCCGTCCTCGGTTGAGTAGACCTCACCGCCGGGCAACAGCACAACGAAGTCGTCCTGAACCGGCAGCGAGTTGTTCTGGCGTGTGAACGTCGTCGTGGTCTTGCCCGTTCCGGACAGGCCGACGATCAACACGACCTTGTCGCCTCCCCGGGTCGGGATCACCTTGGCGCCCGCGTGCATCGCAAGCCCACCACGCTCGTAAACCCATTCGTTCCACATCCGCAAGCCGCCCATCTTGCTCTCACCAAAGTAGTCAGCGTTGCACACGCGGGTGACCCATCCCTCCAGGTCGATCGCGATCAACCGCTCGTCGGGATACCCCTGCGCGCGAAAGTTGGGTGTGTAGATGACGGTGAACGCGTCCTCCTCACGCCACCCGTCGTCCTTTGGGTAGTAGAGCTGCTGCTGCATCGCGGGGATGTTCGCGTTGGCCCGCTCGACGTAGACCCTCGCGGGAACCTTCGTCGGCGAGTTCTCCGGCCCGATATAGCCCTCGACGAGGATCATGTCGCAGCCCGCGATATAGGCGTCCTGCTTCGCGGCGGCGGCATCGTAGTCCGCGCGCGACATCGTCTGCTTCGACGTCCGTCCAGGATCGTCGGTCACAATGAACGTCGACCCGCCCGAGCGTGCCGTCACCCGAGTCTTCACGTGCCAGTTATTGAACTCGGTGAGCTGGGCGTTGGGCATCCGCGCCACCATCGCCCTCAACTCGTCCTGCGTCGGGTTGACGGCGATCGACTTTGCCTTGGGAAGCGTGATCGTCACGGTACTCAGGCTCCTGTTCTCCCAAGGGGAAGTTTGATGCGGTCGCGCCGCCCAGGCCGCGACGAAGCAGTGGTTCCCGCAGCGTTCGATGCACAATCCTACGCCCGAACAGGGCGATCGCCCCAGCCCACGAGTCGGAACGGGTGAGGCGGTGGCGTGCGAGTGCGGAGCGCTCCGCCTTGCGCGGCGGGCCCAGTCGCACCCTCACAGCCATCGGGGGCGTCCCCCCGGACCCCCTCACAGCCATCGGGGGCGTCCCCAGGGTCCCCTCTGGAACCCCAGAGGGGACCCTGGTTCCGGACCCCTCACAGCCGACGGAACTTTCCGCTTGGACCACTAGCGACCTTGAAGCACCCAGACCTTGGCCCGCCGGTCCCAGGTGTAGACGTCCTTCGGCGGCCGGGGCCACGCTGCGCAGGTGGCGACGATCGTGCCCACGCCGACCTCGGCACCGTTCACGCCGAACGTGTTCCGACCGTCCGCGCACCCGCCCCGGGCGACCTGCGGGGCGTACGTGGCGCCGTCCCAGCCCCAGATCGACACGCTCGTCCCCGGTGACGCCCGCTGGGTGACGATGATCTCGGGCACCATGTCACGGGTTGCGTCGCGGATCTGGAGGCCGATGATCTCGGCCGCAGGTCCGCCGTGGCCCGTCCCGACGATGTGGTACCTATGGCCGTCCCAGGCGGCGACGTCCATTCGCACGACCCCGCCCGCGACCGACGCGAACACGATCTCCCGCCTGCCGTCGGCGTTCGCGTTGGCGGCCAGCGTGCGCTTGGCGGTCGCCCCCGGTGGCTGGTAGGACGCAGCGAACTCGGCGGCCTCGGCTCCAGTGGGCTCCCGAGGGCTGGGCGGCGGCCCGGGCTGGGCGGCGGCCGGCGGGGCGGCGGGCTCAGGCGAGGAAGGCACCGTGGCCGCCGACCCCCCGGCGCGCCCCGCTGTCAGGAGCGCGACCGCGACGGTGACGGCAAGCAGCAGCCCCACTCCGATCCCGACGGCCGGCACCCAGTCAGACGGCGCGGCGTGCTTAGGTCGGTACACCGGCTTACGCACGATAGCCCCCCTCGTGACACGATTCGGCGCTCGGCCACGAGCTTGTCGAGGTGCGCCAGGACGTTCCTGTCGGAGCACTCGATCAACGTCGGCGTACGCACGCGCGACGATCTGTGCTGGTGTGTGGTCGCCGACGGCCAGCGCGGCGAGGATCTGCGCCTCGCGTTCCTGGCGGTACGCGAGGTACGCCGCAACCACTCCGCTGGATCGTCGACCACCGGTCCGTGGCCAGGGTAGAGCACGCGGGCTCCGAGCCCGCCCAGCCGCCGCAAGGACGCGAGGCAGTCGGCCATGTCCCCTCGGGCCACGCCACGAGGGCTGTACCCCGGCCGAGCGCATGGCCCTTAGGCGACCCCGGAGAAGCACGGTGACGAGCCAAACTGGAGTTTGTGTCCGGATAGTGGAACGAATCCTCCAGTTTGCCAGCGCACAGGCTCGACCGATGAACGACGGTGTGAAACGCCGGCGTGGGCCACGGTGTCTACGTCGGCTGCGGGAACGGTCGGAACTACGTGCCGATGACCGCTGCGGGCCTGGACCTGATCGGCCTGGACATCTCGGCGACGGCGGTCCGTCAGCTGGCAG
>JBOGEB010000207.1:0-7186 GCA_050743125.1 Egibacteraceae bacterium
CGTGCCTGGCCGGCTACGGCGAGATGAACGCTGGCCGGCTCGCCGAGGCGGACTCCTGGTTCGCGGACGCGCTCAGGCTGGCGCGGCAGGCGGGCGACCGGCGATTGGAGGCGCTCGCGCTCGTCGGCTGCGCGTGGATCCCCCTTTACGAGCCCGACCCGGACCGAGCCAAGGTGGTCGAGGCGCTCGAGGCCGCCGCTGGGTTCCACCCGTTTCTCCCGCCTGCGGCGCGCGCGTACGTGTTCGGCAGCCTCGCCCGCGAGCGTGCGGCGCGCGGGGACGACCTCGTCTCGGGGCGGTTCCTCGAGCACGCGCGGGCTGCTGCGGCGCTCATCCGGTACGACGGGCCCGGCTGGGGCTGGTTGTCGGTCCACGGGGAACTCGCCGGCTGGGAGAGCGGTCCCCGCCCGCTCTACACGGGGGTGCGGTCGTTGCGGCTCGGGCGTCCGGCCGAGGCGCTGGAGCTGTTCGTCGATGAGCTGGAGGGCACGACCCGTCCCGTCCGCCGCTCCCACCTCCACAAGTTCGTGATGGATGCGTGCGTGGCGCTGGGAGATCCCGATCGAGCGTGCGCGTCCGGTATGGCGGCGCTGGACGAGGCGAAGACGCACGGGGTGAGGGTCGTCAACGGCGAGGTCCGCAAGGCGCGCAGGACGTTCCCGAAGCCGTGGGACTCGCTGAGGCCGGTGATCGAGTTGGACGAGCGGCTCGCCCTCGCCCGCTAGGCCAACCCAGCACGCGCTGGACCCAGGGCACGTCCGGCGCGCGGCATCTCCTCGACCTCGGCCGTGATGCCCACGATCCAGCCCATGACCGCGGGCGCCGTCCGGGACGGTGACCTGTACCCGGCCAAGGACCACGCCCGCGGATTTCGGAAGACAGCGCGCATCCACTGGCTTCACCTCGACTACGTGTCCCTGCGCGGCCGCCCGGGTGAGGAGATTTGTGGTCGCCTACCGGATCAGGTGTCCGGTAAGCGCCCACAAATCAGTCGTCCCGAGGACGGGTGGAGCGGCGATCGTCAACGCGGCGTTCACAGCACGGATGCTGCCTAGGCAACCTGCAGGTGTTGGCTGCGCAATCCGGCCGCCTGCAAGGCCTTGCCCGTGGGCGCTTACCTTCGGGGTTTCAGGTGCGTCGAAACGGTGGGTCATGGCAAGGCGAGTCGTGCGGCCAGACGTTCGATGTCTGTGACGGTGACCGCTGAGCAGCCACGAGAATGGCTTGTCAGGCACGCCTGCGTGTCGCTCCCCCGGGTTTTTTCAAGCGTCCGGGCGGGTAGAGAGCAGCCCCCCTTCCGGGGTCCGGAGTTGGCCCAGGATGGGAGAATGAGCTGGTGCGTGTCCCGGCAACAGCTCGGCTTGCTCGTCGAAGGCACTGACCTCGGCGAGGTAGTGGCGGTTGGGCTGTGCCAGTGTGGCGGTCTGGTGCATCATCTCGGAGCCCCGAGCGCCTCATGGCGAAGCGGCCCACGGACGACGAGGAGCGCAGGTGGAGTGGCTCACGGACCCTGACGTCTGGATCGGTTTCGTCACCCTTGTGGCGTTGGAGATTGTCCTGGGCATCGACAACGTCGTGTTCATCTCGATCCTTTCCGGCAAGCTGCCCCGCGCTCAGCAGACGCGAGCACGACAGATCGGCCTTGGCTTCGCGCTGGTCATGCGTATCCTGCTGCTGCTGACGCTGTCGTGGGTCATCGGGCTGACCGCGCCGCTGCTCTCGCTGTTGGGTCAGGAGATCTCGGGCCGGGACCTGATCCTGATCGTCGGCGGCTTGTTTCTGCTCGCCAAGAGCACCTACGAGATCCACGACCGTCTCGAGGGCGAGCCGGGGCATGCCACCGCCCGGGTCGCGGCGTCGTTCGCGGCGGTGGTCACCCAAATCGTGGCCCTGGACGTCGTGTTCTCGCTTGACTCGGTGATCACGGCGGTGGGGATGGTGGACCAGCTCGGCGTGATGGTGGCGGCTGTGATCGTCGCGGTGGGCATCATGCTGGTCTCCGCTGGGGCGGTCGGCGCGTTCGTTGACCGCCACCCGACGGTCAAGATGCTGGCGCTCAGCTTCTTGCTGCTGATCGGCCTTGCGCTGCTGCTGGACGGGTTCGACCAGCACATCCCGAAGGGCTACATCTACTTCGCGATGGGCTTCTCGCTCCTCGTCGAGTTGCTGAACCTGCGTGCGCGTCCACGCGCTGTGCCCAGTGAGCCAGTCCGATTGCATCAACGGTATGCCGACCAAGGCAGGCCGCCCCAGGGCTGACGCCAGCCAGCGGCGGGCGGGTCGGCATCGATCTGCGGACGGTGGCAGTGGCGCTTGGCCCGCCGCTCCGAATTGCCGAGCCGGAGATCTTGACCTGCCGCAGCTCGGCGGCGATCTGCGCCTGCTCCAGTCCCAGCCCGCCACCAACCTCGGACGACGCCAGCCCGCCCACATCCTGCGCCGGCTCGAACACGGTCGCGACCGGCAACCTCGTTGTCTGCTGTAGCTGGGTGGCGCTTGCCGCACACATCGACGGCGCACCCGACCCAGCTCGTAGACTGGCCCATGCACGGAAAGGACTCCTTGATGGTGATGCAACCGTTCGCGAGCGTTGGTCACGTGCGGTCGAAGCCGACCAAACTGCGCCGCTCCTGCCTCGCGGTGCCGGGCTCGGACCCCAAGATGCTGCGCCGCGCCGCGCAGACCGAGGCGGACCAGGTGTTCCTCGACTTGGAGGACGCGGTCGCGCCCGACGAGAAGAGGCAGGCGCGGGCCACGGTCGTCGAGGCGCTGAACACCGTCGACTACGGCGGCAAGGTCGTGGTCGTACGCGTGAACGACGCGACGACCCGCTGGCAGTACGAAGACATCATCGAGGTTGTGCGCGGCGCCGGACAACAGCTCGACTGTCTGATGATCCCCAAGGTCCAAGACGCCGGTCAGCTGTGGTTCGTCGAGAATCTGCTCAACCAGCTTGAGGCCGACCTCGGGGCCGACTTCCGCATAGGGCTTGAGGTGCAGATCGAGACCGGCACGGGCTCGGTGAACATGGCACAGATCGCCCGCGTGACCGACCGCATCGAGACGCTGATCTTCGGCCCCGGCGACTACGCGGCGAACCAGGGTGTTCCCCAACTCGACCTCGGCATGATCGAGCCTGAGTACCCCGGCCACCAGTGGCACTACATCCTCGCGCAGATCGTGAACAACGCCCGCGCGGTCGGTGCTGACGCGATCGACGGCCCGTACGGCGACTACGGCGACCCCGCCGGGTTCCGCGAGTCGTGCAAGCGCGCCTCGCTGCTCGGCGTCGACGGCAAGTGGTGCATCCACCCGTCACAGATCGCGATCGCCAACAAGGCCTTCGCGCCGACCAAGGAGCACTTCGAGCGCGCCGAGCGCATCCTTGAGGCCTACGCCGAGGCGATCAAGGGCGGCAAGGGCGCTGCCTCCCTCGACGGCAAGATGATCGACGAGGCGTCCCGGAAGATGGCGGAAAAGCTCGTCACCAAAGGGCGTGCCGCCGGACTCTAGCGTCCCTATCGCCGGTTTCCGGGTTGGCGTCATGTATCGACCCCTCCGGTCCCGCACGAAGCCGACCTCGCCAAGATGGCGAGCATCCAGCCGTCCCCTAAAAGAAATGAAGAGGAGGCCGATGTGCTCTGGAGGGAGGCCGTCACCTGCAGCGCGCGCCAGAGGAGATGCTCAACGCAAAGATTAAAGATTCTCGGCGTCGGGATGGCCCAATCCGAGCAGGACAGTGGAGAGGGATCAGATGCTGCCAGTCGGTCACCGGCCTGTGGCGTCAGATCATCCGCTTGCCGCCGACTTCTCTTCCCACGTCGAGGAGCTGGGTCGCGGCGTCCGCTAAATGGAACGCGGCGTCATGCGCAGCCTGGCGTTCGGCTTGCTGAGACAGGCGCAGGAGATGGTCGGCCAACTGCTGGATACCCTGTCCGGCTACGCTCTTGTAATACACATCCACGTCGATCACGTCGGTCACCATGCCATGTACCTTCCCCCGTCCCAGGCTATTTCAAACCAGGCCAAAGCCCAATAGCGCCACCCTGCACTCGAGCCCCCAAAGCCGAGCGGTGGGCGCACATCTAGGCGGCCCGACGAGGGAGAGCCAAAGGTTCACCGGCGGCTTGGTTCGACGACAGCCGTCAGCCCCTTTGCTTGTCGATGATTGCCGTCGGCGGACGACCGCATGCTCGGCAGCCGTAGTAGGCGACTGGTGTCTGGACGGGCACGTCGATATGGAACCAACGCTCGCAGCGTTCGCAATAGCCCCACAGCCCAGGAGTTGTCGGTTCGATCTGGTGCCGCCAGTCCTCGCAATCGGCCTTCGGGCTAACCGCCTTGAGCCCGTCGTCCGTTGTGCCTTCCCAGGGCGATGCCAGAAATGGCGAGCAGCGCGATTGGAAGCACCATCACGAGAGTTTTGCGAAGGTTCATGTCGTTGTCTCCATGCTCATGTGCCGGCGCGCTCCTCGACTGGCAGCCTTCTGCTATAGCCGTAGAAGGCGACGCCTCACAAGCACTGCCCCCGCTGGCCGAGCAGAAACCTGTCCGAACGGACATAGCAGCACAAGATGCGGTGCTGGACGTAACCCTCGGGAGGATTGGCCGCGACTGTCAGATCCATGTACAGGTCATGGCGTTACAGTTGGACGGGTACGCCGATGATCACGACACGCTCAGGCGGCAGGCAGAAGTAGTCGGCAGCGCTCGTGGCGTTGCGCTGGATGAATGCGAACAGTCGCTCCCGCCAGGAAACCATCCCAGGCAGCTCGGTTGCCTTGAGCTGCTCTGCAGACAGGAAGTACGTTGCCTGCTTGACGTCGATGCCGAGCGCGAGCACGGGGCGTGCCTTCAAGCCCTCGGGGACGTTCGGGTCTTCCATGAACCCGTAGCGCAGGACGACTGAGCAGACACCATGCCCGCACTCGAGCACGTCGGCGCGCTTGGCTGTCGGCACCCGAGGGACCTGGTCGGTGACCACCGACACGACGACCACCCGTTCGTGGAGCACGTGATGGTGGCGGAGGTTCGTGATGAGCGCCGGCGGGGTAGCTCCGGGGACACCGAACAAGTAGACCGCGGTCCCGGGAACTCGGGCCGGGGCGTCTGGCTCGGCGAACAGGTCGTCGAGGAGCTGGTGCAGCGGCACGTCTCGACCCCGGACGCGCTTGCGTACGAGCTGGCGGCCCGTGTGCCACGTTGTGAGCACGGTGAAGACGATCGCGCCGACCACGAGCGGGAACCAGCCGCCGTCGAGGATCTTGAACAGGTTCGCGCCGAAGAAGCCGAGCTCGATGGCGCCGAACCCCGTTGCGAACGCGACCACCCCGGGCAGGGGCCAGCCAAAGCGCTGCCTGACGACAACTGCGAACAGCACCGTGGTGATGAGCATCGTGGCGGTGACCGCGACTCCGTAGGCGGCGGCCAGCGCCGCCGACGACCGGAATCCAAACACGAGACCGACGCAGGCGACGAGCAGTCCCCAATTCACCGATGGGATGAAGACCTGCCCATAAGCGATTGGAGAGGTGTGCTCGATGCGCACGCGCGGCGCGTAGTCCAACTGCACCGCCTGCATTGTCAGCGAGTACAGGCCGGAGATCAACGCCTGCGACGCGATGACGGTCGCCGCGGTCGCGAGCAGCACCAGCGGGATCACGCCCCACGTCGGCGCCATCCGATAGAAAGGATTCGCGATGGCGTCGGGAGTCCGCAGAAGCAACGCGCCCTGGCCGAAGTAATGGAGCAGCAGCGCCGGCAGCACCAGCGTGAACCACCCGAGCATGATCGGACGGCGTCCGAAGTGACCCAAGTCCGCATACAGCGCCTCGCCGCCGGTCACGACGAGGAACACGGCTCCGAGCGACAGGAACGCCGGTAGGCCGTTGCCGGCAAAGAACCGCACGGCATAGACGGGGCTCATCGCGCGCAGGACGGACGGCTCCTGCACGAGGTGCACGACGCCCAGCGCCGCGAGCACGCCGAACCACACCAGCATGACCGGCCCGAACAGGCTGCCCACTGCTGCAGTTCCCCGGGACTGGATCGCGAACAGGCAGACCAGGACCGCGGCGGCAAGGGGGATTACCCACTCGTGGAGAGCGGGCAGAGCCACCGAGGTTCCCTCAACGGCGGCGAGCACCGAGATGGCAGGGGTGATCATCCCGTCGCCGTACAGCAGCGCGGTGCCGAACAGTCCGACGATGACGAACAGCCACTGCGTGTTGCGGCGTCCGCTGCGGGGTGGAGCGAGCAGCGAGGTGAGCGCCAGGATCCCGCCTTCGCCGTCGTTGTCGGCGCGCATGACGAAGACGAGGTATTTCACGCTGATGATTGCGATCAGCGACCAGAACACGAGCGAGAGGACGCCCAAGACGTTGCCCTCGGAGACCGCAAGCTCGTGGCCGGGACCGCGGAATGTCTCACGGAGCGCATACAGCGGGCTCGTCCCGATGTCGCCGTAGACGATGCCAAGAGCTCCGAGCGCCAGCGGCGCGAGTCTGCGGGTTTCGTGCTCGTCAGGGTTCATCTATCCGGTTCCTGCCCACGGTCGTGGATGTGCATGCCGGACGACCGCAACCCCTGACCACTCCACCACCTCGCGCAGGTCGCGCTCGTCGGTCTTGCGTATTATTCCAGTACAGTGACAGGCTGGGGTCCCAGCCGCTGGCCTGACGTGTGATCTCGTTTCTACGAGTGGTCTGAATCCCGCGCTTGGGTTGTTGTTTGATTATGAGCGTGTGGGTGTAATGCAGGCGCCGACCTTGATGTCATGGCGTGCCCAGAGCACGGCTTGGGGCCATGACAGGCGCAGCGGTCCTGTGGTAGTCGTAATGGCCTTCCATAGTTGGCTGTCTTCGTTCCGTAGCGGGTAGAAGGCGCCGGCGGGCTCATCGAGGGCGCATCGCACGAGAGCGGCGTACAGGGTCGCAGGGCTGCCGCCGGCATAGCCATGGGCGAACGCCTCGGTGTGGCCCTTGCCAGGGAAAGGCACCGGGTCGATGCGCATAGCGCCGTCTGAGGTTGGGGTCAGCGCGAAGGCCGCGTAGTGAT
Source organism: Egibacteraceae bacterium (assembly GCA_050743125.1). Taxonomy (GTDB): domain Bacteria; phylum Actinomycetota; class Nitriliruptoria; order Euzebyales; family Egibacteraceae; genus JBOGEB01. The sequence continues at coordinate 7,057 of JBOGEB010000207.1, forward strand.
TTGCGGCGCTTCTGTACAAGTTGTGGGTGGTCAGGGGGCCTGGCGGGCGGGTGAGCGCTGGTCAGCGGGCTACCGACCGGCTGGGATCACGCTGACGAGGACACCCACGCCACAGACCACACCTGCGGCG
>JBOGEB010000208.1:0-7147 GCA_050743125.1 Egibacteraceae bacterium
CGCTCGCCAGACGGCGGCCGCTGATCGCGGCGGCGCTGGCGGGCCTCGCGGTGAGCGTGAAGCCGGTCGCGGTCGTGCTCCTCCCGCTCCTGCTCGTGGCCGTTGGCTGGCGCGCCGCGCTTCTGGCCGCCGCAGTGCCGGTGGCCCTCCAGGCGCCGTTCCTGCTCCTGCCGTCGCCGGGGCTCGCCGGGATCCCCGCGATGCTCGAACCGGTGGGCCGGGCCGAACCCGCCCCCGTGCTTGCCTATTCTGTCTGGACGCCGCTCTATCAGCTGCTCGGCCCTACCCCAGCGCTGCTCCGGATCGTCGGAGCCGCCAGCGCGGTCGGCGGGCTCGCCGCGGGTGCGCTCGCAGGCTGGCGACTCCGCAGAGGCCCGAACACCACCACCCGGATCACCGCCGCCTACGCCGCTACGCTGCTCGTCCCGTTCCTGCTCGCCTTCGTCCAGCGGACGAACTACCAGGACTGGTACCTCGCCCCGCTCCTGCTGTGCGCGGGGCTGGCGGCGGAACCAGCTCTGATCAGCGGTAACGCTACTGATCGTCGCTGTCGGCCAGGCCGTGCCGAGAGCGAGCGCAACCATATTGCAACCCATCGTTCTTAACCCTCCTGTTCCCCGAGGATGATCTGCGCGAGCGTGTGCGCGACGGTGGCGTCCGCCGCGGGCAGCACGTGTGAGTAGGTGTCGAGCGTGATGCTCGCGTGGCCGAGGCGTTGCGAGATGACCTTGACCTCGTGCCAGCCGCGCGCGTTGGCCAGGCCAGCGGTCACATAGGTGTGGCGCACGTCGTGAAGCCGGATCGGTGGGAGGCTGGCCTCCTGGCGGTGGCGAACAAACCACACAGAGATCCGGCGAGGGTTGATCATCCGCCCGTCTTGCCAGGTGAACACGAGGTGGTCGCGATGCTGGCCACGCCAGTCATGGTTACGGACCGTCCACCCGGCACCGATCGCGTCTCGCTCCTCCTCTTGTGCGTACTGGCGTTCCCGCAGCGCGTTGACGGTGGCGGGGTCCAGGGCCATGACACGCTCGCTGGCGGCGGACTTCGGTGTGGACTTCCACGTCGGCTTGCCGCGCACGTCGCCGAGGGTCCACTCGACGCGTGCCGTGCCCGCGTCTAGGTCGAGGTCCGGCCAGGCGAGTCCGCACACCTCGCCCCGACGCATGCCTGTCGTGGAGAACAGAAGCCAGGCTGCGTATAGCCGGTCCTTACGAACGTGCGTCAGGAACGCCCGCAGCTACTCGACGGTCCAGACCGGCATCTCGACGCGCGCAGCCCTGGGGGGTGCGACGTCATCGGCGACGTTCCGCGCGACCCTGCGACGGCGTACCGCGTCCCGGAGCGCCTTGTGCAGCACCGCGTGGATTCCGACGATCGTGTTCGTCGCCAGTCCAGCGCCGTCCCGCAGCCTGCCGCGCTCCTCCAGCTCGTCGTACAGCCCGTCGAGGTGCGTGGCGTCAAGGTCCTGGAGCCGAATCGAGCCGAGGCGCGGGACGATGTAGGCCTCGACAGTGCCCTTATAGGTGTCATAGGTGCCGACCCCGACTTGACCCCGATGTCCTCTGCCTGCCGCCCGTTGCCGCGGTTCCTGGAAGGCAGCCACTCGTCGAGGAGGTACTCCCCCAGCGTGAGTGTCGAGCGTGGGACGTGTCCGCCGTTGTCGAGCGCGTGCAGAATCTCGACGCGGGCGCGTTCGGCGGCCTTGCGGGTCTCATAGCCCGAATGCCACTCACGGATCCGCTTGCCGGTGGTCGGGTCCCGGCCTACGTCGACGACCACCGAATAGCGTGACCCGCGCCTGATGATCGAGCCCCTCACGCCGAGGCCACCTCGTCCTCGTCGAGTCCCAACAGGCGCAGCAGCCGCGCCGTGGGAACCAGAAGTCGCCGCCCGATCCGGATGACCGGCAGCTGCCCGGTACGAGCTGCCTCGTAAGCGGCATTACGGCCAATCCCACAGATCCGCCCAGCCTGCGGCACCGTGATCGTAGGCGGCAGATTCCGCAGGCTGCTCAGCGACATCGCCACGGTGTCATCGGGTCGAGGGACCTGGGTCACCAACTGCGAGCCTGCGCTGCTGACCATCCACGCCCTCCAGTGCTGGGGAGTAACGTTGTACCAAATAATCTGGATAGAACGTTATAACAAAGTTTCCAAGGCTGTAACTACTTTGTTGGACCAAACGGCGATAGCGTAGGGCCCAGCTCCAACCACCAAGGTGGTCGTCGATGGTCCTGGACCCACACAGCACAAGACCCTTATACGAGCAGCTCGCTGACTTGCTCCGTGCGGCTGTCCGCTCCCACGAGCTACCCCCTGCGGGACGCCTGCCGACAGAGGAGGAACTGGCAACCACGCACGGCGTGTCTCGCACGACCGTGCGTCTCGCATTGGGCCGGTTAAAGGCGGAGGGTCTGCTCGAGTCCGCGCCCGGGCGAGGCACGACAGTCCGTCAACGTGCGCCCATGCTGTTGCGCTCCACCGAGCGGTTCATAACCCGCGGAGCGGGCAGTCGGGGCCCCGACTATCTGGGACACGGGCCTGTTGCCGCTGCTCACATCCGGCCGCCTGTTGAACGCTTCAAGAGGTGGTCGCTCTACCGGCGCCAGAGGACATTGCCGTCCGTCTGAACCTTGACGAGGGTGCCAAGGTCTGGAGCCGCCGACGTATTACGACCGTCGACGACGAGCCTGTCATGACCTGCGACAGCTACTACCCGGCCGACCTCGTGGCCGACACCCCCATCACCCAGCCCGGCCCCATCCTAGGCATGGACTGGAGCATCCTCGAGGGCGACCTTGGTAGACGCGTCGCCTACGCAATCGAGGACCTGCACTTCCGCCCTGCCACCCCTGAGGAACGCGAACGGCTGCGCGCCCGCCCCGATGCGGGCATCGTTCACCTGCTGTCGACGGTCTACGACACCGACGGTCAGCCGTTCAAGGTAAACGACTTCCGTCTGCTGGCCGACCGCCACCTCCTCAGCTATCGGATCGAAGCCGCCCAGCTCGGCCAGTGATGCCCAGTCGTGCGCAGAGTTATGTTTACCTATAGAGATGAGCCACGAAATGAGCGCCACACTGGCCTTAAAGGCCAAACAAATTATTTCTGAAATTCTTTACATCACAATCGCTACTGTGGATAGCTATGGCCAACCCTGGAACACGCCGGTCTACGCTGCGTACGACGAAGGTTTTAACTTTTATTGGGCATCATGGACGGAAAGCACCCATTCGCGTAATATTCGCGAAAACCCTAAAGTCTGCCTGGTTATTTACGACTCGACCGTACCTGAGGGCACTGGCAAGGGCGTCTACATGACGGCTACAGCACATGAGCTGACCGAGCCAAACGCAGTTGCACAAGCTCTAGAGTACTATTATGGTCGGGTGGCTAAGCCACCACCGCAAGCACCAGTTTTTTTGGACAACTCGCCCCGGCGCATCTATAAGGCCACCCCGCAGCAATTCTGGCTCAACGATTACCGCCTTATCAAAGATATGCAAGTAGACACTCGGGTTGAGGTCTACCTGAGATAAGCCCTCCAACACCCTGTGCTCCGCGCCTGCCAAGGATCAGTCGAGCCCCTAGAGTTGTTGGACACGGCGGCGCTGTGCGGGCATCTGGTGCCGGCCGGGTCGGTGCTCCCGCTGCTGGCTGAGCATCGCAAGCGGATGTTTCCTGATGAGCTGTCGCGGACCTGTTCGCCTCTGAGCGCGGCCGGCCGTCGATCCCGACGGACGTGATCGCGGTCGCAATGGTGTTGAAGGAGCTGGAGGGGTTGTCGGACCGTCAGGCCGCCACGGCGTTGGAGACCGACATCCGTTGGAAGGCGGCGGCCGGGTTGGCGTTGGACGAGCGGACGTTCGATGCGTCGGTGCTCGTGTATTGGCGGAAACGGCTGAACTCCTCGGAGCGGCCGCACCGCATCGACGAGGCGGTCAAGCAGGTCGCTGCCCAGACCGGGATCCTGGACGGACGGTCCCGGCGGCGAGCAGACCCGTCATGATCTGGCCGAGGCGGGCACACCGCGGTCATCAAGCCGTTGCCTTTGCGCCCGGCGGTGCCGGGCGGGTTCAACGGCGACGACTTCGAAGTTGACTACGAGGCGGGCACGGTGACCTGCCCGAACAACCACACGGTGACGATCAGCGCGAAGGGCAACGCAGCTTCGGGCGGCGCTGTGACAGCTGCCCGCTACGCGCCCGGTGCACGACCAACAAGTCCGGGCGCAGCCTGCACATCAGCGAGCACGACGCGTTGCTGGTCGCCGCCCGCGCTCAGGCCGAAACGGCCAAGTTCGCCGCCGTCTACCCGCGCCGGTCGTGGTCGAGCGGTCGATCGCTTGGGTCGTGAAAGATGGGTATCGACGTTGCCGCTACCGCGGCGTGAGACGCAACCAGCTGTGGTTGAGTCTGCGCGTCGCGGTGGTCAACCTGACCACGTTGCTGGGTCTGGGTCCGCACTACGACGGCGGTTGGAAGGTGCCCGCAACCACCTGAGGCAGACCCGAAACCCAGACCAGCAGCCGCCTTGCCTTGAACCGGTCCCTTCGGCCGTCTCAGACCCGTCTCGCCGGCTCTCATTCTCGATCCCGCCAGCCGGCCATCCTCGTCCGGGCTCGCCCCAGACCGTCACCAGAGCCCGTGCCACCGACCTGAGCGCGCGCCAGGAAGCGATTACTTCAGCAGGTTCCTAGTGCTCAGTCGCAGAAGTCTTTTTAACGTACAAACGACACGAACTACGCCCTGACCAGGGATAACGCTGACATCCTGCCCGGCCTAGACATTCAAACGATTACAGCGACTGGACACTAGTCACGTCGTGTTCAACAACTGCTACCACGACCGGCGTCCGCAACGCTGCCTAGGGGTGGATTCGTGGGTTGGGTAACGAAGCTGCGCAGGGCTGAGCGGTGGGCGCTCAGCCCTGCGGCAACGGGTGTTCCATCAACAACAAGGTTGTCAAGCCGCCACCGGCACCTTGGGTGCAGGGCGACCTGGCGACTCGCCCACTCTGAGGCATCTGCACAGACCCAGATCTTGTTTATGCTGACCAGACGCTTGTCGGAAGACAGTAGAGTGGCTGTGAAGGGTGGTATCTGACAAGGTACCAGTCCTGACGATTGTCGACAAGAGCAGCGAGCAAATACTGACTTGGCAACTTACGAAGGATGTTGAACAATTACGCTGACGCCAGACCAGGATGGGAACGGTCGAAACCAAGGCTTCATACCCGTACGACGAATGGAGATAATCAATGAGTCGCCACTACGAATAATTATATGGGTTGAGGATGTAGACCAACTTTCAATAGATGTTAAAATGAAGTAGACTCACGGGCGAAGGGGCCTGGCCCCCACTTGCCCAAGTACGCGCTGGTCGTCAACCATGAGGCTGGCGTCGAGCCCTGTGCCTTGGGTGGGTAGGGCATCATGGGGTGGACACGCGTTTGAGGTGGGTGCGGGAGAGATGGTGGCTTGGGCAGTCACCGAGTCGGTCCGACGCTGGTGGCCGCGGCGGCGGTTGTCCCGTGTCGCGGCGGTCGTCGGGTTGAGCGCGTTTTTCGGTGGGGCGGCGTTCTGGGCCGGCCAAACTCAGGGCGGTGTGCTTGCCGGTGTGGCCTCGGTTGCTGCTGCGGGCGCAGCGCTGCTCGTCGATCGTCGCATACAGGCCGCTGATCGTCTGGGTCAGGCCCGGCACGCGCGCGGCGAGGTGTTGCGCTCGTTACGGCCGCCGCCGCTGAGTCAGGAGACCGATGGTGTGTTGGCGTTGTTGGAGGCGACACGCTCACCAACACGATTCTGGAGCAGGAAACCCGAGCAGGAGCAGATCCAACGCTGGCTTGCGCAACCCGAGGGCCACCCGGTGCTCATCGTGGGTGGGCCGGCGGGGATCGGCAAGACACGGCTGGCGTTGCAGTGCGCCGAGCAGTTGGCCGAGGGTTGGGCAGCCGGATGGTTGGCGCCGGACACGGGCGCGCACGCGTTGCAGATGGTGAAGGCATGTCCCGACCGGACGCTGGTTCTGGTCGACGACGCCGACCTGCGCCCGGATGCCGCCGCGTTCCTGGAGAGTCTGGCCGAGCATAACGAGTCTCCTGTCGTGCGGACTATTCTTCTTGCCCGCAACGTCGAAGGGTTGCGGGCCGCGCTGTCTACTGCGCTGACGGACAGAAGCCGCTGGGTCGGTCAGGACGGTCCAGCGCTGTTACTGCCAGCCTTGGGGGAGGCCAGCGACTACCGACGATGGTTCGAGCAGGCTGTCCGCAGCTTCGCTGCCGCCAGACAGGTCCCCGTCCCTGAACTCGAGACGACAGGTCAGGGTTGGGAGGATCCCCACCTGTCGCCGCTGGAGTTGCAGATGCGCGCACTGTCAGCGGTGTTGACGCCCGGACGGGCGGGGAGCCGGTGGGCCGATCCGAGACGGGCGCCGATCGCCGAGGTGGCACGCGTGCTGAGCGATCACGAGGCCGCCCGGTGGGAGCGGGAGACGCAGAGGTTTCACAGCCTGTTCGAGGCGTCTTCTTCGGCTCAGCGTGAGCAGGCCGTCGTCGCCTTGGCGCTGCTGGGCGCAGCGGACACGGGTGCCGCCGCACAACTGTTGCGCCGTGTACCCGAGCTGCGCGACGTCCCCGAGGGGCTGATCCGACAGCTGTGTCGGTGGGTTGGCCATCTGTATCCCACCGTCCCAGGCGAGCTGTCCGGCGTCGAGGTCGAGATACGCCCGCACCTGCTCGGCGACTGGCTGCTCGTCGATCGCCTCGCGGCCGATCAGGAGCTGGCTCGCGCGCTGCTAGCGGACCCGACGCCTGAGCAACGTCAAAGGGCGCTTCGAATGTTGGTCCGAGCAGCCGAGGCCGTCCCGGAGGCGGTCCCGCTGCTGTCCCAACTGGTCGTGTCCGCCTTCCCTGTGTTGCTGCAGTCGGCGATCGACCTCATTCGCGCAACAGGACCAGGCAATGCGCGTCTGGATGCCGCAGCGGCCGGTTGGGTCGCCTATGACACCCTGCCCGCGGACGTGATCGAAACGCTCGACAACCGTCTTCCCGAGTGGGCTTTGCCGAGGACCCGGCTGGCCGTAGGCCACCTCATGGTCGACCTCGCGCGCCCCCAGTCCAACCAACCCGACCTCGCCGCGGCGCTC
>JBOGEB010000209.1:0-7045 GCA_050743125.1 Egibacteraceae bacterium
GATCAGCCGCGGTGCGTTGGGCAGCGGTCGGCCCGCATGGCCCCGTAGCACGTTGCCCAGCGCGTCCGTGGCCAGCTCCATGACCAGCACCACGGCGCCGTCGAGGTGAGGAGATCCCGGGTCGTCGACCGTGAGCGTCTCGAACAGGTGAATCAGCCGAGAATGTGTGAGCCGCTCGTGGAGCGCCACCTCACGCCGGGCCGTATCCGCGAGATGGCCCAGCTGGCGCGGCGTCAAGGTACCCGTCGGGAGAAACTTCAGGGCCACCCGGTCCGGCGCCCCGTCCTCCGGCGCCGCCCCGATCACCCGCCGTGCCTCGTACACGCTGCCCCAGCTCCCGGTCGCGATCGGTCTGCTGACCTGCCAGCCTCCGACCTGGTAGCCAACCGGTACGGAGACCGCCCAGCCGTCGGTCCCCCGCCCGTTCAAGGCCCCTCCAAGTTTCGGTGACCGCTCTTCGATCTTGTGCTCGTCAACCCCGACGGCCGCGCCTACGTGGAGGCGCTGACGGGTGACGTGTGGTGGCGGAAGAACCGCCGGCCTACGGGCGCCTGCGCGGGGATCGACATCAATCGCAACTACGATTTCCTCTGGTCGAGCGGCATCGGCACGAGCCCTGATCCGTGCGACTACCAGATCTTCAAGGGCACTTCGGCGTTCTCCGAGTCCGAGACGCGCAATGTCCGCGCTCTGCTGGACATGTACCCGAACATCCGCTGCCTCGTCGATGTCCACTCCTACTCGGAGGACATCCTCTACCCGTGGGGCGACGACAACCAGACGACCGCTTCTTCGCTGAGCTTCCCAAACCCGATCTACGACGGGCTGCGCGGCACGTCGGCCGACGCCGTCTACCGTGAATACATCCCACAGTCGGATCTCGACTGGCACCAAGCGGTGGGCGACTCCGTCAGCCAGGCGATCCAGGCGGTCCGGGGCACCTCCGACAGCTATTGCTACAGCCGAGCCTTTGCCGACCCGAGCCTTCCCAAGGTCCTCGGCATCACCCTGGAGACCGGGAAGGAGTTCCAGCCGCCATACTCCGAGGCCCTCGAGATCATCAAGGAGGTCTCGGCCGGTTCGGTCCAGGGCTGCCTGTCCACCATCGCCATCGTGCACGAGGCCGCTCAGACCACGTACGCGGCTCCGTGAGCCCGGCTACCCCGGCTCGTCGTCGCCGAGCAGGTGCGCGGGCGGCGGAGGGATGTCGCTCGTACGCAGGTTCCGTGGGACAGCGCCGGCGCCGTCGTCGGGGCAGGTCGGCTCCCACGGGTGGAGGTCACGCCGGCAGACGGGGCAGGAGCGCAGATCGAGGTCGAGCTCCAGGCCGCTGCCGCCCCCTGGATTTTCGTCACTCTTTCGTAGAAGGCCCATGCGTCAATCGTAGTAGAGCGCCGCCGGGTCGGTGACCTCGCTGCCTGACCGGGCGACGACGTGGAGCGTGTCCGCGCGCACGTGCGGTGAGTTCGCGAGCACCTTGCGCAGCTGGGAGCGCTCGGCCTGGCCGTCGACCCCCGTCGCCCAGAACGCCGAGGCCGCGGCGACCGCGTGCGTGCCCCGCAGCGCGAGCACGTCGATGGCGTCGGCTTCTGGCATCGGGGGCAGCCCCCCGGGCCCCCTCACCGTCGTCGGCCACCAAGGGCCGCAGGTGGCCTGCTCGCGCTCGGCGAGCCAGTCGCGGACGACGGCGGCGAACGCGCGGTGATGGCTCGCGGCGACGCGGTCCCGGGCGGCGGCGAGCACGCCCGCGCCCCGGCCCAGCTCGAACGCCTCCCGGTTCGGCACCACGACAGAAAGCCACAGGCGCAGGAACGGGTCCCGCACCTCGTGGCGCACCCGCTTCGTCCGCCGCGGATCCTCGCCGACCGGGGTCAGCCGCTCGACCAGGCCGAGCGCCTCCAACGTGCCGAGCGCCTCGCTCGTCGTCGCCGGCGCGAGGCCCGCCCGGTCGCGGATCGCGGTGAACGTCGATGTGCCCAGCGCAACCAGCTCCAGGATCCGCGCCGCCGCCGACCCGGCCGGAAGCTCCTGCAGCACCACCGTCCCCTCGTCGCCCAGCGGCGCGCCCGGCCCGTCGAGCAGGTCCTCCAGGTTCGTCAGCGCGTCATGGCGCGGGTCCCACAGCGTGAGGTAGCGCGGCATGCCACCGACCGTGAGGTACGCCTCGAGCCAGGTCTGCGGGTCCTGCCCGCCCACGAGCAGCCCGGCGTCCCGCCAGCCGAACGGCGCGAGGCGCAGGTGCGCGTCGGCCCGGCCGAACAGCGGCGCGTCGGCGGCGACCAGCTCCTCCATCAGCCCCACGTGGCTGCCCGCGAGCACGATCGACAGCCGCGACGCGCCCCGGTGGTCCCAGCGGGCCTGCAGGGTCGACGGCAGCGCCGGGTCGGCCTCGCACAGGTAAGGGAACTCGTCCAGGACGAGCAGCAGCGGCTCGTCCCGCGCCCGCGCGAGCAGGTAGCCGAACGCCGCGTCCCAGCTCGGCAGGTGCCCGAGGTCGAGCAGGTCCCCCGGGGCAGGGGGCGCCGCCACGCGGATGCGCTCCTCCAGCCGCCGCAAAGCCTCGATGACCGGCGCCCGCGTTCCGGGCAGGAAGATCGCCCTTCGATCGGTCATGAAAGGGTGGCTCGCGAAACGGTCGAGCAGCGCGGTCTTGCCCACCCGCCGCCGGCCCGACACGACCACGAGCCCCGGCTGCTCCCCGCACGCTCGCTCCAGCGCCCGAAGCTCTTGTTCACGGTTCACGAAGTTCGCCATGAGCGAAGTATGGCAGAACCGAAGTTTGATTTGTGTGAAGGCCGCGCGGCGGCCTCGCGTTTGTGGCAAGTTGAAAGGCGATGGCGGGGCTGAGCTTCGAGATCGAGATCGGTCCGGGCAGCGACGGCAGCTACCCGGTCACGGCGCGAGCGCCCGGGGGTGGCGAAGCCGCCGCCATCATGCGCTTGCCGCTGAACGGCCAGGATCTGGAATCCCAGCTCGCCGTCGTCAAGGACGCGGTCCTTGCCTCCTCGGCGATTCACCGGCGCATTCCCACACCGCCGGAGCGGCCGGTGCAGGAGCTCGGCCGCGACCTGTTCGACGCGCTGGTGACCGGTGACGTGCGCGTGCTGTTCGGCACCGGCTACCAGCAGGCCCGCCAGCAGGGCATCGACCTGCGGCTGGTGCTGCGGATCCAGCCGCCGGAGCTGGCCCGGCTGCCGTGGGAGTTCCTGTTCGACGCCGGCCGGGACGACTACCTGAGCCTGCGCTTGCCGCTCGTGCGCTACCCGCAGGTCATGGAGCCACTGCGCCCGCTGAAGGTCAGCCCGCCGCTGCGGCTCCTGGGCATGGTCGCGCTGCCCAGCGATCGTGGCGCGCTCGATGTCGAGGGGGAGCAGCGGCGGCTGCGCGAGGCCCTTGCCGGGCTGGAGCGCGAGGGCCGGGTGCAGCTGTCGTGGGTGGCGGGCCAGACCTGGCGTGATCTGCGGGAAGCGATGGACGACGGCTCGTGGCACGTGCTGCATTTCATCGGCCACGGCGGCTTTGACCCGGCTACCGATGAGGGCGTGCTCGCGCTGGCCGGCGAGGACGGCGGGGCCAGGCTGCTCGGCGCGACGGACCTGCGCCTGCTGCTCTGCGACCATCACCCGCTGCGCCTGGTGGTGCTCAACGCCTGCGAGACCGGGCGGGCCAGCAAGTTGGGTGCGTTCTCCAGCACCGCCGGCGCGCTGATCCGCGGCGGAGTTCCGGCGGTCGTGGCGATGCAGTTCGAGATCAGCGACCGGGCCGCGATCGAGTTCGCGCGGACCTTCTATGAGGGGATCGCCCGGCAACGGCCGGTGGACGTCAGCGTCATGCGCGCCCGCCGGGCGATGAGCGTTGACCACCACACTCTGGAGTGGGGCACCCCGGTGCTCTACCTGCGCTCGCCCGACGCGGACATCTTCGACGTTGTCGATGCTGCGGTCGGGCCGCCGGAGTCGGCTCCCCTCAGCGGGCTGCGTGACCAGGGTCTTGCCGCGTTCTGGAACGAGCGCTGGGACGAGGCGGTCGAGGTCTTCGGGCAGATCCTGGCCCGCCAGCCGGACGACGCCGATGCCCGGGCGAAGCTATTGCACGCCCGCTACGCCCAGACCTGCGCCGCGGCCGAGGCGAAGGACTGGGATGCGGCGGTCGCCGGCTTCACCGCGGTCCTCGATGCCGATCCGGCGTACCGGGACGCGCGGCAGCGGCTCGGACAGGCTCGCTGTCAGCAGACGCTGGCCGGGCTGGTAGCCGACCTGCGCAGGCTCTATAAGGCCGAGCAGTGGCGGGCGGTCGTCAGGGTCGGCGAGCACCTGGCAGGACTTGACCGCAGTGCCGCCGACCCCGACGGGCTGGTGACCGCGGCATGGGCGCACCTCACTGGCTTGCAGCACCGCCCCGAGATGGTCCAAGTGTTCCACTGCCCCGGAGCGGTGTACGCCGTGACCTTCAGCCCGGACGGCCGCTGGTTGGCCACCGCCAGCGACGATATGACGGCTCGTATCTGGGACGTCGTCACTGGCCGGGAGCATGTCAAGGTCACCCACGACGGTGGGGTGCCCAGCGTGGCGTTCAGCCCGGACGGCCGCTGGCTGGCCACGGCAAGCGACGATATGACGGCTCGTATCTGGGACGTCGTCACCGGCCGGGAGCATGTCAAGGTCGCCCACGACAACTTGGTGAGGAGCGTGGCGTTCAGCCCGGACGGCCGCTGGCTGGCCACGGCAAGTGGGGACAAGACCGGCCGCGTCTGGGCGCTTCAGGAGGGCGGCCAACAGGCCTAACGCGGCGCGCCCGGCCTGGGACTGACATGGGCCGTCGCCCCGTCAAGCCCAGGAGACACGCTCATGCCCGCACGGGAGCCTCGAGAGGTGCTGCGCCTTGCCAGCGAGGCGTTCAACGCGGGGGACCTCGATGGCCTGGCCGCGCTGTACGAGCCGGAGGCGACGCTGGTGCCGCAGCCCGGCCAGGCGGTGAGCGGCAGCCAGGCGATCCGCGAGGCGCTACGCGGGTTGCCGTCACGCAAGCGTTCGATGCCAACGTGAAGACGATCGTCCACGGCCCGGATGTGGCGCTTGTGCGCTCGGACTGGACGCTTCACGGCGCTGCGCCCGACGGCTGCCCGGTCGAGATGCGCGGGTCAGCCGGGGACGTCGTGCGCCGGCAACCCGACGGGACCTGGCTGTTGGCCATCGACAACCCTTGGGGCGCCGCCTGACGCATCGTGCAGCACCACCTCGTGATCAGCGGTCCGCAGCCACCCAACCCAACGAGTGCCCGGCCCGCCGACAGCACAAGCCGTTCCGGGAACTCGCCCGTATCACAGCGAACACGCGAATTCCGCGTGCGTGGCCAACTCCTGAACGACGAGATCCGCAGTCGGATCAAACTGGCTGGTCAGCACTAGGACCGTCACGACCTCACTCCGTCGGAGCGCAGACCCCCGCTGCTGTCTGTTAGCCAATCGTCAACAGACAGGTGGGGAGCGTGTCATCGACGGTGAAGCCGAGCCCGACCCGACATCCGAGCCGCTGCGCGGCTCGTTGTCCGTCCTGCGCCGCAAGTGCGGCAAGGCGCGGTGTCGGCGCCCCGGCGCTGCCCTCGACGGTCGTCGAGGCTGACACCACGAGAGGGTGGAGCGGATATGCGAGCAGGGTGTGGAGCTGGCGGCACCGGGCCTAGCCGACTCATCTTTACGGATTGTGTCCATCGCGCGACAATCTACGACTGATGCGATCGAGATACGCTGCCTCTTCGAGCCCTGGCGCCTGGGCCTTTTCATTTTCTAAAAGTCTGTACAAACGGGCTAGCCCCACTCGTCCTCCTCCGAGCCGGACGATGAGTTTTTGCGCTTTTTCGCTCAGCGTGCGAATAATTACCTGTGATATGCAATAGTCAGCTTCGTGCCCTGGGGCTAAAGTAATTTCTATTGCTACTCTTTGTACCAAGAGTCTGCGTGCCTTTCGCTTGCCTCCAAGTCTGGCCTTGGCTTCCCTCAAAAGCCGAGGCCTAGAGCGCCTCACATTCTTGATGACCGTCTTCGCGATGCGCCTGGAGCCCTGAGCCTCAATATAAGGAAGGCTCATCAAGATCACGTGCTGAGCCAACTCACCTCGTTGGCCGCTGGACCGCTAATCCCAACTGCCGAGCCAAAGGCCGCCAATAAGTTGCCAACAATGGCCAGCATGAAGGCAAGCAAGAGCTGATCGATAAGAAACGCCAACAGACGCTCACCCCAATCAGCTAGGGGACGCCCCAAGGCGTCGACAAAAACAGGAGCGACAGGGGGAGCCTGCTGCGCCGGTGGGGTCGGGGAAGGCAGGATGCTCATGCAGTGCCCCAAGGTCGGAGATAGCAGCCAGGATGGCAAGGGACACTGCATCTGGGTAGTCAGGGGAATCCCTGACGCTCTTGGCTGGAAGGTGCCGTGCAGCGCTGGCCCGAGTTTCCTGGCTAGACCCAAAAAGATTATTATCCTCTTTGTGCCATATGCTGGTCGCGGCAGAGATCAACAGATCCCTCGCATCATCGACATCTGCCGCTCTGGGCAGTGGGTCACCCAGACAGATCCAGGACGTTCGCGCCGTCCGCGACGACGGGCGTCAGGGGCCGCAGTCCGAACGGGTGGGTCGCCGGGCCGCTCGGCGGCTCGCTGTCGAGACCCACCCTCTCCAGCACGCGGCCCAGCGGAAAAAGCTCGCCAACGCGCAGGCTCCGGAGGGCATGGGCTCGGGGGCGGAGGCGCCGCTCGGTCAGGTGGCGGCGCGGAGGCGCTCGTCGAGCTCGATCACGCAGGCCAGGGGCGTCCACTCGGGCGGCATCATGTCGCGCACCCTGCGGACGCGGTCGGCGCCGACGGTGTAGCCGACCGCCTTGGACGCGTCCAGCGAGCGGATCGCCGCCTTGCAGGCCGGCTCGGGGTTCTGCCCGCCCTTGGTGTGGGCGAGCGCGACGTCGCCGAGGAGCACCGCGGAGGTGCGGATGTTGACGTTCGGAGCCGCCAAGGACCTGCCGAGCGCGTCGAGCGCCTCGTCGGTGCGCCCGA
>JBOGEB010000210.1:0-6987 GCA_050743125.1 Egibacteraceae bacterium
GGGTCGCGTCGCGTCCCGGAAAGAGGCTCCGACCTAAACGGCTCTTCGCGAGCGGAACCCGACGCGACGCGACCCCCGGAATACTTCTCAAACACGTTCTCGGCAACAGCACCGAAAGAACCCGCCCACGCCAACCCGCGCGGCGTGAAAGAGGACCGACGAGCAGGCGCGGGACTGAACGCAAAAGGCCGCCCTGGCCTCGACCGCAGGGCTAAAAGGTTCGCGCCCGGAGGGCGAGGCCAGGGCGGCCCGAAAACAAGAGAGGACCCGCCGTCACCTGCGAGCTCGGGCTGGGAGGGAAGGGATCGAACCTTCAACTTCGACTCCAAAGGACGACGTGATGCCATTTCACCACCTCCCACTGTCAATCCCGCCGCAGAGATCAACAGGGCACCACCTCAGGCCCCCCGACCGGTGAGCGCGCGACCGACACCGAGCGAAACCGGCCGGCGACCGAGCTGGCGAGTGAGCGTGCCGTCTCCTCCGACTCGCACAGGGCGAGCAAGGTGGGACCACTTCCGGACAATACCGCGCCGAGCGCACCAGCGCTGATCAACTGGGCTTTGGCGTCGGCGAGCTCCGGACGCAGCGCGAACGCGGCTGGCTCGAGGTCGTTGTGGAGCGCGGCCCCCAGCGCCCGCGCGTCGCACGTGCGCAACGCAGTGACCACCGGGTCGGGCTCGCACGCGCTCGGCGCGCACTCCCGATCCCAGGCGCGGTACACGTCCGCGGTGAACAGCGGCTCGTGCGCCTGGCACACCACCCACCAGAACGTGCCCGAGCAGAGCACCTGGGCGAGCGTGGCGCCCCTCCCGGTGCCGAGCGCAGTCCCGCCGGTCACGCAGAAGGGGACGTCCGTCCCGAGCGTGGATCCGACCGCCTCCAAGCTTTCGCGGGACAGGTAACAGCCCCACAGCTCGTTGAGGGCGATCAGGGCCGCGGCCGCGTCGGCCGACCCGCCCGCCATGCCGGCCCCAACGGGAATCCGCTTCTCCAGGTCCATCATGGTCACGGGCACCGAGCCTGGCTGGTACGCGTGCCGCGCCTCCTGCTCATCGACAATGGCGAGGTCGAGCACCTTCGCGACGTGGCCGAGCGCGCGTGCCGCACGGATGGCGAGGTTGCTCTGGTCCGTGGGCACGTCGGGCCCCGCATCGTGGATCAGCCGCACGCGCATGCGCATCCGCGCGGCCGGGTGCTCCCCCTGGCTGACCGGCCCCGCGATCCAGACCCGCAGATGGTCGTACAGCGACACGCTCTGGAGCACGGTGACGAGCTCGTGGTAGCCGTCGGGCCGCCTGCCCCGGATCGCGAGGAACAAATTCGCTTTCGCGGGTGCTCGCACGAGCACGCAAGGGCCGCCGAGCGGGAGCACCTGCCCCACCGGCTCTCTCATTCCTCTCTGGTCGATGATCACCAACCGCCTGACCCGCCCGCTGGGCACCTCCGCGTGTATCCCCTTGTCAAGGGCCATCGTAGGAGTTCGCGAAGGGCACGAGCAAAGCGCTGCTACTCGCTCAAGACTCGAGCAAGCGCGGACCAGGCGTCCAGGTCGAGCTCCTCGGCGCGGGCTCCGGGGTCGAGCCCCGCGCTGGCGAGCGCCGCCTCAACCATCGCCGGTGGACGCCCCGGGGCTGCGAGCGCGTTCCGCAGCCGCTTGCGCCGCTGGGCGAACCCGCCCTGGACCAGCGCGAACAGCCGCTCACGGGCAACGGGCAACGCCCACGGGCGCGGTTGCATCCTGACCGTGACCGACTCGACGTTCGGGACTGGATAAAACGCAGCGCGGCTCACCGTCGCACAGATCCGCGCGTCAGCCTGTGCGCGGATCTTCAGGCTCACCGCCCCGTAGAGCGGGTCATTGACCTCCGCGACCCACCGCTGCCCGACCTCCCGTTGGACCATGACGAACAGGCGAGTGAACGCGTCCGAGGCCAGCGCCCGGAGCACGACCGGCGTCGCGATGTGGTACGGGAGGTTGGAGACGAGCGCTGCGGGCCGGTCGCGCTGCAGGCCGCCGAGCAGCGCGGCGAAGTCGAGCTCGAGCGCGTCGCCGTGCACGACCCGCACGCCCCCGTCGTCGCCGACCGTCGCATCGAGCACACGGACGAATCCGGCGTCGACCTCGACGGCCACGACCTCAGCCCCGACCTCGCGCAGCGCGAGGGTGAGGCTGCCCAGGCCGGGACCGACCTCGCAGATCAGCTCCCCAGCGGTCACTCCGGCGTCCCGGACGACCTTACGGACGGTGTTCGGGTCGACGACGAACGTCTGCCCGAGCTGCTTGCGCGGCGCCAGCCCGTGCGCGTCGAGCAGCCGCCGGACGTCGGCCCGGGTGAGGAGTGGTCGGGCCATCCCGGTCAGTTTGGCGCAAGCGCCGACTGCTGTGGCGTGCGCACCTCCGACACCCCGCGTCCTCACGGATTTCGCCAACCGTCCGTGCTGTTGGCTACAGCTGCGCAGCGCGCCTGGCCGCCACGCTTGCAAACCACGTCCTACCACGTGATCCGCACGTCGATCACGCCCTCCGACGGTGTGGCGAGCGCGGCGAACGCCGGCCGGTTGAGGTCGATGATCCGACCAGCGACGAACGGGCCGCGGTCGTTGATCCGCACCCGCACAGACTTGCCGTTCGCGACGTTCGTGACCGTGACGATCGTGCCCCTCGGCAGGGTTCGATGGGCGGCAGTGAGCCCGTCGCCGAAGTCGTACCAGGACGCCTCTCCTATCTGGAGATGAGCGGCGTCGAGCGGCGGCGGGAGCCTCGGAACGGCCGGGGCACCCGGCAGGCGGGCGGTTCCGATCTCTACGATCCGCGTCCGGGGCGCGATGACGACCTGCTCCCGGTCGCGGACGCGGGACTCCTCGACCCCGTCGACCAAGGTGATCGTCTCGACCACGTTGAGCCTGCCCTCGCGCCCGGGACGCAGCTCGCGCCGCTTGCCCACCGGGAGGTCGGCGGTCTTGCGCTCGACGACCGGAGGTGGGACGGCGACCTGACGGACCTCGATGGTCCGGGTCACCCGCCCGATCACGACCTTCGCGCCGGCCCGCAGCGGAGCGTCAGTGGCTGGCTTGATCCGGTCGTCGTCACCGAGCGTGAGGCCGAGCCGCCCGAGCAGCTCGGCCACCGTCGCGCCCTCCGGGACCGCGACCTCCCGGGTCCGCCCGTCCGCGACAAGCGTCACCGAGACGGGGGCGCTGACCTCGAGGACCATCCCGTCGTGGACCGGCGCGAGCGGCGCGGGGCTCACCAGCTCTTGGCCGCCCCCGCTGGCCTGCAGCGCGGCGACGACGTCCTCGGCCCGCAGGGCAGGAACGACGAGGCGCTGCTGCTTGCCACCCTGGACGACCGTCACCTCGCGGGCGTCGACGAACTCGACGGCCATCCCGTCGGCGACGGCGCTCGAGCGTGCCGGCGCCAGCAGATCGTGGGGATCGACCTTGACGCCGGCCCGCTCCAGCATCTCCCCGACCGTCCGCGCATGCGTCTGCATCCGCTGTGGCCGCCCGTCGAGCTGCAGCGTCACGGTCTTCTCACCGCGCAACCAGCCGAAGGCGAGCACGGGCACGAGCACCGCGACGAGGAACCGGACGAGGCCGAGGCGCGCCGGGCGACCCCCCCTGGGATGCGGGTGGGCTCCCCCCGACCCCTGCAGAAGTGGGCGGACGCTCCCCAACCACTGGAGAGCTCGGGGGACTCCCCCCGACCCCCTGGGCCGCCGAGCGGGAGTGCCACGGCGCCTCGCAGCGGGCACCGTGCGCCGTCCGACGAAGGCCGTAGGCATGCGCGCACGCTAACGTACCCGGCAAAAGGGCAACAAATCGCGTGCCCGGTGCGTGGTCAATGCCCGTCAGGGAGCGCGAACAGACGTCGGGCGTTCCTGCTTGTGGTTCTCGCCATCTCCTCGGGCGTCACGTCGTGGAGCGCGGCGAGCTGCGCAACGGTCAGCGCCACCCGGCCCGGCTCGTTGGGCTTGCCCCGGTGCGGGTGCGGCGACAGGTAGGGGGAGTCGGTCTCGGCGACAAGGAGGTCGAGGGGCGCCGCGCCCGCGGCCTCACGGAGCGTGGTCGCGTTGGTGAACGTGAGGTTGCCGGCAAACGACATGTACCAGCCCCGAGCCGCGCAGAGCTTGGCGAAGTCGAGGTCCCCGGAGAAACAGTGGAAGACGGTCCGCTGCGGCGCCCGCTCGTCGTCGAGCACACGCACCGCGTCGTCATGCGCGTCACGCACGTGGATGACGAGGGCCTTGTCAAGATCCTTCGCGATCCGGATGTGCTCGCGGAACGACTCCTCCTGGCGCACCTGCGGGCACTGGTCACGGAACCGGTCGAGCCCCGTCTCACCGATCGCCACGACCTTCGGGTGCGCGGCGAGCGCGGCGATCATCGGCAGGACGTGCTCGGTCGCCTCGATCGCGTTGTTCGGGTGGATCCCGACCGCGGCGTAGACCCCCGGTATGCTGGCCGCGATCTGCACGCACTCCGCCGAGGATGCGAGGTCGACGCCGACCGTGACGAGCGTCGTCACGCCAGCAGCCCGCGCGCGCGCCACGAACTCGTCCGACGGCCCGTCCATCGACGCCAGGTGGCAGTGGGTATCGGTGTACACGGTTCTTCCTGGTCCGGATTAAGGGCGTGTGAACTGGTCTCGGTCGCCCGCAGGATCTTTGAGTTTAGATCACGGCGGGGGGCTGCGCTGGAGCCACTCGTAGAACGCGGCCTCGTCGGAGTTGATCGAGTAGCGGACGGACTTGACCGTGCGGAACTGCGTCACGGTCGCGTTGAGCTGGCTCAACAGCACCGAGCTCCCGCACGACGAGGAGGCGGCCGACAGCACCTTGCGGAGGTCGCGGAAATCGACGTACGCGACGCCGTCAGGGCCGAGCCGCACGTCCCGAAGGTACCCCTCGGTCGCCGACGAGAAGAGCCCGCCGTAGCCCTGCGCCCGCTCCTTCGGCGTCGGTCCCGCGAGCAGCTGGGTCAGCGCCCCCGGGAGGGCTGCGGGTGCAGAGACCTGGCGCGGAACGGCGAACGTGGTCTTGCAGTCGGTCGCGTCCTTGCGCGCCAAGTAGATCTGGACCGTGACAAGGCGCGGGCTGGGCGACACCGTGGAGGTCTGTGCCGGGCTGGCGTCGACCACGCCCGACGTGGCGTTGTCCGACACAAGCGCCGCCTTGCCGTCCGCGTCGACGAGGAACAACCGGTGCCCGTCGCCGACCAGCCAGGCGGACTTCGGGCCCGGACTCCACCGGCCGTCCTTCAGGATGGCCCGGCCCGCCGGGGCGAGGAACAGCTCTGGTGCCCCGACGTCGAAGCCGTCGAGCTTGCTCAGGTCCGCGAGCTCCGCGAGCGTCCCACGCTGGCTCTGCCTGACGAGCTTCGCGGTGGTGGGCCGGTCACCCTCGGTCTTGACACAACAGCGGCTGATCGCGGTCAACGTGCCGGGCTCGCCTGACGCGGGCGCCATGAGGGCAGCGTCCTTGTTCGTCGTCGAGCCGAGCCGGATGGGCTCGGGCTTTGCGAGCGCCGAGGTCCACACCGCGAAGCCCTCGTATCCGGCCTCCCAGAAGACCCGGTCCCCGGCCACGTCGAACGCGAGATGGCGGGCGGAGCGTTCTTCGGCGCCCTCCTTGAAGACCGGGAACCGGCGGAAAACCGGCTGGTGTGGCCCTGATCGCACGATGATCTCGGGCTGGCGGCCGTCGCCGCGCACATCGACGACGTACGCGAGCTTGCCGTCCGGGCTGAGCGCCGGCCACGCCCCCGAGTCGCTCGAGCTGAGCTTGCCGGTGGCGAGATCCAGCTCCATGAGCAAAGAGACCGGATCGCCGTCGTTGTGCCGGTCGAACCAGACGACCGAGCCGTCGGTCACCGGGTGGGCGTCGATCTCTGCGCCCTCGGTGAGCGGCTCAATCCCGCCGGCGGCGCAGCCGGCGGCGAGGTCGCCGCTCGGGGTGGCGAGCACCACGGCGACCCCGCCAGCGCTGCCGCAGTAGCGCGGGGCGGGGACGGACTGCGTCGTCACCGCAGGTGCCGGGGCTGTGGTCACCGGCGCGGTCGTCGGCTCCGGCGGCGGCGCCGGCGCGGGCTGGGTGGCAGGCCGGCGCTCGCCCTCGACGAGCTCGATCTGCGTGCGGGTGTGCAGCGGCCTCGCAAGGATCACGGCGAGGACCGCGACGGCGGCGACGGCCCCAGGCAGGGCGAAGCGAACGGTGCTGCGGTCGCGGTCGATGCGAGCCTGCACCTTCCGCCATGTGCTGGGATCCGGAGTGACTTCGGCGGCGCGCGCCTCCAACGCCCGGCGGAGCCGCTCCTCGAAGTCAGCTCGCACGTCAGACCACCTCCTCACCCACGAGTGCGCGCATGCGCTCGAGCCCGCGGGACACGCTGCTCTTCACGGTTCCCACGCTGACACCCATCGCCGTGGCGGCGTCCTGCTCGGACAGGTCCAGGTAGTACCGCAGCACGACCGCGGTGCGCTGCCTGGCCGGGAGCTGCGCCAGCGCCGCGATCATCTCGTCGGCGTCGGCGACCTGCTGGTCGAGTGCCCGCGCCCCGCGGTCGTCACCGCTGCGGACCGCGGCCTGCCGGCGCTCGAGCGCCAGCCGGCGGAAACGTGAGTTGACCTCGTTCACCACCGCCCGGCGAATGTAGGCGCGGGGCTGCGTGATCCGACCGACACGCCACTGCCGGTACACCTTCACGAACACCTCCGCGACGGCGTCCTCGGCCCGATGCGGATCCCCGCACAGCAGGTAGGCGAGCCGCACCGCCTCACGGTGATGCGCGGCATAGACGTCGGCGAAGTCGTCAGCGACCCCAGTTGCGCTGCGCGTCACCAAAACGGCCGCCCTCACCGTCTGCGCGGGAACGAAAGACGTGCGCTCTCCAACCCCTTTCCTCTTCATGCCCTCCCGACGCACAGAAGCCCGGCAAGGTTGAGGAGCGCGCTGAGATGAACGGTACTGCGTTTCCCCCTCGGCC
>JBOGEB010000211.1:0-6897 GCA_050743125.1 Egibacteraceae bacterium
CGGGTTGCGCTTGTGCAACACATTCGTGATCGCCGCCGTCAACGTCGTCTTCCCATGGTCAATATGACCAATCGTCCCAATATTCAAATGCGGCTTCGTCCGCTCAAACCTCGCCTTAGCCATCTGCGGTTGCCTCCTGTACCTGCTGGGGTCGATCTGTGTGTCGGCTACTCGCCGCGGACCTTGGCGACGATCTCTGAGGCCAACAGCGCGGGAACCTCCTCGTAGCCGCTGAACTGCATGGTGTACGTCGCCCGTCCCTGCGTCTTCGATCGCAGGTCAGTCGCATAGCCGAACATCTCGGCAAGCGGCACCAGCGCAGCGATCACCTGGCTGTTACCACGGGCGTTCATCGCGCCGATGCGCCCACGCCGGGCGGTGAGGTCGCCGATTACGTCGCCGAGATAGTCCTCAGGGGTCACAACCTCGACCGCCATGATCGGCTCGAGCAAGAGGGCACCGGCCTTGCGGGCGGCCTCCTTGAGCGCCATCGACCCGGCGATCCTAAAGGTCATCTCCGACGAGTCGACCTCGTGGTACGACCCGTCGACCAAGGTCGCACGGATGTCGACCAGCGGGTAGCCGGCCAGGACGCCGCCCTCCATCGCGTCGCGGATCCCCGCATCGACCGCGGGGACAAACTCGCGCGGGATCACGCCGCCCCTGGTCGCGTCGATGAACTCGTAGCCGCCCACTCGGTCGGTCGGTTCACCCTTCTCGTCGAGGATTTCTCGGGGTTTGGGGGCGTTGCGGCCCGTAGGCTCAAGCGTGATCTCGACCTCGGCGAACTGGCCAGCGCCGCCGGTCTGCCGCTTGTGGCGCAGCCGGTAATCGCGGATCGGCTGACGGATCGTCTCGCGGTACGCGACCTGCGGCTTGCCCACGTTCGCGTCGACCTTGAACTCCCGGAGGAGGCGGTCGACGAGGACCTCGAGGTGAAGCTCGCCCATCCCACCGAGGATCGTCTGACCGCTATCGGAATCCGTGTGCACCCGAAAGGTCGGGTCCTCCTCGGCAAGCCGCTGAAGGCTGGCACCGAGCTTCTGCTGGTCCGCCTTGGTCTTCGGCTCGATCGCGATGTGGATAACCGGCTCGGGGAACTCCATCGTCTCCAGGAGCACCGGGGCCTTTGGGTCGCAGAGCGTGTCGCCGGTCGTGGTGAACTTCAAGCCGACCGCGGCGACGATGTCACCGGTAAACGCGGCGGCGCAGTCCTCCCGGTGGTTCGCGTGCATCTGCAGAATCCGACCCATCCGCTCCTTGCGACCCTTCGTCGAGTTGACGATCGCCTCGCCCTTGTCGACCTGGCCGGAGTAGACGCGGAAGTACGTAAGCTTGCCGACGTACGGATCGGTCATGATCTTGAACGCGAGCGCGCTGAACGGCTCTGCCTCGTCGGCCTTGCGCTCGACCGGATCGCCGCTCGCGGCGTCGATACCCTTCACCGGCGGGACATCGAGCGGGCTGGGGAGATAGGCGACGATCGCATCAAGCAGGAGTTGGACGCCCTTGTTCTTGAAGGCGGAGCCGCACAGGACTGGGGTAATAAGGTTCGAGATTGTCGCCTCTCGTACCGCCGCGACCAGCTCCTCGCGAGTGATCGGCACACCTTCGACGAACTTCTCCAGCAAGCTGTCGTTGACATCCGCGATCGACTCGATCATCCTCCCGCGCCAGACCTGCGCTGCATCGACCAGGTCAACGGGGATATCGACGTCGTTCCACTCGCTGCCGTAGTTGTCGCCAGACCCCTCCCAGATCCGCGCCCGCATCTCAATCAGATCGATGACGCCGACAAAAGCGCTCTCGGAACCAACGGGCAGCTGGGTCGGCACCGGCGTTGCGCCCAGCCGTTCGCGGATGGACGATACCGAGGCGAAAAAATCCGCCCCCACTCGGTCCATCTTGTTGATGAAACAGATCCGCGGGACCTGGTAACGGTCCGCCTGCCGCCACACGGTTTCAGATTGGGGCTCGACGCCGCTCACGGCATCGAACACAGCTACGGCTCCGTCGAGGATCCGCAAGGACCGCTCGACCTCGACGGTGAAGTCCACGTGACCGGGCGTGTCGATGATGTTGACGATGTGGTCCTTCCACGGCGCGGTGGTTGCGGCGGACGTGATGGTGATCCCGCGCTCCTGCTCTTGGACCATCCAGTCCATCGTTGCCGCGCCCTCGTGGACCTCCCCAATCTTATAATTACGACCAGTGTAATAAAGTATACGCTCTGTAGTGGTAGTCTTTCCCGCGTCAATGTGCGCCATGATCCCGATGTTCCGGGTCAGGTTGAGCGGGTGGGTTCGTTTCGGCATTGGTCTGCTACTTACGCTGTCGGTTCTAGGCGGGGGGAGCCTCCACGCCACCGTGGCTTGATTCCCTACCACCGGTAATGGGCGAACGCCTTGTTCGCCTCCGCCATTTTGTGTGTGTCCTCGCGGCGCTTTACGGTCGCGCCGACGTTGTTGCTCGCGTCGAGAATCTCCCCTGCAAGCCGCTGACTCATCGTATGCTCGCGGCGCTGGCGGGAGAAGCTCGTAAGCCAGCGGAGCGCAAGCGTCGTCCCGCGCCCTTGGCGCACCTCGATCGGCACCTGATAGGTCGCGCCGCCGACGCGGCGGGACTTGACCTCCAGTGCCGGCTTGACATTGTCGACCGCTTTCTTGAACGTCTGCACCGGGTCCGCCCCAGTCCGTTGCTGGACCAGATCGAACGCGTCATAGACGATGCGCTCCGCCAGCGACCGCTTGCCGCTGCGCATGATCTTATTGATCATCGCAGCGACCAGGACGCTGGAGTACTTCGGATCGGCGACGACCCGACGCCTGGTGGCGGGACCCTTACGAGGCATCCTCTAGCCTTCCTTCTTCGCGCCGTACTTCGAGCGCGCCTGCTTCCGGTCCCGCACGCCACTCGCGTCCAACGCGGCCCGGATCACCTTGTAACGGACACCTGGCAAATCCTTCACCCGTCCGCCACGCACGAGCACGATCGAGTGCTCCTGCAGGTTGTGCCCTTCTCCAGGGATATACGCCGTCACCTCGATACCCGAGGTCAGGCGCACGCGGCAGACCTTGCGCAGGGCCGAGTTCGGCTTCTTCGGCGTCGTCGTGTACACACGCGTACACACACCCCGCCGCTGCGGCGACCCCTTCAGCGCGGGCGTCTTCACCTTCTCGGTCTTCGCCTGGCGGCCCTTCCGGACCAGCTGCTGGATGGTGGGCATTGTCCGTGGTCCTCACCAGTCTTGTTTCGGGTTGGATGCGCGAGCACACCGTCACGGATCGACCGCTCGCCGGGTGACGTCACAGGCGTAAGGCCCGGGTGTGCCACGAGCGAGAAGCCCAAGAACCGTTGAGCGAACCGTGTTCGCCGGCGGACAGCACGCGGCGAGCAGCGCCAGCCGTGCTGCACCAGAGACGAGGATGCCCCTGGTTAAGCCGTTGGGATTGCTGACAGACAAGGGCGCCCGGAGAGAGCCGGGCGCCGCACGACCAGCAACTCTATGAGTCCAGGCGTGAGCTGTCAACCGAAGCGCCTAGTCGGCCGGGAATCTCGGGGACCGGCGGTCACGGCACGCAGCTCGTGCCCAGGTCGCCGCTCTGTCGGGGCACCGCTCCCTCTGGCGCGCTCTACCTGACGATCAGCCAGATCGGGCCGGTCCACGAAGCTTTGCGTCCATTCGCTAGAGACACAAACTCGACAGAAATAGTATTCGCCGCGCACCAGCAGAATAGAGATCTTGTCGCCCAGCCCCTTGACACACTAGGAATGGACTGCTTTACACTATCCTCACGCGCGCTCCTGGCGGCACAAAACAGCGGAGTCCAGCTCAGGGATGTGCGGGCATTGAAGAGCCATAAGTGCAAGTCTGCACGAGCGCGGGAAGACCGGACTGGCCCTACAACTCACGCCTCCGTGCGTGCTGGATCGTTGACGGCTGATATACGGATCATATCGGGAGAATGCTGTGAATGGCTTCAGCGTTCTTAACCCACCGCAACAGCAGGGCAGCGACGGGCAGGACTCCACGCTAGTCGACCTCGTCCGGGCCGCGGTCGAGCGGCATGGTGCAGACGCGTGGAAGGTGTGGCTCGACGACATGCGGTGCATTGCTGCCGACTATGGCGTCGGCCTGGCCGGGGTGATCGCGTTTCTCCTGCGGCTGCGCCACGGCGGTCCGCAGATGTGGATGGCCGATCCCACCACAGTCGGGGCAGCCCAGTGCTGACCGCCACGGACACCGTGGTTGGCGAGGGGGATTGGGTGGACGCCCCCGACGGTCCCGTGCTGGCACGGGTCAGCTTCTGGTTCTCGGCGCGTGGCGCGAGAGCTGCCTGTTTCGCCAGCGGCGGAGGCGACAGCCTGCAGCTCGAGGCCTGGCCGTTCGAGTGCCCGTCACCCCGCTGGTGGCCGCTCCCGCTGCCCCAGCCCGTCACCATCCACGATCAGCCGCTCCCCCTGGACGACGGCCGCATCCTGCTCTGCCGCAACGGTGCCGGGATCCATGAGCTCACGCTGGTCGAGGAGCACAGGGGCAGCGCCCGTGAGCGGGTGCTCAAGGTCATCGACGGCCCCGGGTTGCGCCTGCTGGCCAGCGCTAGGCACGGCGACCTCGGCCTCGCGATCGCCTTCGACGGCGCCTGCTCCACGATCTGGCGGGTGTCCGCCGACCCACCGCACCTGGAGCGGGTGGCCGAGCTGCCCGGCCTGCTCCGTGGTGGCGCCTGGCTGGACCGGGCAGGCACGCTCCTGGGCGTCGACCGCGCAAAGGACGGCGGCCCAGCCAAGGCCCTCGCCGTCGACCTCGAAGACGGCTCCTGGACCCCCCTGCTGAACGTCTCGACGACGAGCAACGACCGGCTGCTGCTGTGCAGCCCGCGATCGGGGCTGCTGCTGGTCAGCACCGATGCGCCGGGCCGAGAGCGGTTGGGTTGGGGCAGGCTCGGCGGGCGGGAGCCAGTACGGTTCCCGGAGTCATTGCACCGCTTGGATCAGGCGGCGGAGCCCCTGACGTTCGACCCCGGCGGCCAGCGGGTGCTGCTGGCCGTCGATGAGGGGGTGCGCTCCCGCCTGGCGATCTACGCCCCCGAGCAGGATCGCCTGGCGCCTGTCGAGATCCCGCCAGGGTTGGTCTGCGGCACGGCCTGCTGGACCGGCGGGGTGCTGCGCTTCCCCTTCTCCGCCCCTGCCCAGCCCCCCGGTGTCGCTACCGTCGGCCTTGACAGGACGCCAGGGTGGTCGTTTGCGGGTCACCGACCAAACGGGACACGCTGGGCAAACGCCCACATCGAACAGCTCGAGGGAGCCGCCGGGCCCGTCGAGGCAATCATCTACGGTGGCCAAGACTGGCGGACCAGCAGGCACCTGCTGCTCGCGCTGCACGGCGGTCCTGTGGACGCCTGGCGCTTTGAGTTCGACTCGTCCTTCCAGCACCTGGCCGCCGCCGGCATCGCGATCATCGCGCCCAACCAGCGCGGCAGCAGCGGCTACGGCGCCGGGCACACGCTCGCGATCCGCCGCGCCTGGGGCGGCCCCGATCTCGACGACGTCCGCTGCATCGCACGCGCACTCGCCGCTGACCGGCGCGTCCTCGGCGCGCAAAACCTCATGCTCTGCGGCAGCAGCTACGGAGCGTTCCTGGCCCTGCTCGCCGCGAGCTGCGACCCCGACCTCTGGTCGCACTGCGTCGCCCTTGCACCATTTCTGTCGGGTCCGCTGCTGTATCACGAGGCCTCGCCCGCCGTCCGGGAGCTGCTCGAACAGTTGGGCGGCTGCGACGAGCTCCACGACGACCTGGGCGCACGCGACGTCCTGCGGCTCTGTCACGCGATCCGCGCCAAGCTGCTGGTTGTCCACGGCGACGCCGACGACATGGTCCCGGTCAGCCAGTCACGGGCGCTCCGACGCCGGTTGCTTGCGCTGGGCAGGCGCGAGGGCGTGGACTTCGACTATCTGGAGATCTCCGGCGGCCGGCATGGGCTGACCACTCGCTCGAGCATCCGGGCGCTCAACGAGCGACTCGTGGGCTTTCTCCTCGCCCAGCCCGAAAGCGCCGGACGCATGGCGCCAGCGGGCGAAGAGGCCAACCCCAAAACCCCAACATCGAGATGCCGGAAAGGAGGTGAGCCACATGATCCAGACCCTGGAGGCCAACATCGCCGCCCTCGAGCTGCTGCCGGAGACCGATCCACTCGGACCGAACGACGCACGGCTGGGGTGCAAGTCTAGAAGATCGCGATCTGCCGTAACGGACGTGCAAACAGACCCGTGGCGACCTGCTTCGCGACCGTGGTGATGCCTTGCCGCCCCAGCGGCAGAAGCGTAGGCGCAGGAGACCAATGCGACCGGTGGCCGCCATCGACGGCTGTGGTCGACCCGGAGGGATAGGGAGGCGGGTCCTGCAGGACTCGCCCTCCCTACCCCTCGCATCCCCAGGATACGGTGGGCTCCGACGCCGGTTGCTCATGCTGTGCAGATGCGAGGGTAGGGCGTCGAGCAGCGGGAGATCCCCTGCGGCCCGTGCAATCCTCACCCGGGCCGGAAACGCCGAACGCACGGCGCCAGCGGGCATAAGGCCAACCCCAAGCAGGCAGGAAGCGGCTTCTACCAGGTCATACAGGGATCAGCACCGGGATAGCGCGAAGAGCCCGAAAAAAGCCCAAATAGTGAAATCACCCTACCAGCGGGAGCCTGCTTGTCACTTTAGGCGGCTTAGTGCTCCGTGTCGTAAGTACGGTCACGCACCGGACGTCCTGGCCACAACCCACGGCGCAAACGCCTTCAGCTCCCACCCTGAGCGAGGGCGGCCACCCAGGACACAGCAAAGGCCCGCTGGGCCTCGTCTGGAGGAGGCTAAAAGGCTCTCGCCTCCGGAAGAGGAGGCCCAGCGGGCCG
>JBOGEB010000212.1:0-6819 GCA_050743125.1 Egibacteraceae bacterium
GCGCGGACGGGTCCGGGCGCGTGGACGCCAGGCTGGACCCGGTCGGCACCGCCACGCTGACCGCCGCGCTGGACCCGCTGGCCCGCAAAACCAGCCACGCCGACGACCGCACCTACCCGCAAAGAATGGCCGACGCGCTCGTCGAGCTCGCCCGACGCTCACTCGACGCCGGCGACCTGCCCCAAGTCGCGGTCCAACGCCCGCACGTCATCCTGATCGCCACCGCCGAGGCGCTGGACGGCACGCCGGGGGCGCCTGCGGCCCGGCTGGACGGGGTCGGCCCGGTCAGCGCGACGACCGCGCAGATGGTCTGCTGCGACGCCGAGACCGACCGCGCCAACCTCCCCCACCCACCCGCCCTGAAGGAACACGCGACCTGGGACCCACAGACGAGGACAACCTCTGCTTAACCTGCTGGGACTGCCACGGCAAGATCCACCACGACGGCTGGCTCGTCGCCCGCGACCCGGACACCGGCCGGTTCAGCATGCACCCGCCCGACCCGCTCGCCCGACCACACCGACGACGAGCCGGCTGACGTCCCCACCCATCCGCGACGAGGCGAGGGGTTCCAACATGACGTGCCGTCCCTCGAGGATCAGTGGCGTTGCGTTCTCATAGGCTGTCGCCGCATGCTCGGCGTCACAGGAAGTCCATGACCATCCGTTGGCCTGCTGGGAGAACTGGACGCGCTTGGCCTGGTCGAGCAGGCCGAACAGCTCCGGCTTGTCGAAGCCCCACTGCCACTGCGTCGTCTGGTGTCCACGACGCGGACTCTGGGCGCACCTTGAACCCGGCGGTCTTGAGGTCGGCCTTCATTGCCTCGAAATTCGCCCTCGGGTTCGGCATGTACGGGCGGACGCCGTCGGACGAGGGGAACACGAAGCCGACCTCGACCGGCAGCCGGTAACCGGTAGCCGGCGTCGACCAGAATCTTGCGCGCCTGCTGGGGGTCATGGTCGTAGGTCGTCACATCGGCGGCGTAGCCGGGCAGTGAGGGGGGCATGAACTGCTTCGCGACCTCGCCCTGGCCGACGGAGAACGCATCGACGATCAACGGCGACAGGCCGCGCCGGGCCACCGCCCACCAGGCCGTCCTCGGGGAGGCAATGCCAGCGGAATCCGTCGTGGATCGTCCCACCGATTCAACCGACCGGCCTAGTGCGGCGCATGGTCGGCGTGGGGACCATCATGGTGCTAACATCGAGAATCATGAACGATGTGCGGAGAACCACGGTGACCGCACCGCGTGAGGATCTCGCCACGCTCGAAGCAGAAGCGGAGCGGCGGGGGGTCCCGCTCACGGCTGTGGTGGCCGAGGCAGTTGCCGAGAAAGCAGCCAGCCTGAGGGCTAGGCGCCGGCCGCGGGTCGGGGTGGCCCGCTCCCATGACGGTCGCTCGGCAGCTGAGGTCACGGCCGAGCCCGTGGCGCGTAACCCGCGCTGATGGCGCTGGTCTGTGACACCGGGCCGCTGCTCGCCGCGCTCGACGCCGCCGACCCCGACCACAACCGCTGCGCTGCGCTGCTTCGGGACGCGACCGAGGACCTGGTGGTGCCGACGCTCGTGCTGGCCGAGCTTGACTACTGGTGCCACGAGCGGCTCGATGTGAACGCGTGGCTGGTCTTTCTCGATGATCTCCTCGAAGGTGTCTACCGGTCCGAGGCGCTGACGCCGGGGGACCTCACCCGGTGCCATCAGCTGCAGACGGCCTACGCCGATCTCGGTGTCGTTGACGCCAGCGTGGTCGCGCTGGTTGAGCGGCTCGGGGAGACCAAGGTGGCCACGCTCGACCACCGCCACTTCGCCACCCTCCGTCCCGCTCACGTCAGCGCGCTGAGCCTGCTGCCCTGAACGCCATCCCCCGTCGCTCATCGCCTCGTCCCAAGCGTCGGGACGCCCTCAACCCGTGTGTCGCCGCCAGCGCGTCACCCGACGGTGACCAGCGCGAACGGCTCCAGGGTGACCGGGCTTGGGAGGTAGCCGGAGACGTCCGCGGTGAACGCGAGCGCGGGCTTGGAGTGCGCGTACGGGACGCCCGGCAGGAAGTCCATGATCATCCGGTTGGCCTGCTGGTAGAGCAGGACGCGCTTGGCCTGGTCGGGCTCGCGCTCGGCCTGGTCGAGCAGGGCGAACAGCTCCGGCTTGTCGAAGCCCCACTGCTGCTGAGGCGTCTGAAAGAACGTCCCGACGAAGTTGTCGGGGTCGCCGAAGTCACCGGTCCACCCATACAGGTACAGGCCGTACTGCCCGGTCTGGACCTTGTCGAGATAGTCGGGCGTCCACGGCGCGGACTCGGGACGCACCTTGAACCCGACGGCCTCCAGGTCGGCTTTCATCGCCTCGAAGTTCGCCCTCGGGTTCGGCATGTACGGGCGGACGCCGTCGGACGAGGGGAACGCGAAGCCGACCTCGACCGGCAGCCGGTAGCCGGCGTCGACCAGGATCTTGCGCGCCTGCTGAGGGTTGTGGTCGTAGATCGCTACATCGGCGGCGTAGCCGGGCAGTGAGGGGGGCATGAACTCCTTCGCGACCTCGCCCTGGCCGACGTAGAACGCATCGACGATCGCCTGCCGGCCGATGGCGTGCGCGATCGCCTGACGCACCCGCAGGTCGTCCAGCGGCTCGACCGCCTGGTTGATCCCCACAAAGGCCACGTTGAACGCCGGGCGCTCCAGCAGCTGCAGCCGGGCGTCGCCCCTGATCGCGGCGAAGTCCTCCGGCGCGACCAGGTCGTAGCCTTGGATCTCGCCGGTCTGCAGCGCTTGGAGCCGCGCGGTGTTCTCGCCGATCGGCCGGAAGATCAGCGTGTCGATGTTGCCGGGGAACCGGTCCCAGTAGCGCGGGTTGCGGACCATCGTCAGGTGGTCACCGACGATCCACTCGGAGAACAGGTACGGGCCGGTGCCGGCGGGGTGCCCCCTGCCATAGGCGCCGGTCGGATGGAAGACCCCCTGGGCGTCAACCTCGCCTTGGTCGGCGCCGTACCGTCGCAGCGCCTTGGGACTGGCGATCGAGAAGCTCGGCAGCACAAGCGCCGCGAGGAACGACGCCGACGGCTGGGTGAGGTCGATCCGTACCGTGTGCTCGTCGATGGCCTCACAGCCGGAGTACAGCCGGAACTTCGGGCCTCCCCCGTCGGCGAACCCGCCGAACGCCGTCTGCCAGTAGTAGCTCGCGGCGCTGTTCTGGAGCGGGCCGGTGAAGTGGTACCAGCGATCGAAGTTGAAGCAGACCGCCGCCGCGTTGAACGCCTCGCCGTCGTGGAAGGTCACGCCTTTGCGGAGGGCGAACGTCCACGACGTGCCACCGGCCGAGGCTGCCCAGGAGGTCGCCAGGCCGGGCACCACCTCGGTCGTGCCTGGCCTCAACCCGACCAGGCCCTCGAACATCTGATCGATCGCGCGGAGGGACTCGCCGTCGGAGACCAGCGCCCCGTCGAGTGAGACCGGATCGTCCCCCGTCCCGAACGTGAGCGTCCTGCCCGCCTTCTGCGCGCCGCCGCCGTCCCCGCCGCAGGCCGCCCCGAGCAGGGCGAGCACCGCGATCAGGGCGAGGACGCGAGCCATCCGCGCAGCGTAGCTCAGCACGACGAGGCGTCGGCGTCAGCAGACCGTCCGTACCAGCTCCGAGCCCGCTGCCAGCGGGAGCGACGCCGCTACAGTGACGTGACGTGTGGGCTGCGCGGGCGACACACCCGTACGCAACGGGATGGCCGAAAGGCCAGGAGGGCGAGTCAGGAGGGCGAGTGGCGACGAGGCGACAAGTGGGCAGGACGTCCAGGCCCTTGCCGACCGGTTCACCCAGCTCGAGGCGAACGTCGCCACGGTGGTGGAGGGCAAGGCTGAGGTGGTGCGGCTCGCGCTCATCGCGCTGCTCGCCGAGGGCCACCTCATCGAGGACGTGCCAGGCGTCGGCAAGACCCTGCTGGCCAAGGCGACCAGCCGCTCGATCGCGTCGAGCGTCCGGCGGATCCAGTTCACGCCCGACCTGCTGCCCAGACATCACCGGCGTGACCGTCTACAACCAGGAGCACGGCGACTTCGAGCTCAAGCCGGGCGCGGTTTCGCGGTCCTCGACGTCCACTCACGCCACACCCGGTGACGGCGCTCCAGCCCGTCGCCGACGCCCAGCAGGTCGCGGCGATGATCGAGGTCGCGAAGGCCGTCCACGCCGCCCAGGCGCTCCGCCGCTACATCGTTGACCTCGTCCGCGCGAGCCGTGCCCACCCCGCGATCGAGCTCGGCGCGTCCCCCCCGCACCGGTATCGCGCTGCTCCGCCCCGCACGCGCGAGGGCCGCCGCCGAGGGGCGCGGCTACGTCCTGCCCACGACGTGAAAGCGCTCGCCCACCGGCTGGCCCTTTCACCCCAGGCGCAGATGGCCGACCGCTCTGCCGTCGACATCATGACGAGCTGCTCGGCAACGTGACGATCCCGGGACGGAGGCAGCCGTGGCAGGGGGCAGGGGGGAGTCCTCCCACCAAACAGGGGGAAGGGGGGAACGCTCTCACCGGCTAGGCCTGACGCCACGGGGGCTCACGCGGGTGTCTGCTGTGGGCGGTCGGCCGGGTGCTCGGCGTCACCGAACTCCACATCATGGCGGCACCAGCGTCGCGCTGGTCGGCTTGGGCAGCCTGACCGTCGCGTTGTCGACCGCGACGGGTCTCCGCCCGGCGGACGGCCACGACCCCGCGCCTGGCGCTGCTCAAGGCTGACACGCCTGCCGACGTGCTCACCCCCACAGCCGGTGTCCTGCTCATGGCCGCGTTCGTGGCCGCGCTCGTCATCGACGTAGGCGGCGGATGACGCCACCGGCAGGCGCGTGGCCCGGACAGGCGGTTCCCGCCAGCGGCACACGGTTCGCAGGCTGGGCCATCCCGATCAGGAGGCCGGGGGATGCCCATGACTGCCCTCCGTGAGCGCCCGCCCACGGCGCCGGGCGCGGCGCCCGAACCGTGGCTCGACCCCGGTCAGCGGAACAGGGCACTCGCCGGGTCATCGCGCTGATCGTCACGGCCTGCCTCCCGCTCACGCGGGTGTACGTCGGCCTAGGCTGGCGCGGCCGGTGCTGACCGCGGCACTGCTCGCCGTCGGTATCGCCTGGGCGTGCCGGCGGCTCGGCCTCGGGCCGGCTGGTGCGTTCGGGGCGAGCGTCACGGGCTGGCTCGGCTTCGTCGCGGTCGCCTTCCTCGGCGACACGCTCACCGGCGGGCTCGCGCCGACCGCCCACACGCTCCGCGCGGCCATCGCGCTCTGGGCGCACGGGGCGGAGCGCGTCCGCCTCCGACCGTCACCCGCCGTCGCCGAGCCAGGGCTCCGGCTGCTGTCAGCGACCGGGTTCGAGTCCCCCCGCCGACACTCGCTGTGGCCAGCAGAAACGCTCAATTACTTGAGAGGGACGTCACCGGGGGGCTCACAGGGGGCTCACGCGGCGGTTTGACAGACCTGCTGAATACGCAGTCGTACGCACTCGTCGTTAAGCTGTCGTTGCCGACAGGGGGGGACGGAGATGGCCAGTGAGATACCGGTCAACGGGGAGGTGCTCCGCGACCTGCGCGTCCTGCGGATGGTGTCGCAGGAGGAGCTCGCCCGCGCGGCGGGGTGCACCCGCGAGGAGATCTCCGCCTACGAGCGGGGCGCCCGCAAGCCGAGGTGCGCGCAGCTCGACCGCATCGTCACCGCGCTCGAGCGCTACCCGGTCAAGGCCGAGCAGTGGCAGCTGGTCCAGACCCCGGCGCTCGACCTGGCGTTGAGAAAGATCGAGGGACCGATGAACCGCCGCGAGCTCGCCAAGCTCCTGACCGCCGGTGCCGCCGCCGTCGCCGGCGCCTCGCCCGGTCGGCGTGGCGCGCCGCCCCCGCCCCGCCTGCTGCACGAGGACACGATCGCGCTGGCCGCCCGCTACCCGACGACGGCGCCCAGCGAGCTGCTGCCCGACGCCCGCCACCACCTCAACGTGCTCACCGACGCGCTGGACCGGCCGCTGGCCGGCGAGCGCACGATGCTGCTCGTGGACGCCGCGGAGACCGCGAGCCTGGCGGCCCGCACGGCCAGGCTGGCCGGGTACCGCGGGGAGGCCGCCGCCTTCTTCGCGCTCGCGCGGAAGCTGGCCGACGAGTCCGGCTACGACACGCTGCGCGGGCTGACCCGCATCGCCGCGGCGACGGTCCACGGTCCGCTCGTCGCCGGCGGGGACGGCGACTGGGTCACCGCGCTGGACATGGTGACCAGCGCGGCGCCGCTCGTCGGCACCTCGGGAGTGCGCGCCAAGTGGGCGCAACGTGACCTCGCCGAGCAGTACGCGGACCTCGGCCGCGAGCCCGAGTCGATGCGGGCGCTGGAGCGGTATCAGGCCCTCGCCACCGCCGACGACGGCGAGGGCTTCTTCTCCACCTGGCTTCGCGTCCTGAACGCCCCATCCCAGTTCGATGGGGACGCCGGACGCTGCTATGCGTTGCTGGCGCGGACCGACGAGGCGCTGGCCTGCCTGGATCGCGAGCTCGCTGCGGGACCTGCCAACATGATGGCTCACCACAGTGACGTCATGCTGGCATACGCCTGCGCGGGCGAGCCCGAGCCGATGTGCGACGCCGCGCACGCCACGATCGATCTCGCCCTCGCCACGCCGGAGGGGTCAGGAAGGCTCGTCGTGGCGGAGGTCCGTGGCGCCCGGGCGAAGCTGGAGGGGTGTGACGACGTGGGGTGCGTGCAGGAGCTGGACGAGCGGCTCGCGTCCCTCTGAGGGGACATCCCGGCGGACAGCCGCGGCCTCGACGGCGTCTTTGAGGTGCTCGACGCCGAACGCGACCTTGTCAGTCC
>JBOGEB010000213.1:0-6745 GCA_050743125.1 Egibacteraceae bacterium
TCCGCCAGGCGCTGCATCCCCTGTGCGCCCGGCTGGAGGCCGACGCCGACCCGTGGCTGCTCCGGCTCGACAACGTCGCGCACCTCGCGACCCGGTTCCGTGGGGTCCTCACGCGGCCCGTGCCGTCACTCGACCTCGTGGGCGCGCTCCACCCGACCGCCGCGGTGTGCGGCACGCCGACCGCCGCCGCCCTCGACCGCATCCGCGCGCTGGAGCGCATGGACCGCGGCCGGTACGCCGGCCCGGTCGGCTGGACCGACGCCCACGGCGACGGCGAGTGGGCCATCGCGCTGCGCTGCGCCGAGGTCGACGGCCCCCGCGCCCGCCTGTTCGCCGGCGCCGGCATCGTCGCCGGCTCCCTCCCCGAAGGCGAGCTCGAGGAGACCCGCCTCAAGCTCCGCGCGATGCAGTCGGCCTTGGAGGGCTAACGCCCGTCGAACAGCCGCTCGATCGCACGTCGGGGGACGTCCTGGACCGCGACGTGGAGCAGCCCGCCGACCCGCGCCGTCAACGCGTCGAGCAGGTACGTCTTCCCCTGGCGTCGGCGTCCGTAGACACCCCGAGGCTTAGTGCACCGCGTCATAAATACGCATCGCTTCGGACGCGCCTGCATCCCCGCTCGCGGCGTTGCGCCTCGCTTACACATTTGTCGCCCGGCCGGGTATGCGCGCTCGGCGCGCCTTGCGAGCGTGGCGCAGTCGCGCCCTCGGTGCGGACCGTATTTCTGCCACGGAGCACCTGGACCAGGCCGGGGGTCGGTCGTAAACCGGGTGAGCGCGTCCCACTCCGCGTCCCGGTCATGCAGGGTGGCCGGCTTGTCGAGCTGCACGACCGATACAGCAGCGCAGAAAGCATAAGTCGAGTGCTGTATCCAGGTCCGGACGGCCTGAAGCCAGCAGGCCGCAAGGTCGATATCATCGGTCGTGCTTTAGTGATGTGTTGCAGCTCGGTTCGATGATGCCTCAAGGGTAAAAAAATGGCGCGTACTACGGTGAACATCGATGATGACCTCCTCAGCGAGGCACAGCGAACGCTGGGCACCGCCGGCGTCAGCGCGACGGTCAACGCCGCCCTGGCAGCCGCCGTCCGTCAGGCACGGCTTGCCGGTTTCGACGTCCGCCTGTTCGACGTCACTGACGAGGACATCGCCGACGCGCGACGGGATCGCCTTGCGGTCTCGTCAGCAGACGAGCGATGACGACCGGCACGTCGCAACCACCAACATTCGGTCCCTTGACAGGACCTCATCTTGCCGACAGCACGGTCTGGAGCAAGGTCCGAAATCGCGCTCGCCCGGAGCTCGCCGACTGGTTCAACGCCGAGGTCCGCGCGGACCGCATCTGGACCTGCGAGGTCGTGGCGCTGGAATTGCTGCGCAGCGCGCGGAACGCCGCCGCGTTCAGCGAGCAGTCGGTCCTGCTCGGCTTGCTCCGCAGCTGCCCCATCACCCAGCGCGAATGGGCGAGGGCACGGCGTGTACAGTCCGACCTTGCGCGGCGGGGAAGCCATCGGGGCGTTCCACCGGCGGATCTCCTCATTGCCGCCGCTGCAGAGACCGCGGGGGTTGCCCTCCTCCACTACGACCACGACTATGACCTCATCGGCTCCGTCACGGGGCAATCCACCCGCTGGCTCGCCCCGGCGGGCAGCATCCCGTAGCCGGTCAGGACACGGCTGAGGACACCGCCTCTTGGAGGCGCGCGTGGAGCTCGGCGTTGGCGGCGCGGTCGGTGCGGACCTCGACGAGGTGGATGCCCCGCGGCCCCTCGAGGGCCGCCGCGAGGTCGGTGGCGCGCTCGAGGCGCTGGTAGCCGCAGCCCGCCACGGCGGCGACACGGGCGAGGTCGACGCCGTGCGGGGTGCCGAACAGCCGCTCGAACCCTTCGTCGGCCCCGACATGGGGCAGGAGCGAGAAGATTCCCCCACCGTCGTTGTTCACCACGACGAGCACGAGGTTCGGGCGTGGCTCTGACGCGGCGATGAGCAGGCCGTTCTGGTCGTGGAGCAGCGAGAGGTCGCCCGCGAGCGCGAACGTCGGGCCGTCGTGGGCCAGGGCCGCGCCGACCGCGGTGGAGGTGAACCCGTCGATGCCGCTGGCGCCGCGGTTGGCGATCACGCGCAGGCCCTGGCGCGGCCGCATGGCGAGGTTGAGGTCGCGGATCGGCATGCTCGACGCGGCGACGAGCAGCGCCCCGTCCGGCGCGAGCGCCGCGAGGTCACGCGCGGTCCGGGGCTCGCTCGGATCGTCGGTCGCGTCCAGGAGGGTGTCGAGGACATGCCGGGCCTTGGCCTCGGCGTCGAGCCAACCGTCGAGCCAGGGGCTGCGCGTACGGGGCTCGATCCGGGCGGTGACCTCGGTGGCCGTGAGCGCCGGGTCGCCGACGATCACCCGCGGGGTGGCGCGCGCCGGGTCGAGCCAGGCGCCGTCGCGGTCGAGCAGGACCTGCGGGGCTCCGCACCCGAGCAGGGCGAGCATCGACCGGGACAGCCCGACCTTGCCGACGACCAGGACGACGTCCGGGCAGTGCTGGTCGGTGAACGGCGCGGTGGCAAGGAGGTGGTGGCAGGTCGAAACCGCGTTCGGCCCGGCGCGGAGGTTGCTCGTCGGCTCGGCGAGGACGGGCCAGCCGGCGGCCTCGGCGAGCTGCAGCAGGGGTTGGGTCTCGACATCGACGTCACCGGCAACAAGGAGGCCGCGCTCGGTGCGGTCGATGAGCGCCGCGAGCCAGTCGGTATCCGCGGGAGCCGGGGGCCGGTGTTTGTGGCCAGGGTTCGTCACGCATGCGTGACGAACCCTGGCCACAACCCCCTCCGGGAGGAGCGGCTCGCGGAACGGGACGTTGAGGTGGACCGGTCCGGGGGGGCCGCCGAGGACGCCGGTGGCCTCGGCCCACGCGCGGGCGGCGAGCGCGCGCCAGTAGTCGCGGGCGCCGTCACGAAGCTCCGGGGCGCCGACCTCGCAGAACCAGCGCACGGCGTCGCCGTAGAGCTTGAGCTGGTCGATCGTCTGGTTCGCGCCGGTGCCGCGCAGCTCGGGGGGACGGTCGGCGGTCAGGACGAGCAGCGGGACGCGCGCCTCGTGGGCCTCGACCACCGCGGGGTGAAAGTTCGCCGCCGCGGTCCCGGACGTGCAGAGCACCGCCGCCGGCCGCCAGGCGGTCTTGGAGATGCCGAGCGCGACGAACGCGGCCGAGCGCTCGTCGATACGGACGTGCAGGCGGATGCCCGGGTGGCCGTAGAACGCGAGCGCCAGGGGCGCCGACCGCGAGCCCGGCGCGAGGCAGGCGTCGGTCAGGCCGTGCCCGGTGAGCTCCTCTACGAGGACGTTCGCCAAAGCGGTCGCGGGGTTCATCACGACGGCCAGCTCAGGCGGTCGGCGGCGGCCATGCGGTCGAGGACGCGCCCGGCCTCGAAGCCGCGCAGCTCGTAGCGGGCCAGCGCCTCCGGGTCGACCTCCGGGCGGCGGACCGGGATCGCGCCGTCGACCGGCAGCAGCGGATCGGCCACGACGTCGCCTTCGAGCAGCGCGACCGTCGCCAGGCCGCAGGCGTAGGGCAGCTCGGGCAGCGCCGCGGCGAGCGCGATGCCCGCGGCGATCCCGATCGACGTCTCAACCGCCGAGGACACGACCGCTGGCAGCCCCGCAGCCTCGGCGACCTCCAAGGACGGCCATACTCCACCCAGCGGCTGGACCTTCAGCACGACGAGGTCCGCGGCCTCCAGCCCGGCGACGCGCAGCGGGTCCTCGGCGGTCCGCACCGACTCGTCGGCGGCGAGCGGCACGTCGACCTGCCGGCGCAGGCGCGCCATCTCCTCCAGCGTCGCGCACGGCTGCTCGACGTACTCGAGCTCGAACTGGTCGAGCGCCTTGATCGCCCGGGCCGCCTCATCGACGTCCCACGCGCCGTTCGCGTCGACCCGCACCCGCCCGCTGCGCCCAAGAGCGTCCCGCACCGCCTCGACCCTGGCGAGATCGTCGTCGAGGGACTGGCCGGGGTCGGCGACCTTCACCTTGGCGGTCCCGCACCCCGAGGCCACGACGATCGCGTGGGCCTGCTCCGGGCCGACGGCGGGGACGGTGGCGTTGACGGGGATGCGTTGGCGCACCGGCTGGGGCCACGGCTTGGTCGCCGCCTCCCGCGCCGACGCCAGCCATCGCGCGCACACCTCGGGCGGGTACTCCGGAAACGGTGAGAACTCCCCCCAACCCGCCGGGCCGTGGATAAGCGCCCCCTCACGCCGCACCACCCGCCGGAACCGCGTGCGCATGGGGATCGAGAACAGCTTGATCATGACGTGACAGTCTGCCTGGTT
Source organism: Egibacteraceae bacterium (assembly GCA_050743125.1). Lineage (GTDB taxonomy): Bacteria > Actinomycetota > Nitriliruptoria > Euzebyales > Egibacteraceae > JBOGEB01. Next base: position 4,315 of record JBOGEB010000213.1, read on the forward strand.
TTGCGAGCGCCGGTTTCGGCAGCGGCTCCCGCGCCCGTCTGCCACTAGCACACCGCCTGCATCTGGGCCGTCGGGACGGACGACGTGCTCGCGGCGGTCGGATCAGCGGCCAACGAGGAGCTCACGTGGCTGCAGGAGAAGGCCGGGCTGGATGATCCGAGCCTGCGGGAGATCCGAGGCCAGCGCCGGCCTTGCGGCGACGAGTAGCGAGAAATTCAGGGTCAGGCGGTATCAGCGTCGAGAGCAGCATGCCCATATGACGTGACGGCTGCGCGCTGGCGTCCACAGTCGTCGAGCCGCAGCGCTACGGTGCTTCCGACCGCGGGTCGAGGTGGAGGTGTCCTATGGCAGACGTTGGCAAGACGTGCTTCTGGGAGCTGCGGGTCCATGGGGTGGGGGGGACCTCGCCAGCCGAGACGCTCCGCATGCGGCCGGTGCCCGTCCCGCCAAAGGCGAATGTGTGCGGGCAGCCGCCGACAGACGCGGACGAGGATGTCGACGTCTGGCGCTGCCCCCCAGGAAAAGCCGGACCTGCGCGCCTTCGAGTGGGGCTCTTTGACCTCGGGGAAGCGCAGGACGGCGTTCTACGTCCTGCTCCTGCCCTACGTGCTGGCCAACTTCGCCGGCTGGATGATGCTGCCTCTCCAGAAGGACCAGAAGGATCCCGACCACCGGGTGCTGCTCGCTCCGCACAGCCAGGGCAGCATCGGAGCCGCCGCAATCCTCGGGATGGCCGAGGACAGAACCAGCCGGGTCGCGCTGCTCACCCACGGCTCACCGTGGAGCCGCTGCTACGCGGAGTTCTGCCCAGCCGTGTTCTCGTTCGACTGCCTCGAGGCGCTGAGCAAGCGGCTCCAGGATGGCGACGCCGTCCGGTGGCGGAACCTTTACCGGACCAGCGACCCGATCGGCGGGCCGATCCCGGTGCAGGGCGTCGATGTCGAACCCCTCGTAGACGAGCGCAAGCGCGTGCACGAGTCGTACGACCGGGAGGATGCGTACAAGCAGGCGGTGCGCGAACTGCGACGTGTCCTATGCGAGCAGCAGGCCCCCGGCCAGCAGCAGCCCGAACACCAGGACGAGGCGGGCGGTGCCGGCGAGGGCGGGCAGGAGCGGGGCGCCCTCGACGGGGCTGGCCAGCAGCCGACACGGGCGCACCGCAGCGGGCAGGGCGGCGAGCGCCAAGAGCGGGGCGGGTGAGCGGGCGAGCAGGGCGACGACCGACAGCGACGCGAACGCCCCCGCGACCAGCGCGGTGTAGAGCAGGCCGGTGCGGCGGCGGCCGAGGCGGACGGCGAGGGTGCGCTTGCCGGCGACCGCGTCCGTGGCGATGTCACGGGCGTTGTTCGTCACGAGGATCGCGGTGATCAGCAGGCCGATCGGCACCGCGGCAGCCACCGCGACCGGGCGGATCCGCTCGGCCTGGACGTACGCCGAGCCGATCGTGGCGACGAGCCCGAAGCACACGAACACGAACAGCTCCCCCAGCCCCGCCGACGCGTACGGCCTGGGCCCGCCGCTGTAGCCGACCGCGGCGGCGAGGCACGCGAGCCCGACGACAAGCAGCTCCCAGCCCACGGCGGCGGCGAGCGCGAGCCCGGCGACCCCCGCGACCGCGAACGCCGCGAGCATCGCGACCCGCATCCGCACGGGCGCGACCAGCCCCGCGGCCACGGCCCGCCGAGGTCCCACCCGCTCGGCGGTGTCGATGCCGCGGACGCCGTCGTAATAGTCGTTCGCGTAGTTCACGCCGACCTGGAGCGCGAGCGCCACCACCAACGCGGCGACGAAACGCCACGCGCTGAGCCGCTGCGCAGCGGCAGCGGTGCCGACGAGCACCGGGGCGAGGGCCGCCGGGAGCGTCCGCGGCCGGGCGGCCTCGACCCAGACGCCCGCCGTCACCAGCGCTCCAGCTCGCCTGTGGACCCACGTTGCCGCGAGTGGCGCCTCTTCTGACGCCTGAGCTGCAGCTTTCCTCCGGATATGGAGGAACGTTGCAGGCCCCCGCCAGGTGAGTGATGGATAGGGGACCGCTTTCCTTCGCATCCGAGGGAAAGCTGACGTTGCGGGAGACGGCCTGTGCCCCGCTGGGCAAGCCCCCTACGCGTTTTGCAACAGCCCGCAGGCGCGGACGACATCTGGCCGACGTTCCCGGCGCTCACCTAGTGGTCCGCGCGGAAAAACCCGTGGCATTCGTGCGCAAAGCATCCCACCTCGCGGCGTTGCGGAGCGCTTGAGGACAACCAGCACACGGCACGACCCGCGCGGAGCGCTTCGCCTTGCGAGGCGGGGAGCACTCCGCCCGGGCCCCCTCACAGTCAACGGAACTTTCCGCGCGGACATCTTAGAGCGTGTTTGGAAATTGTTGTGGGGGTCGCGTCGCGTCGGGTTCCGCTCGCGAAGAGCCGTTTAGGTCGCTCCACCCGACGCG
>JBOGEB010000214.1:0-6691 GCA_050743125.1 Egibacteraceae bacterium
AGGCGCAGGCCAATTTCGACACAGTCTGCTTGTAGGGTGTCCACATGACCGCAAAGGATGCCCTCACCCGTGACGAGGCCCATGCCCGGGCCCGCCTGCTCAGCGACCTGCGCTACGAGGTCGCGCTCGACCTTACGGCCAACGAACGCGACTTCGGCAGCCGCACCGTCGTCCGGTTCCGCTGCCGCGAGCCCGGCGCATCGACCTTCATCGACCTCGACGCCCAGGCGGTGAACGGCGCGACGCTCAACGGGCGGCGCCTCGATTCCGAGGCGTTCGTGGAGGCGCGGCTGGCGCTGGACGAGCTGGCGGATTCCAACGAGCTCGTCATCGACGCCCGCTGCGCGTACTCGCGGGCAGGCGTCGGCCTGCATTGGTTCCGTGACCCCGTCGATGAGCGGGTCTACCTCCACACCCAGTTCGAGCCGTTCGACGCCCACCGCGTCTTCGCCTGCTTCGACCAGCCGGACCTCAAGGGCACGTTCGCGCTGACCGTCCGTGCGCCGAGTGACTGGGTGGTGGTGAGCAACGGCCGCTGCGTCGAGCGTCAAGGCGACGTCTGGCGCTTCGAGGAAACCCTGCTGATCTCGACGTACATCGTGGCGGTAGTGGCCGGCCCTTACCACTGCGTGCACGATCGGCATGGCGACATCGACCTCGGCGTGTACTGCCGGCAGTCGCTCGCCGAGTACCTCGACCCCGGCGAGGTCATCGAGGTCACCCGGCAGGGGTTCGATTTCTTCACGCAGCTGTTCGCCTACCCCTACCCGTTCGGCAAGTACGACCAGCTGTTCGTCCCCGAGTTCAACTTCGGGGCGATGGAGAATGCGGGCTGCGTGACGTTCGCCGAGCGGCACATCTTCCGGTCCAAGGTCACCGACGCCGCCCGCCTCCAGCGCGCGAGCACGATCCTTCACGAGATGGCGCACATGTGGTTCGGCGACCTCGTGACGATGCGCTGGTGGGACGACCTGTGGCTGAACGAGAGCTTTGCGACGTACATGGGGACGCTCGCGCTCGCCGAGTCGACGCGCTTCACCCAGGCGTGGGCGGACTTCGCCCACCAGGTCAAGGCGTGGGCGTACCGCGAGGACCAGCGCCCGACCACCCACCCGATCGTGGCCGACGTGTTCGACACCGACGTGCTCCACACGCACTTCGACGGGATCACGTACGCGAAGGGCGCGTCGGTGCTCAAGCAGCTCGTCCACTGGGTCGGCCGGGACGCGTTCCGCGACGGCCTGCGGGGCTACTTCCCGGCCCACCAGTTCGCCAACGCCGAACTCGGCGATTTCCTCACGGCGCTCGAGCATAGCTCGGGCCGTGACCTGCGGAACTGGTCCCGCCAGTGGCTGGAGACCGAAGGGATCGCGACCTTGCGGGGTGAGTTCAGCATCGACGGGCAGGGCCGGTACACATCCTTCGCGCTGCTCCAGGAGGCGCCGCCGGAGCACCCGACGCTGCGCGACCAACGGCTCGCGCTCGGGCTCTACGAGTCGGAGGGTGACGGGCTGGCGCGCCGCCGCCGGATCGAGCTCGACGTCGTGGGCGCTCGCACCGAGGTGCCCGAGCTCGTCGGCGAGGCCGTCCCCGACCTCCTGCTCCTCAACGACGACGACCTCGCGTACCTGAAGGTCCGGCTCGACACGCGGTCGATCGACACGCTGACTGAGCGGCTGGGCAGGCTCGACGCCCCGCTCGCCCGGGCGCTGTGCTGGGGCGCCCTGTGGGACATGACCCGCGACGCCGAGCTGGCCACCCGACGGTGGGTCCGTCTCGTGGCGGATCACGCCGAGGCCGAGGATGACGTAGGGGTGCTCCAGACGCTCCTGCGGCAGGCCAGGGGAGCGATCGACCGGTTCGGCGACCCGTCGAACCGGCCGCGGGCACGTACGCGCCTCGTCGGCGCCGCCCGCGAGGCGCTCGACCGCGCGAAGCCCGGCAGCGATGAGCAGCTCATCTGGGCGCGCTGCCTCATCTCGACGTCCGTCGACCCCAGCTTCGCTCGAGGCCTGCTCGACGGGAGCCTGGTCGTGGACGGGCTCGTGGTCGACACCGACCTGCGCTGGCTCATCGTCACCCAGCTCGCCTCGGTCGGGGCACCCGAAGACGTCATCGAGTCCGAGCTCGAGCGCGACCCCACCGACATCGGCATCCGGAGCGCCTGGGCGGCCCGCGCGAGCCGGCCGAACGCGGACGCGAAGGCCGCCGCCTGGTCGGCGGCGCTGGGTGAGGGCGATGATCCGGATCTGCCACTCGCGACGAAACGAGCGATCCTTGGGGGCTTCTGGCAGCCCGACCAGGAGGCGCTGCTCGCTGACTATGCCGAGCGGCGGTGGGTGGAGGCGCTGGAGCGGCTTTGGGTCGAGCACAGCGTCGATGAGGCGCTCGACCTCACCGGTGTGCTCTACCCCTCCATCTTCGTGGCGCGCGAAGTGGTGGACGCCGCCGATCGTGCCCTCGCCAGCGACAGCCTCCCCCCGCCTGGCCGCCGCTGTGTAACTGAGGGACGGGACGACACCCTCCGGGCGCTGAGAGCGCGCGCCGCCGACGTCGACTGACCCGGGCTGGTTACTGCTGTACCGCTTGATCAAACAGGCGTTTCAGCGTCGGGCTTGGCGGAGGCGTTGCCGGTGCGCAAGTAGTGCCCCAGCCACGCAGGATCGGGTTGAGGTCAGCGTTGACCTGCCGGATGTTGATGTGGCAGCGGTTGCGGCCGGGCTCACCGCGCACCGCCAGATACCGGTAGGCCGTACGGCACTCCGTGCTTGCATCGACCACCAACCGCTGTGCGATCGTCATCCCATGACGGACCGCTCGGCGCAGCCAACGACGCGCCGTGCTCTCCGGTACCCTCAACTCCCGGCGCTCCGTCGATGCCCCATTCCCGCTCCGCCTTGGCCGTCAACGCCCAACCGGTCAGGCTGGCCAGATCCACCCGGCCGGCCACCAGCACATCCGGCGCCAGCGAATGCGACCGCTGCCCACACTCACGGTTGGCGCAGCGCACCAGATGAAACCGCTACCGGCCCGCGCCGGGCCGCCCGTGGCCACCACCCGTCAAACGTCACCCAACCATGCCCGCACACCGGGCAGCGCTCCGGCCGTGGCGAGGCCACCCGGCCTTGACAGGCCAGCCGCGCATCGACCCGCTGCTCGTGGCGAAACACGATCAGCACCGGCTGCTAACTCAGCCCAGACCCCCGAGTGCCCACTGCACCGCAGGGGCGACTCATCCCAACAGCGACATCCTGGCTGTCTGCATCCCCGACAACAACCCTGACAGCCACGCTGCGCCGATGGCCCCCACCATGCGAACTGACTTCAGCGGCCCGCCACAGGGTCAGCCCCGGCCAACTGCCTTCTCGAGCTCGGCTTTCGTCATCTTCGACCGGCCCTTGATGCCCTTCTTTTTGGCTTCGTTGTACAGCTGGTCCCGCGTCCGTCCTCCCGAACCCTTGTGGGAACGCAGTCCACCACGGCGAGCCGACGAGATGTCCTGGACGGAGGTCCGGCTTGCTTCCTTGGCCTCCCCCGCCCGAGCACGCTCCTTGTTGACCGTCCGCGCCGCGATCTCCTTGGCTTCGTCCTCGGGGCGGCCTCGTTGCTCGAGCCCTTCTTTGATGTGCTCGTACTGCCGCTCCCGCTTCTTGCTCCATGCGCGCTGAGGCATCGTTACCCCGTTCACCTAGCCGGCCGTTGTGTCCGTTCTGTCAACGGGCATGTTGTGCCCGGGCGGCGAAGGCCCCAAACGGTGATCAGGCAAGCCCTGTTCGGCGCGCACCACATCTCTGCTGCTGCGACCTACGGGAACTGCGGAGCCTGTCAAGCCTTTGAGACGTTTCAGCTAGGAGTTTACCGAGTCGTCTCCTTTGAGTCGTGGCCGGTTGATCCAGGCGTGCTCGGGTAGCGCCGTGGGCTTCCGGGTGGTTTACGGACGAACCGGCCGGGATGGGTCTGGTAAGCGACGTCGAGCACCTGCTGGGAATAGGATCAGGGCTATAGTGCGCCGTTTTTCCATAGTCCCCAAATGGCGAAAGTCATCCCTAGGTCCCCCGGGCCGCCCGGGCCGGTGTCGCCTTGGATGTTTACGAATAGTGTCTGCCCGTCGGGGCTGAACGTGGCGCCGGCCCATTCGCGATTGTTCGCGAGGTTTTGGGCGAAGTCGAAGATTCGCCCGTCACGCGTTAGCCCTCGCAGGAACAGGTGATCGCGATCACCGTCCTCGCAGAGCACGATCCCTCCGCGTGGTGTGACGGTGATGTTGTCCGGGTTGTCAAGCACCGCCTCGTCGGGTGATTCGAAGATTAGCCGGAGTATCCCGTGATTGGTGCCAGCGGGTCGGTACTCCCACACCTGGCCCTCCTCGACGTCACCGCCACTGGTGGCGTTGAAATAGACCGTGTTGTTGCCCCACCAGCAACCCTCCAGCCGAGCGAAGGTCGCACCGCCCTTGGCGAATCCCTGCTGGTACACGGCCAAGTCGTTGACTGCAGCGTCCTGAGGGTCGGGGTTGTCAATGTCGACCCAGACCACCGGCAAGGCCCGTCCCATCCGCTGGCCAGTGCGGGTGTCGTAGCTCGGCTGGTTGTGGATAGCCAGCATCTGCAGCCTCCCGCCGGCACGCAGGTTGCGGGGCCTGCTCGGGAGGAAACGATAGAAGCCGGCCGTCGCGCGGTCCTCGGTCTCGTAGATGATCCCGGTCCTGGGGTCGACCGCCACGGCTTCGTGCACGAACCGCCCCATCGCCCGCAGCGGCTCGGCAGCCACAGTGTTCTGGGCTGCGGCCGGCACCTCGAAGACGTACCCGTGCTCCTGCTCCCAGCCTTGGGCCCGACCCTGGGTGGTCTCCTCGCAGCTCAGCCAGCTGCCCCAAGGCGTCGGCCCGCCAGCGCAATTGACGATCGTGCCACCCAGGCTGACGAAAGACTGGGTCAGCTTGCGCTCACCAGACGGGGTGACCTTGACCTCCAGGGAGGTCGTGCCGCCCCCGCCACGCCGATCGTAGGCGGTGGCAGTGGTACCGATCAACTTGGCAGTCTGCGGAGGGAAGCGGTCCTCGTGGTTCCGAATCAGCCGAATGCTGCCGTTTGGCAACGGCAGCGCGCCCATGCCGTCGTGGGCGCGCGGAGTAGGTCTGCCGTTGGACATTGGACTGCCCTCGACGCCGAACATCACGTAGGTGAACCCTTGGGGCAGGGCAAGCTCAGGGCCTGCCGGACGCAGCGGCCCATAGCCGCCGTCGCCGCGGCCAGCCGTACCCGGCTGTCGTCCCTCCTGTGCAACGGCTGCGCGAGCCGCCAGGCCCTGCAGCGGCCCCAGGGTGGCCGCCGTGCTCCCCAGCAGCGTAGCGGTGCCGCCCAGGAATCGGCGCCGGTGGATCGTTTGCAGATTTCGCTCAGCGTCAGTCATACATACGGCTCCTTGAATCGAATTTGCAGCTCGCCGGGCGCTGTCCGCCCCAGAAACCTGCACGGTACAGAAACCGGTTCACGCCTTGGTGGAGACAAGTAATCGAGAAGGTGAGCACAGAATAAACAATCAATGGTTCCACCACCGTGGCCCAGATAATTGGTATAACACGGATGAAGCAAGGTGTTATGCATCAAAATCTGGCGAGGATCTGATCTGAACCAATATGGCGCAAAGTCCGGCGTGAGAAGATTCTTCTTGCAGGCGGCGTCTATGCGGCATCGCCAGGAACATGGCGCAGGGTCAAGCGCCGGTCGTTTCTGTGAGGCCGGCCCCGAAAACAGGATTCACGATCTGTGCCGTAAGGCCAGGGTCAGGTCGGCCTCATCAAGCTCCCGTACTTGAGTGATTTCCCGTACTCGGCCATAGCGCTCGAATGTTGTTACGGGTAGGCATCAGGTTTAGTGATTCGTGGCCTGCCTTGATGTGCGATCCGCTCAGCGTCGTCGAACGCTTTGGTGTTAAGCAGCCGGAGCATTGGTGTGACCAGGATGTGGGGGTCACCCAAGATCTCGGCAAAGTCTGTGGCGTAGCCCGCTGGCCTGGTGTGACGCCCGGGTGCTGACTTTCCGCGAGGGGGGCTGGCAGAGGTCGTGCGTGCTGGCAAGCGTGCGCGAGGGTTTGGCGGTGCGGCCTGTCCGGGGTGACGAGGTCGGTCGGTTCAACGCCTGTTTGGATGAGCGTCACTGGCTTGGGCATTGTCGGTGAGACGGTGCGCTGCGTCGCGACCGAGCGGGACCGATGGGTCGCGGTGCTGGGTTTCGGCTCGGCGGCGTTGGCGTGTGCCCCCAGAGGCCGCTGGGTTGGCTGGTCCAAACAGCAGCAGCTCGCCCGCCTGCGCTGCGTCGTGAGCAACCAGCGCTTCTGTGTTCTGCCGGAGGGCCGAAGGCCCGACCTGGCCTGTGCGGTGCTGGCGCGGGCGCTGCGGCGGCTGTCGAGCGCCTGCCGGGCGAGCCGCTGGCGGACGTTCTGGTCGAACAGAAGGGCGCGGACTGTGTGCTCACGGTCAAAGGCGACCAGCCGAAGACCTTGGAGGCAGTCCGGCGCCTGTTCGAGCAGGAGCTCTTTTCCCCCGTGCCACACCGAGGCTGGCCGGGGGCACCCACGCGTGGAGCGCCGGTCCGTCCAGGCCGCGGTCACGTGTGCGGAGCAGGTCGGGTTCGGCGCACGCAGCTCAGGCGTTCTCCCGTCCTGCGTGAGGTGTCCGACCTGGACGGCG
>JBOGEB010000215.1:0-6651 GCA_050743125.1 Egibacteraceae bacterium
TGTTATATCTGAGGCGGTTTCGGCGGCAAGGGCCGCCGAAACCGCGCTCCGCTTCGCTTCGCCCACGGGGCAAGGCCGCGATTCTCAAACACGTTTTGACACGGGTGACGCCCCCAGGGCGCCCGCCGCCCTCGGGAGCATCGGCGCGGCCGTCGGCGACGTGGCGGTGCGGGCGTGGGTGGCCGATGGTCGGTTCGCGGGCGTCGGCGTCCAAGGGGAGCGCGTGACCGTGACCGACCTCGCCGCGGCCGCCCGGGGCGAGCACGCCGATCTTGTGCGCACCCACCTCGGCAGCGTCGTGGGGCCGGACGAGAAGTTCGCTGCGCTCAGCCTCGCGGCGTTCAGTGGTGGCGCGTTCGTCCTGGTGCCCGACGAGGCCGAGGTCGACCTGCCGATCATCGTCACCGTGCAGGCGTCCCGTGACGGGGCGTGCCTGCCCCGCGTGCTCGTCGTGGTCGGGCGCAACGCGAAGGCGACGGTCTACGTCGACCACACCGGCGACGCCGAGCAGACCGTCGTCGAGGTCGTCGAGGTCGTCGTCGGCGAGGGCGCGACGGTGCACGTCGTGAGCGCGCAGGACTGGGGTCCCCGGGTGGACCACCTCGGCGTCCACACCGGCCTGGTCCGGCAGAACGGGGACTACCGCCACCTCGAGGTCAGCCTCGGCGGGCGGACCGTCTACATCAGGCCCGACGCGCGCCTCGACCATCCGGGCGGCAACGCGCAGCTGCTCGGCGTGTACTTCTGTGACGAGGGCCAGCAGGTCGAGCACCGGTCGCTGATCCACCACAACGCGTCGCACACGACGAGCGAGCTGGTCTACAAGGGCGCGCTGCAGGGTGACAGCCGGGCGACGTTCTTCGGCAACATCCGGATCTCCCCGCACGCGAAGGCGACGTCGTCCGACCAGACGAACCGCAACCTGATCCTGACCGACAAGGCGCGGGCAGACTCCATCCCGTTCCTGGAGATCGAGAACTCCGACGTCGTGCGGTGCGGCCACCACAGCTCGGTCGGCCAGGTGGACGAGATGCAGCTGTTCTACCTGGAGTCCCGTGGGATCAGCCGCGAGGAGGCCGCGCGGCTGCTCGTGTTCGGTTTCTTCGCCGAGGTCACCGACCGCATCGACCTGCCCGGCGTCACCCAGACGGTGCTCGCCGAGGTCGAGCGCCAGATCAGGTCCGGCCCGACCGCGCTCATGGACCAGCGCAGGGGGTCGGGGGGAGCCCCCCCACTCAGGGGGTCGGGGGGAGTCCCCCATCGAGGGAGGCGATAACGATGGGCTGGCAACGCGTCGCGACGCTCGGCGACCTTCCCGAGGGGACCGCGATGGAGGTCGAGGTCGGCGACGAGCCGATCTGCCTCGTCCGCCGCCTCGACGGAGCGGTCCGGGCTCTGCACAACGTCTGCAGCCACGAGCAGTGGTCGCTGCACGACGGCTGGGTCGGCGACGACGACATCGAGTGCACGCTTCACGGCTCGTCGTTCGACCTCGACACCGGCCAGCCGAAGTCGCTGCCAGCGGTCAAGCCGGTCCCCGTCTACGCGTGCAAGGTCATTGACAACGAGATCCTCGTCGACCTCGACCAGCAGCTGAACGACGCACCCGTCCCACGACACTGAGGACCGACCACGCCAACCTTCCCCGACCACGCCCCAAAGGAAAAGAACCGCTGATGGCTGAACTGGAGATCAAGGGCCTGCAGGTCGCGATCGAGGGCAAGCGCATCCTCGACCGCCTCGACCTCGCGGTCGCGAAGGGCGAGACCCACGCCCTGATGGGCCCGAACGGCTCGGGCAAGTCCACGCTCGCCTACGCGATCATGGGCCACCCCGCCTACGAGATCACCGCCGGGCAGATCCTGCTCAAGGGCACCGACATCACCGAGCTGTCGCCGGACGTGCGCGCGAAGCAGGGCCTGTTCCTCGCGATGCAGTACCCCACGGAGATCCCGGGGGTCAGCCTCACGAACTTCCTCCGCACGGCCGTCAACGCGGTTCGTGGCGAGGACCTGCCGGTGCGGCAGTTCATGAAGCAGGTACGCGAGCTGATGCTCTCGTTCCAGATGGACGACAAGTTCCTCCAGCGCAACGTGAACGAGGGCTTCTCGGGTGGGGAGAAGAAGCGCTTCGAGATCCTCCAGATGGCGATGCTGAAACCCGAGATCGCGGTCCTGGACGAGACCGACTCGGGGCTCGACGTCGATGCGCTGAAGGTCGTCGCCGAAGGCGTCAACCGGATGCGTGGTCCTGACCTCGGCGCGCTGATCATCACGCATTACACCAGGATTCTCCGCTACATTCGCCCCGACCACGTCCACGTGATGTTCGAGGGGAGGATCGTCCAGTCCGGCGGTCCTGATCTGGCTGAGGCTCTGGAAGCGAAGGGGTACGAGTATCTGAGGGGGGCGGGGGCATGATCTTCAGAACGCGGTTGGTACCGGTGTTTCCTCTACACGCCGGCCTGGGAGGAGTAGAGAGCTGAGTGGTTGCGATGTTGGATCCGCATGTCATTCATCCCGACGTCATTCGAAAGGACTTTCCTGTCCTCGAGCGGTGCGTGCACGGGCGGCGGCTCGTCTACCTGGACTCGGCCGCGACCTCGCAGAAGCCGCAGTGCGTCATCGACTCGATGGCCCGCTTCTACGAGCAGCACAACGCGAACGTCCATCGGGGCGTGCACGCGCTGGCGGAGGAGTCCACCGAGGCGTACGAGTCGGCTCGGCGCAAGGTCTCAGGGTTCGTCGGCGCCGACCCCCGCGGCGTCGTGTTCACGAAGAACGCGACCGAGGCGTTCAACCTGCTCGCATACTCGTACGCGCGTACTCAGTTGCACGAGGGCGACATCCTGCTGTGCACGCAGATGGAGCATCACGCGAACATCGTCCCGTGGCAGCTCGTCCAGGCCGAGGCCGGGTTCGACCTCCGCTTCGTGCCGTGCTCACCCGACGGGATCCTCGACCTCGACTGGTTCGACGAGGTCGTGGCCACCGGTCGCGTGCGGCTGCTCACGGTCACGGCGATGTCGAACGTCGTCGGCACGATCAACCCGGTCCGTGCGCTGGCCGACAAGGTGCACGCCGCCAACCCCCGGGCGATCGTCGTCGTCGACGGCGCGCAGAGCGTGCCGCACCTCGGGACCGAAATGAGCGAGCTCGGCGCCGACTTCCTCTGTTTCTCCGGTCACAAGATGTGCGGTCCGACCGGCATCGGGGTGCTCGCCGGACGCCCGGAGCTGCTTGAGGCGATGCCGCCGTTCCTCGGCGGGGGCGAGATGATCGCGAACGTCACACTGGAGGGCGCGACGTTCAACGAGGTGCCGTACAAGTTCGAGGCGGGAACGCCACCGTTTGCCGAGGCGGTCGGTCTCGGCGCGGCGATCGACTACCTGGAGCGGCTGGGGATGGACGCCGTCCGTGCCCACGAGGTCGAGCTGCTCGGTGTGGTGATCCCGGCGTTGGAGGCGGTGGACGGCGTGTCGGTCCACGGCCCGCACGACCCACAGCTGCGGGGGGCAGCGGTGAGCTTCTCGATCCAGGGGCTGCATCCCCACGACATCGGCACGGTCATGGACCGCGAGGGCGTGGCCGTGCGCGCGGGGCATCACTGCGCGAAGCCGCTCATGCGGGTTCTTGGTACCGTGGCCACGACCCGGGCGTCGTTCTACCTCTACAACACGGCCGACGAGGTGGACGCGCTGGTCGACGCGATCGAAGTCACGAAGCGATTCTTCTCCGGCGGCCGTTCGACATGAGCCTCGAGGACCTGTACCAGGAGATCATCCTGGACCATTACCGCAGGCCGCGGAACCGCACCGCGGACCTTCAGCCGCACGACGTCCATGTCCTGCACGCGAACCCGCTGTGCGGGGACGAGCTCGACCTGCGTCTGCGGGTGGGCAGGGACAACGGTCGGAGCACGGTCGACGCCCTCGCCTTCGAAGGCGAGGGCTGCTCGATCTCGATCGCGAGCGCCTCGGCGATGACCGAGGCCGTGCTCGGCCGCGACCTCGACGACGCCGCCGGCCTTGTCGAGGCGTTCCGCCTGATGATGCACGGCGAGGACGTCAAGCGCGAGGAAGACCTCTTGGACGGCGTCGCGTTCCAGGGCGTCGCGAAGTTCCCGGTCCGCGTCAAATGCGCGCTGCTCGGCTGGATGGCGCTGCGCGACGCGATCACAACCTACTCGGAGGGGAGAGCGGGGCACCGCGTGACCTATGACTGACCCGATGCGCACTGACCCGATGCGATCCTGGCCGTCCGAGGAGACCGACGAGGAGTTCGACGCCCGGGGGGCGTTCGCCGGCGTCCCGGTCGACGAGCACGGGGTCGCCACGCCCGACGCGATCCTCGAGGCGTTGAAGGCGGTGATGGACCCCGAGATCGGCATCAACATCGTCGACCTCGGCCTCGTCTACGACGTCACCACCGAGCCGGGCAAGGCCCATGTGGAGATGACGCTCACGTCGATGGGCTGCCCGTTGACGGAGCTGATCCACCAGCAGTGCACGCTCGTCCTCACCCGCCTGCCCGGTATCGACGACGTCGACGTCGACTTCGTCTTCTCGCCGCCGTGGAGCACGGACATGGTCTCCGACGACGCCCGCGACGAGCTCCGCGCGATGGGCTTCAACGTCTGACCGTGGACCGCATCACCGCGCTCTACGAGCAGTTCGACCCCCTGCGGCCTTTAGGAGTCGACGAGGCCGATCTCTATGTGGACTGGCAGAACCTGCTCGACTTCGCCGACGTGAAAGTGAGCCTCGTCAACTCGATCGCGCGCAGCCGGGGGCCGGTGTGCAGGCTCTTCACCGGTCATCGGGGCGCTGGCAAGACGACCGAGCTGAACCGGGTGAAGGAGCGGTTGGAGTTTGGCGCGGCCGGACGCAGGTTCTTCGTCTCGATGCTGTACGCCGAGGACTGGGTCGACCTTGCGGACGTCCAGCCCGAAGACCTCGTCTTCCAGGTCGTCCGCCAGCTCGTCTCGGATCTGAACGATGCGGGGCTGACGTTTGCGGAGGCCAAATTTCGCACCTTCTTCGAGCGGTTTCGCCACGCGGTGTCGGTCGAAGGCGTCGAGCTTGGGGCCGATCCGCTGAAGGTCAGCCTCACGCTGAGGGATCTTCCCACCGCACGCCGCGAGTTTCGTCAGCTCTTGCAGGGTCAGCTGCCGACGATCTATGACCTGGTGAATACCGAGATCCTCGAGGAGGCCTCGAGCCGGCTGGCCAAGCGGGGCTACGAGCGCATTCTCATCATCGTCGACCAACTGGACCGCATCCCCCAAAAGCTCCTGAACGGCCATCGGCTCACGAACCACGAGAACCTGTTCCTCGACCACGCTGGGACACTGCGGGCGCTGGGCTGCGACGTCCTCTACACCGTCCCGATCGAGCTTGCCTACAGCCGTTGCCACGGCCGGCTCCAGGATGTGTATGGCAGCAAGGTCCTCACCTTGCCGGCCATTCCGGTCAGGGACCGCGACGGCAAGGAGTCCACGTCCGGCCTGCAGGTGCTGCGCGAGGTCGTCGAGCGACGAGCGACCAAGGCCGGTGCCACGCTCGAGGAGGTCTTCGAGTCACCCGAGCTGCTCACCAAGGTCCTGAAGCGTTCGGGCGGACACATACGCGGCTTGTTCGTCCTGTTGTCCTCGATCCTCGATCAGACCGCTGACCTACCGATTACACAGAAGCTTCTGGAACAGAGCTTGAGGGATTCTGCGGCCGAGTTCGCGCTGCCGCTCCGCGCGACCGATTGGAGGATGCTCGACGAGGTGCACGCGACGCACCAGCCGACCGACGAGGAATCCGACGTGTGGAACGGGTTGCTGCGTGACCGGTTCGTGCTGACCTACCGTGACGAGCGCGGCTACTGGTACGACTGCCATCCGCTGCTGGAGCTGGTCCAGCGGGAGGGACATGGGTGAGCGCTGTGGCCCACGAGACCGGTCTGGAGGACCGGAATCGTCAGGAGCTCGAGGCGCTCTGCAGGATGCTCACGCGCGCTCGCGGCTTCCGCCTCGGGTTCGCCGTGGCGAACCATCCGTCCGTGCGCGAGCGGCTGGTGGCACAGTGCAGGGCGGCCTGTGGGATCGAGCCGATGGAGGTGACGCTGGACCCCGCCCGCCCCCAAGGCGTCGTAGCCCAGCTGGAGCAGGCGGTCGGGGATGTCCGGCCGGCGGCGATGTTCGTGCACGGCCTGGAGTCCATGCTCGACTTGCGTGTCCGCCAGTCGGTGGCCATGGACCTGCTGAACCTCAACCGGGATTGCTGCTGGCGGCGTTTCCCCTGGCCGGTCGTGTTCGTCGCCCCGCTGTTCGCGGTCCGCGAGTTCGCCCGGCAGGCCCCCGACTTTTGGTCCGGCTACTCGGGCATTTACCACTTCGTCGGCGATCGCGAGGACGTGCGGCAGACGTTGTCCAGCCTGGGGGTGGACCTCGACTGGTCACTCGAGCGTCGCTCGAAGCTCGAGCGGCGAGAGATCCTCGAGCAGGTCCGAACGGAGCTCGAGGAGTGGGAGGACGACGATCCCGCCATCAAGGCCGAGCTGCTCTCTTTGCTCGCGCGAGCGGCCGCCTTCGAGAGTGATCTGGTCCTGCAGGAGCGGTTCGTGACCGAGGCCCTCGCCGTCTACGACGACATCGGCGACCGGC
>JBOGEB010000216.1:0-6633 GCA_050743125.1 Egibacteraceae bacterium
CGCGGCCGACATCGCCGGCTCATTCAATCACGTCTACGGCTCGAGCTTCAAGCTCAAGGTTCCTCAGGCATTGACGCCGGAAAGCGATAATGCCAAGATGCTGCCTGGCCTCGACGGTCGGAAGATGAGCAAGTCCTACGGCAACACCGTTCCGCTGTTCGGGAGCGAAGCGCAGCTCGAGAAGTTAATACGACGCATCGCTACGGATAGCACACCGGTCGAGGCGCCAAAAGATCCCGACAGCTCCTTAGCCTTCCAGATACTCGAGCAGTTCGGCTCGGCCGAGGTCGTAGCACAGACTCGCAATCGACTCACTGCGGGCGGTATGGGATGGGGCGAGCTGAAGAACCTGCTGTTCGAGGTCTGCAACGTACAGCTCGCGCCGATGCGCGATCGCTACGACGCGCTGATGGAACCGCGCAGCGAGCTTGACGACTTGCTCGCCGCTGGCGCGGAGAAAGCCCGCAAGCGAGCGCTGCCGGTACTGACCCAGGTGAAGCGCGCGATCGGCATCTGAGGGCGCTCATCCGGACGAGGGGGCGAGCGGGATGACGCTGTCCGGCGACGCGGCCCAAAGCTTGCGTCGGCTGCTGCGCGAAAGCACCCCATGGGCGGACGATCAGTGGCGACGGTGGGCGCGGGAACTGCTGCAGCCTGATGCGCTGACGGTTCCGCTGCTGGCAGCCTTGTGGCGTGAAGTGCTTGCGTTCGACATCGTGCTCGCTGGACACGTCACTGACCCTGTCGGGGTGCCCTCGGGCACCGTCGTGGTCGCGGGGAGCGGCAAGGAGACCTTCAAGACCTTCAACGTGAGCACGGCCGCCAGCATTCTCGCGGCATCGTGCGGCGCGAAGGTCGTCAAGGGCGTCTCGCAGTCGGTCTCAGCCGTCTCCGGTGCCGCTGACGTGCTCGACGCCCTGGGGGTTCCCATCGGTACGGAACCGTCGGACGTCCCCGGCTTGCTCGGCGCGCACGGGATCGCCTTTATCTCCTACGCCGCCTTCTGCCCGACCTACGCCAGCCGGTACGACGGGGTGTTCCGATTTCTGAGTCCGTTCAGCTTCTTCATGCCGGTCGCGGTGCTGTGCGTGCGTGCAGTTGCCTTCATCTACGGGCTGGCGCACCCCAACGTCAGGCTTGCCGCAACGGTGATCCAGCAAGCACGTCCCGACCTGCCCTCGGGTCTGGTGGTCTCCACCGAACTGGCGCCCGGCGAGATCATGGACGAGCGCGCTTCGTTCGGCACCGTTCGGATGGCATCCCTTACCGAGCGCGAGGTGCAGGTCGCGGAGGAACCGGCGGACGGGCCAAGCGCCGACTGGCGCCGCGCCGTGGCGCATCGCCGTACTCACCGCGACAACGCAGCCGTCCTGGCCGCGGCGCTTGCGCCAGACGGGCGCAGCTACTGTGCGGCGCTCGTGGAGGAGAACGCCGCCCTCATCTTGCGCGCATCTCGCTCGTCACGGCTCAGCGGAGCCGAAGCCCTCGCCGCAGTGCGCGAGTCACGAGCGAGTGGGCGCGCTGACCGACTGCTCAGCCAGTTGCGCAGTCGGCGCCAGGCGGTGCGTGCGTGATGCACCCGCTGGCGACCGCAGAGGGGCCAGCGCGAAGCCAGCTGGGGCAGCTCATCCGACGCTTCTCGCACAGCGACGGCGCCGAGGCAGTACTGGACGGTCCACGTTCTGGCCTGCACATCGTCACCGGGTTTGGGCCCACCAACGCGCCAACAGCCGGCACGCTCTCGGTGATGCTCGGCATCGTCGAGTTGCAGCACCGCCTCGGGGCCGAGACGACCGTGGTCATCTCGGAACTCGGGGCCTGGAACTCGCGGAACGTCTCTTGGGCGCAGCTGGAAGCTGTGCGCGATCAGATGCTCGGCTTCCTGCGCATGCTCGGCTTCGACGAATCGCGTGGCCTTCTGCGCTCGCACCTCGACTTCGGCAACCTGGCGCGGGCCGGCAAGATCGCTCGCTTCCTCACCCGCGAGGACTTCCTCGCGCACCGCGAAGAGCTACTTGAGCTGTACGCCGACCACGGCTTGCTCGGCAGCGAAGTCGGCCTGACCGTTGATGCGCTCTACACCGTCGCGGACATCCTTGGGCCGGCGGAGGCCGGGGTGACGCGCACGCTGATCGTCTCGGGGATGGAGGAGGCGTACTTCGCAGCGCTGGCCCGCTTGGTCTTGGAACGGCAGGCCAGGGCGGATGAGTTGAGCCTCGGGTGGCAAGGCACAATCGGGGCGCTCTATTTCCGGGTGCTCCCAGGCCTCGGCGGCTATCCGAAGATGTCGAAGAGCATCCCCGCGTCGGCGATCCATCTCGGGATGCCCAACGACGAATTGCGTGCCCGGATCCGTTCCGATGCACCTGCGGACCAGGTACCCCTGCTGGCCGCGATGGAGCTGGCCAGCGGGTGTGGCAAGAGGACAGGCTTGCCGCGGCGCGCGAAGTGTTCGCGCAACGGGCGTGGGACGCTGGCGAGTGGCACCGTCTGAAGGAGGAGTACCTCGCGTGCTTCCTGGAGTTTGCTGAGCGCTGGCGGGCGTGTGCCTGATGCAGACGGTGGCGATCGTGTTCGGCGCGTCTGGTCGCCTGGGTCAAGTGCTGCTGCCGAGGCTGGCAGAGGCCGATCTGACGCCGATAGCCGTAGCTCGTTCAAGAACGCCGGCAACGCCCACGAACGGGTCCATTGGCTCCAGATCGATGTCACGGACGAGTGGCACCGCTGCCGAGCCCTGCCGGTGCTCCAACGGTTCGCGTCGGTTTATCGCCGCGTCGTGTTGGTCGATCTCGTGCTCGATCGTCGCTCGGTTCGCGCCATGCGGGACTCGATCGCGGCCAGCACCCGCTACTTGGCCGGGCTGGGCTGCGAGCTCGCGAGCGCAGGACACGAGGTGAGCTACGTGCTGGCGAGCACGACAGCCGCTCTGGCGCCCTAGCCGCTTCAGACGCCCTACGGCCTGGCAAAGCGACGGCAGCTCGCGAGCTACCTGTGCGCGGCATACCCGACCGCGGCGCTGCTGCTGCCCCCGCTCCGACAGCCGGAAGCCGTGCAGAAGAGCCACGCGCTGTCGTGGACCTTCGAGCGGGCGGCTGATCAGCTGCTCACGCAAGCACGACACCGCCGTGGCTCATGGCTGGTGGTGCCGGCCGCAGTTGGCGTCGTCGGGACACGGCCTGCGATGCGCTGGCGCGAACTCGCCAGCCTGCACGTCGCGAGCTGCCTCTTCCAGCGAGATTCGCCGCTTGCGCACCGCCGGGCGTCGCACGCTCGGCTTCAGCTCGTGCCTGCCTGTTGGCGACCGAATGTCGACCACCACGGAGCCCCGGACGCGCTCGTGCAACGGGCGGCTCGACGCTGTCAGGTGGGGATTGAACGAGTGAACTGAGGACCTTGGCCAAGCACGTAGGATCCGCGATGGCATGGGCACCGACCGCAGCAACGTAGACCGCCTGGTCCGCATCATCGTGACCGGCGGCGGGACTGGCGGCCACACCTATCCGGCGTTGACCACGGTCAGGGCTGTCCGGGAACTGGCCGGGGAGGGAGCCGAGCCGGCCCTGTTCTGGGTGGGAACCGCGAACGGGCTCGAGGCTCGAGTGGCGGCCGAGAACCGCGTGCCCTTCCGCGCGATCACCACCGGCAAGCTGCGCCGCTCGGCCCACCTGCGCCAGCTGGGCCGCAACTTCGTGGATGCGTTCCGGATCCCGCTCGGCATCCTGCAGGCCGTCGCCGTCGTGGCCAGGTGGCGGCCGGACGTGGTCTTTTCCACCGGTGGGTACGTCGCGGTCCCGGTCGGCGTGGCGGCGTGGCTGCTCCGCCGCCCGCTGGTGATGCACGAACAGACCGTCACCGTGGGCCTGGCGAACCGGATCCTCGCCCGCCTGTCCACGCAAGTCCTGCTCAGCCACGAGTCCTCGTTGCGGTTCCTGCCGAGCAAGGCTCGGCGTCGAGCCGTCGTGACCGGCAACCCCGTCCGGCCGGAGCTGCTCGGCGGCCGACGTGAGGCCGCCCTCGACACCTTCGAGCTCGACCCGGCGCTGCCGGTCGTCTACGTCACCGGCGGCGCGCAAGGCAGCGTCCAGATCAACACCCTCGTCGCCGAGATCCTCCCCGAGCTGCTCTCACGCTGCCAGGTGCTCCACCAATGCGGTGAGCTCTCCTACGAGCGCATGAACGCCGTCGCCCAGGCCCTGCCGCAGGAGCAGCGAGCGCGGTACCGGGCCGTCGCCTACGTCCACGCCGAGCTGCCCGACGTGCTGGCGGCCGCCGACATCGTCGTCGCGCGCAGCGGCGCCGGCACCGTCGCCGAGCTGACCGCCCTGGGCAAGCCCTGCATCCTCATTCCGCTCGTTCCCACCGGCGGCGACGAGCAGCGCCGCAACGCCGCGCACCTCGCCGAGGCTGGCGCGGCCCGCGTCCTCGCCGGAGATGACGCCACCCCGCAGCGGCTGCTCGCCGAGCTGCTCGCCTTGCTCGACGACCCGACCCAACGCGACCGCATCGCCGCGGCGGCCCGCGCCCACGGACGACCCGACGCGGCTGCGGCAGTGGCGGCAGCGCTCCTCGCCCACGCCCATGTCCGGGCAAGCACCGTACCGCGACCGACGCCGTCGCAGCGAACGTCATGACCGGCTGGTCTACGCTGCCCTTTACTCGAAGCATCCACGAGCAGGGGGAGCCATGGGCGAGCAACGGCGGCAGGCGCGGCCGATCCGACCGCGCCCACCGGAGCCCGAGCCCGAGCCGTCACCGCCGAGCGCTGCGCCGGTGGCGGCCGTGGTCAACCAGTGGACTGGTCTGCAGGCGCGTGCGCTGCGGATCGCGCTGCGGTTGCCGCTGAACGGCTTCGCGCGGCTGCTCAACGCGGGACGCACCACCGTCTGTGACTGGGAGGCCGCCGGCGACCAGCTGGTCCTGAGCTGGGCCATGCAGGATGAGCTCGACGAGGTGCTCAGCGGGGCGTCGGACGACGCCAAACGGCGGTTCGGCAACCTCGCGCGCGGCGGCCCGGTCGTGTGGGTGTCAGACTCGGTACCGCTCACCGGGAACGGAGGCGACACGGACCGCGGACAGTTCTTCAAGGCGGGGCTCGTCGCCGCGTTCGCGCCGTTGGACGTGGTCGAGCGGCTCATGGGTACGCCGGTCCGCGTGGACGGCGGCTACCTCGACGCGCTGGAGCGTCAGACCGTCGGGCTGTACTCCGAGGTCGGCCTGCCGCTCCGCGCGCGGCTCCAACATGCCCGCCCGCACCTGGAGGAGGCCCTCGGGTTGCTGGGCGGCTCGATGTCGCCCGGCGACCGCCAGCGGCTCCGCGTGATCGCGGGCGCCTCGTCGCAGCTCGTCGGTGGGCTGGCCCGCAGGGCTGGGCTGTGGGGGGACGCGCAGCGCCACCACGCGGCTGCGCTCGCGTTGGGCCGCGAGGCCGGCCATATCGGCGTGCAGGCGGGGGCGCTCGGCGGTCTGGCGCAGCTCCACTTGGAGGCAGGCCGGGGGCCGGAGCACGCAAAGGACGCGGCCGACTACATCGACGAGGCTTGGAGCCTGGCGGCCACCGGCCCGGTTGCGGCTGAGGCCCGGTCCTGGCTGGCGGCCGCCCGGGGGCTGGCCAAGGCCGCGTCTGGCGACGGGGACGGCTTGCGCGCCGGCATCGACGACGCGTATCGGGTGCTCGGCCACGAGGGGCCGACAGGCATCGGCGACCGGCTCGTCGGCCCAATGACCGAAGCGTGTGTGGAGCGCTACCTGGGCGAGGGCCTCGTGCGGCTCGGTGACGCCGAGCGAGCCGTCGCGGCCCTCCGCCCGGTCGTCGACCAAGCGCGTGGCGGGGAGCGGACCCGGAGAATGGTGCACCTCGCGGAGGCGCTCGCGCTGGCCCGCGAGCCCGAGGAGGCGTGCCGGCTGCTCGGCGACGGGGCCGAGCAGGCGGTCACCCAGGGCTATTGGCTGGGCCTGCGCTTCGTCTTCGCGGTGCGCGCCGGCTTCCCCGGTGAGTGGGCTGGGTTGGGATGCGTGCAGGATCTCGACGAGCGGCTCCTCCGGCTGCGCCTGACCCCGTGGCTCGCGTCGGCGTAACCGGGCACCAGGCGCTGCCGCCACGGACCGCGCTGCTCGTCGAGCGGGCGCTTCACCAGCGCCGTCGCCCAGGCCCTGCCGCAGGACGCGGGAGCGCGGTACCGGGCCGTCGCCTACGTCCACGCCGAGCGCACCCTGCCACCAGAAGATGTGTCCGCTCAGGACGTGTTTGAGAACCGCAGCCTTGCCCTGTGGGCGGAGCGAAGCGGAGCGCGGTGTCGGCGGCCGTCTATGGGGGACTCCCCCACCCCTGGCCGCCGAAACCGCCGACCGCGCCAACCTCCCCACCCACCCCACCCTGAAGGAGCGGAACCCGACGACGCGACCCCCGGAATACTTCTCAAACTCATTCTGAGCAGCATCAACGCCGGTCGTCCCCCCATATCCGCCCTGCCCCTGGTGGTCCGCGCCGGAAAGGCTCTTGGCGTGTGTCCGTGGGTGGTGGGTGCGGGTCATCCGGCTCGTCGTCGGTGTGGCCGGGCGAGCGGGTCGGGCGGGTGCATGCTGAACCGTCCGGTGTCCGGGTCGCGGATGACGAGCCAGCCGTCCTCGTGGATC
>JBOGEB010000217.1:0-6579 GCA_050743125.1 Egibacteraceae bacterium
TCGTCGGCGACACCGCGACACCGCCCCCAGCGCTTCGACACACGCGGTCCTTGGGTTTGGAGCGGTGAGACGTCCTGGTGAGCCTTCGTCGGCGACACCGCGACACCGCCCCCAGCGCTTCGACACAAGTTCATAGGATGGATCCCCCGCCCCGACCGGCGGGGGATCCACCGTCGTAAGGTTACTCGCCGTGGATCAGCCTGGTAATCGCACGCGGCTGTTCAGCGCCTTCTCGGCCTCGGTTCTCGCCGCTGCGCACGCGAGGTCGCTGACCCCCGGTCCGCACACTGGCCGGGAGGGGAACTGCTTGAGCACCACGTCCGTCGCGGGCGGCAGGACATCGTGGTCGGTCAGGAGGATCGGCGCGGCCGCGCGTGTCGAGTAGAGCGCGGCGGCGAACGCGGCGACCCACAGCCGCTCACCGCTCCCGTCGACCAGCAGGACGCTCGGGTCCTTTGGGTCCGTGGCGCGTAGGGCGGCGATCTTCGCGGCCGTGTCGAAGCGGCTCGGCCCTGAGATGCGCTGGACCTCGACCCCCAACCGCTTGAGCTCGGCGGTCACGGAGCCGCCGAGCGCGATCCTGCCGCCGACGAGGATGACCTTCTGCACGTTGGACCGCTCCAGGTACTCCCGGGTCTGGACCGACAGCTGGAACGGGTCGGTGAGCAGCACCGGCATGCTCTCGGAGGCGGCCCAGGCGCCGCCGGCCAGGACATCGACAAAGCCGCGGCTCTCGTCAGCGGAGCCGGTGATCCCCCGGACGAGCAGCGCGGTCTTCGCGTACGGCAAAAACCGGCCCGCGAGCGCGGTCGCGTTGGCGATCGCGTCGTCGCCGGGGACGCGCTCGACCTGGTAGCCGTCATCGACGAGCGCCCTCTCGACCGCTGACGACAGCCCTGAAGGCCCGCCCATGAGATAGACGTTGCGGGCGCCCATGCGCTTCAGCTCGCCACGTACCTCTGGAGCGAGCTGCTCTGGGGGGGTCACAAGCAACGGGGCGCCGATCGAGCCCTGCAGCCCGCTGGACGCGAGCGCGTCGATCCACGTGTCGTCACGGGCGAGCACCGCCGTGGAGACCGAGCCCTTCGGGTACGCGGCCTCGCTGAACGCTACCGAGATCGCGGCGTTCGACGACTGCGTCTGCCTGATCGTCGGGGAGGTCTGCCCAAGGACCACCGGCCGCCCGGCCACGCCGGGTGCCGACCCCCTCACGAGCAAAAGCAGCCCGGCCACGATGACCATCGTGTTCGCGGCGACGAGCCCAGCGATCATCGCCTGGCGGCTACGCATCATCTCGACCTCCCGACAAAGGTCGCAGGGGGGGAATTGGGGAAAAGCATAACCTCGGGTTTTGCTCCCCCCACGACGAGCCCAGGGGACAAGGCGCGGCTCCTGGTGAACCGTGCTTCCGGCACAATGCGCTCAGCGCAGCCGGATGAGCCGGGGCAGAACCTCCCCCACCACCCCAGCGAGCCTCGGTCCGGCAGCGGCGGCGATCGCGAGCACCTTGGCGTGGTCCACCTCGGCACCATGCGTCTGGTGCACGTTGGTGATGAGCGAGCATCCCAAAACGCGCAGGCCGAGCGCGCGAGCCACGATCACCTCCAGCACCGTCGACATCCCGACCGCGTCCGCACCGAGCGTCCGGAGCATCCGCACTTCCGCCGGGGTCTCGTAGGAGGGGCCGACGAGTCCGGCGTAGACCCCCTCGACGAGGTGCTCCCCCACAGCGGTCGCCGCCTCGTGGGCGCGGGCGCGGAACTCAGGGTCGTACGCGTCCCTCATGTCGATGAAACGCGGCTGGCCGATCAGGGGACTTGTACCGGTGAGGTTGAGGTGGTCGGTGACGAGGAGCAGGTCGCCGGGACGCAGGTCCGAGCGGAGCCCGCCGGCCGCGTTGGTGACGACGAGCGCGGTGACGCCGGCCTCGGCGGCGAGCCGGACGCAGGCGGTCACCTGGCTCGCGCCATAGCCCTCGTAGAGGTGGAGCCGTCCCTGCTGGACGAGCACCTCCACCCCATGCAGCGTCCCGGCCACGAGCCGGCCCTCATGGCCCGGCACCGTAGCGGGCGGCAGGCCGACCTCGTCGAAGCCCAGCACGGTCGGCTCCGCGACCTCACCGGCGAGCGAGCCAAGGCCCGAGCCAAGAACGAGCAGCACCCGCGGTGAGCGCCCGCGGAACCGCTCGATCAAGGGCACGCTCTCGCGAGCTCGCGCTTCAGCATGTCGATCGGGACGATCGGCGTGGGGTCGCGGTCGAGAGCGATCGCGGTGTACACGCTCACGAGGTCGACCATGAGGAGCAGCGACGCGACCCGCGCAAGGGGCTTGCGGCCGAAGGCGGTCAGCTGGGTCGTCCACGCCACTGCGTTGGCGATGAGCTGGTCCGTCACCGCGATCCGGCGCGTGACCTGCGAGTGTTCGCCAGCGGGGTCCCGAAGCCACACGATCCCGGCGTCGCTCGCCAGCGGTCCATCCTGCCAGCCGACGATCTCGTTGTGGCACAGCTCGGGGAGCACTCCGAAGAAGGCGGGCATCTTCGCGTTCTCGTTGAGCTGGCACTTCAGGCGGTACGCGGCCACAGCCGCAAGCCCCGTTCCTCCGTAGGCGACGACGCAGCCGCCCGAGGCGATCGTGACGGCGAGCCGCTTCGCGGGGTTGGCGGCGGTGGGGACGCCACGGCCCCAAGCGGCGGCGAGCTGAGACTGGACGGCGGTCGCCTCGTCGAGGCCTTCGTCGAGCCCCAGGGCGACGAGCGCGGGCACGGCGAGCTTGCCGAGGCTGTGTCGTGGCATCCCGCCCCCAGGGACGATGACGCGGTCGAGGCCGTGCTCGGCGGCGATCCGGTCGAGGTCACCGCCGCTGGAGATTGCGAGCACCCTGCAGCCGCGGGCGACAGCCTCCGCAACCACGGAGAGGGTCTCCTCGGTCCCGCCTGAGTACGAGACGGCGACGACGAGCGTGCGCGGGCCGGCCCAACGGGGCAGCCCGTAACCCTTCTGTACCGCGATCGGCAGGTCGAGCTGGTCCGCGGCGAGCGCGGCGACGAGGTCACCGGTGATTCCCGACCCGCCCATCCCCGCCATGAGCACCGCGTCGAGCCCGCAGAGGTCGATCGGCGAACCGGCATGTGCCCGGGCCTGGAGCCACTGAGTAGCCGTGCCCTCGACATCGGCCAGCGCGTCGAGAGGATCGACTTCGGCAAAGCGGTGCGGCTCGTCAAGGTTCACCACGTGCCTTCCCTTCTGCGGTCGCTACGCTGATCGACCCCTTTTCCGCAGCCCGCGTCGAGCAGGCGGTTGCGAAAAAGGAGTCGACGCCTCACCCGCTCTTGCGACCGCGCTGGGGCGGTCGCGTGGCCTCGTCGATGAGCATGATCGGGATGTTGTCGCGGACCGGGTAGTGCAGGCCGCACTCGATGCAGATGATGAGATTACGGCGGTCCTTGTACTCGATGGCGCCGTGGCAGGCGGGGCAGACGAGCAGCTGGATGAGCTCAGCGTCAACAGGCATCGTCCTCTCCTTGTTGAATTGCTGCAGATCGCACCGCGGTCAGCCGCATCCCGTTGTTGTGCGGCACAGGTTCTCAGCCCTCGAGCAGGGCGAGGACCCGATCGCGGACGTACTCCATCGCGGACTCGTCGCCGGCCTCGACGTTCAGGCGGAGCACCGGCTCGGTGTTCGACGGGCGGATGTTGAACCACCAGCCGTCGCCGTTGAAAGTCAGGCCGTCAGCCCAGTCGGCCTCGCCCTCGCTGGCGAACGTCTCCGCGACCCGGTCCATGGTGCCGCGCTGGTCGGAGACCTCGGTGTTGATCTCACCTGACTGGACGTACCGGTCGTAGGGGGCGAGCAGCTGGAACAGTGTGCCTCCAGCTTCGGAGAGCGCCTCCAGGAGGATCAGGGCAGCGATCAGGCCCGAGTCTGCGCGGAAGTTGTCGCGAAAGTAGTAGTGACCGGAGTGCTCACCGGCAAAGATGGCCCCGGTCTCCTTCATCACGCTCTTGATGAACGAGTGGCCGACGCGGGTTCGGATCGCGTGGCCGCCCGCGGCCTCGATCGTTTCGGGCACGACGTGGGAGCAGATGAGGTTGTAGAGGATCGTCTCGCCAGGGAAGCGCTCCAGGAGCGTCTTCGAGATCAACGCCGCCACAAGCGACGGCGCCACGATCCGACCCTGCCCGTCGATGCAGAACATCCGGTCCGCATCCCCGTCGAACGCGATCCCGAGGTCGGCCCCCGTGCCGACGACACGCCGCTGGAGGTCGACAAGGTTCGCGGCCTGAAACGGGTCGGGCGGGTGGTTCGGGAAGGTCCCGTCGAGCTCGAAGTACAGCGGGTCGACGCGAATCGGCAACCCCTCGAAAACCGGTGGGACCACGAGTCCGGCCATCCCGTTGCCGGCGTCGATGACGACGGACAACGGCCGCAGGACTCCAGGGTCGATAAACGAGCGGACATGCTCGGCGTAGTCGTCGATAAGGTTGTCCTGGTGCGCAGCGCCCTCGGTCTCCGGCTCGGGGAAGTCGTGGCTCATCGCCCGGTCGCGGATCTCGGCCAGGCCGCTTTCCAGCGACACCCCCTCGGCTCCCGCCCGGCAGAGCTTGACGCCGTTGTATCGGGACGGATTATGGCTGGCCGTCCACATCGCCCCCGGGTGGCCAAGCTTGCCCGACGCGTAGTAGACCAGGTCGGTCGACGCCAATCCGATGTCGATCGTGTCGATGCCTTGGGCGCGAACACCACGCATGAAGGCCGTAGCGAGGGGCTCGGACGAAGGGCGCATGTCGCGCCCGACGATCATCGCCGAACCTCGCAACTCGACCGCCGCGGCACGGCCCAACGACTCCGCGACCTCATGGTTGAGCTCGTCCGGCACCAGTCCACGAACGTCGTACGCCTTCACGATCCGCGTGAGCTGCTCCATCTCCTCAACTCCCCGAATCGACGTTCGCTGCGGGAATCCTAGGGCAAATCACCCACAGCGGTCGTTTCCTTAACCCGGCCGTGCTCTCCACTAAGGGTGAGCGAGCCCCTCTTGGGGCGATGAGTATCACACGAATGGGGCTGGGCTGCCGCTCATGAGTCCAAAAATCTGCCACGATCCTTCAGGAGGTGGCGGACGTCGGCCGGGAGCTCGCGCCCGATGTACTGGGAGCGGCTGCGTCCGCCGTCCTTCCAGTAGGCGTACCAGTACGGCCCGTGCGGGCACGCGCTGCACCGGCGCCCGCACTGGACGTACTGCTGGCGGTAGTCCACCGCTGGCATCCCAGCTACGTCCTCCAGCTCCACCGTCGGTCCAGGCGAGTTGACCAGGAGGCCACGAGCCAGGATGAGCAGCCGCCGAAGCTGCGCCTCGTCGAGGCGCCGGACCTCCGCTACGAGCGACCGCGGCAGCGTCACCGGTCGGCTTCCCTCTTTGTGTCGCCTCGCACATAAGAAGTCACACTACTGGGGCTCAACGCTTGACAACCTCGCTGAGGGGTCGCCTGGCCACCTCGATCGGCACGATCACGCGGCTGGGTGGTTGAGCCTCAGGCACCAGGGCGGGGGCATCGGCTCCCAAGCCCGGCTCGCCGTGACTGCAGAGGGCGGCGAACTCGGCCGCGAGGCGAGGCAGCTCGCGGGCGAGGTCCTCGTACCGGTTGACCCGAGCCGGCACGGCAGCGCGAGTCGCGCCAGTGAGCGCAGGCTCGCGCATGGGCACTCCTCGACGCGCGGCAGCGCGCTCAGCGAACCCCTGCGCCGACGGCTCATGTACCACCTCGGCGACCGTCCGCTGGTCGACACGATCCCAGCCTCGTGGGACCACCAGCACATCCGCATGGTGTGGGCACAGGTCGTAGAACGACGGTTCGGGATCACGCAGGTCGAGGAGCCAGACCTGGCGGCTGGCGTACCGGAAGGACAGCGACGCTGCAGCCGGCCACCGGCAGCCGGCCCGCGAGCAGGTGCGCATTGGATCGGTCATAGCCTGAGAAGGTAGAGCACCGCCGACGGCAACGCTGGGATCTTCCGCCAAAGGAGCGTGCAAGCGTGCGTGACCCACTACAGGGTTATCGGAATCACGCACGCATGCACGCGCCTGAGCGTGCGGTGGCGTGGGCGCCTACGATTCGCGCATGCGCTCCAGGCGCCACGACCGTCACGGCCGCGCCATACGGGCCGACAACAACCGTCGGCGACGGCCGTCGGACGGGTTCCGGACCGCGCACGGCGCTCGGTTCTCCGACCTTGTAGAGAACGCGATCGCCGAGCTGCCCCCCGCCCTCCTCAAGGGCGTCTCCGGCGTCGAGGTCGTCATCGAGGCCGTCCCGCCTGTGGACGACGAGGTCATCGCCAAGGGTGAGGTGCCGCTCGCGCGCCTGGTCGAGAGTCCCGGGGGGAGACCCGGGGGGACGCCCCCGGGGGGAGAAGGCCGACGCTTGGTCGTCTACCGGCGTCCCCTCGAGCTTCGGGGCGCCTCGCGCAGCGAGCTCGTCGAGGTCATCCGCACCGCGATCGGCGTGGAGGTCGCCCGGGTTTTGGGGATCGAGGACATCGACGACCTCTTCGACGACGAGGACTAACGACGGGATC
>JBOGEB010000218.1:0-6576 GCA_050743125.1 Egibacteraceae bacterium
GGCTGCGGCTGACCCGCGGCGAGGCGCGCGCGCAGGCCGAGACCGCGGTCGGGCTGGAGGGCCTGCCCGAGACCGCCGCCGCGGTCCGCGCGGGCACGATCGGGCTGGGGCAGGCCCAGGTCGCCGTGCAGACCGCCAAGGAGCTGCGCCCGGACGTGCGGGAAGAGTTGGACCGGCTCGTGGCCGGCGACGGCGGCGGGATGGACCGCCGCCGGCTCCGCGAGCACGTGGACGCCTGGACCCACACCGTCGACCCTGAGGCGCTGGCAGGGCGGGAGAAGCGGGCGTGGGCCAACCGGCGGCTGTCGGTCACCACCGACACCCCGGACGGGGCCCTGCGCGGAGGGTTCGAGCTGGACCCGCTCGGCGGCGCCACGCTGACCGCCGCGCTGGACCCGCTGGCCCGCAAAACCGGCCACGCCGACGACCGCACCTACCCGCAAAGGCTGGCCGACGCGCTCGTCGAGCTCGCCCGACGCTCACTCGACGCAGGCGACCTGCCGCAAGTCGCCGTCCAACGGCCGCACGTGATCCTGATCGCCACCGCCGAGGCGTTGGACGGCACGCCTGGGGCGCCGGCGGCGCGGTTGGACGGGGTGGGCCCGGTCAGCGCGGCGACCGCGCAGATGGTCTGCTGCGACGCCGAGGTGACGACGGTGTGGATGACCCGCAACGGGGAGGTCTTGGACGCGGGCCGCACGCAACGGCAGCCGACGAGGCAGCAGCGGGTCGCGGTCATCGCCAGAGACCAGACCTGCGTGGGGTGCGGCGCGCCCGCGTCCCGCTGCCAGGTGCATCACGTGCGCTGGTGGACACGCGACCTGGGACCCACAGACGAGGACAACCTCTGCTTAACCTGCTGGACGTGTCACCACAGGATCCACGAGGACGGCTGGCTCGTGGCCCGCGACCCGGACACCGGGCGGTTCGGCATGCACCCGCCCGACCCGCTCACCCGCCAACACCGAAGAAGAGCCGGATGACCCGCGCCCGACACCACCCACGGACACATGCCAAGAGCCAGAAAAAGCCGACGCCCCGGCAGCCCGCCTGGACTGGGCCGGAACGATCTGCGGCGCCACCGCCAGACGGATCGTCTGTGACGCCGACGTCGTCCACCGCCAGGTGACCCGTGACGGGCGCATGGTGTGGCTTGACGTGCGCCGGTACCCCAGCCCCGCGCAACGCCTCGCGGTCATCGAGCGTGACCGGGCCTGCCGGTTCGTCTACCCGGACGGCACCCGGTGCGAGCGGCCGTGGCAATGGTGCGACATCCACCGACCGCACCAACCTCCCCCACCCGCCCGCTCTAAAGGAGCGGAACCCGACCGACCCGACCCCGGAATACTTCTCAAGCACGCTCATAGGGCGGATCCGTCGGCTCTTGGCCGTACTTCACGCTGTGGATTCTTGGCACGCCTACGCCGAGGGTCGCGGTTCTCACCGTACGCCACGCTTGGTGCAGCGCGGCCTGGACCGCTCGGGAGCTGTCTCCGATCATCCGTGCCACGACCCCGTCCCCGCCGGGAAGCCGGCTGGCGCCGCCAACCACGCCTGACACGGCGTTGACGCAATCATGAAGTCGGTCCGCCAGCCCCGAAGAGCCGACCGCCCGGGTCAGCACATAGAGCGTGCCGAGATCACTGCGTCCCGCCAGCGATCCGGTCCGGCGCGGGTCGCGCCTGCCTGGCTCGAGCAGCAGGGTGTCGGTGAAGCGGAGGCCGCCGAAGAGGTCACGCGCCTCCAGCCGCGTGTGCAGCAGGTCGTACGCGAACGTCTCGCCCGAGGCGGTGCGGCCGGGTGCCAGCGCGTCGGAGAAGACCACGGTGGCGTCATCCGCGACCTCGAGCGTGACCTCCTGGTAGAAACGGGCGTTGCGGTACGGAATCAAGTAATCCGGCAGGAACTCGAGGTAGGCGCCGGACTCGACTCGCACCCGCAGGCGCTGCGTCGCGTAGTTGCGGTCCATGCGGTAAAGCTTGGTCGCCGACTGCGTGGTCACGTGCGCCTGCGCCCGTTCCGCGACCGTGATCTCGACGCCCAGCCGGTCGCCCTGCAGGATCCCGCCGCTGACCGACTGGATGAAGGCGAACGCCATTCCGGGCAGCTCGGGGTCGAGGTGCAGCGCCCGCCCGACCCGCTGCGGGCCGCTCGCGTAGCCCGACGCGAGGCGCGTCCGGCCGTCCTGCGCCTCGAACCGCAGCTGCAACAGCCCCAACTTGCCGGGCGCGCCAGCCGGCATCTGCTCGGGCTGGTGCTCGAAGCGGGCGAAGGCCGGCGGCAGCCGCTCGACGGCGACGCGCTGGGCCAGCGCCCCGCCTGACCTGGCCGGGCTAGAGCTCCAGGTCGGCGCAGAGGGGTCCAAAGAGGACCTCCTGGGCAATGACCCTCGCGACGTCGAGCACTCCCTCGCCGGTTCTGCAGTTCGTGAAGAGCGTTGGCCGGTTCGGTCGCATCGCCGCCGCGTCACGGCGCATGACCTCGAGATCGGCCCCCACGTGGGGCGCCAGGTCGGTCTTGTTGATGACCAACAGGTCGGAATGCGTGATGCCCGGCCCGTTCTTTCTCGGGATCTTGTCGCCGGCTGCGACGTCGATGATGTAGACGAAGTAATCGACGAGGGCCGGGCTGAAGGTGAGCGTCAGGTTGTCGCCGCCGCTCTCGATGAGGATCAGGGCAGAGTCAGGAAACCGCGCCTCCATCTCCTCCGCCGCCGCCAGGTTCATCGTCGGGTCCTCGCGGACGGCGGTGTGCGGGCAGGCTCCGGTCTCGACCCCGAGGACCCGCTCTTCTGCCAAGACCCCTTTCAGGGCGTGCCGGACATGTCGAGCGTCCTCTTGGGTGACGATGTCGTTCGTGATGACGATCGGCACATGGCCCGCCCGCACCAGGATTGGGACCAGTCCTTCCACCAGCGCGGTCTTTCCCGACCCGACCGGTCCCCCGACCCCGACCCGTGGAATGCTCATGGTTCCCTCACCTGACGGCTAACTCGCAAACAATCGCACCTCCGCCCGCTCGTGGCGCATCTGCATGATCTCGATGGCCGGTGCGAACGCGCGCATGTCCTCGTATGAGGTGCAGCTCGCCTGCTGCGCCAAAGCGTCGAGGCAAGGCCCCAGCCGGCGAAGGACTCCCTGCGCCTGGACGTGCCCGAGGCGCAGCATCCGCAGCGCCGCGCCAAGAAGCCCGGTGGCGAAGGAGTACAGCTCGACGAGGGCGACCTGGGCTGGGGTCAGGCCCCAGGCCGCGCCG
Organism: Egibacteraceae bacterium; assembly: GCA_050743125.1. Lineage (GTDB taxonomy): Bacteria > Actinomycetota > Nitriliruptoria > Euzebyales > Egibacteraceae > JBOGEB01. The sequence continues at coordinate 3,256 of JBOGEB010000218.1, forward strand.
AAGACGCCCAGGGCCACGGCGTGGTTGCCCGGGGCCTGGCCGGCGTTGACCTGGTCGGCATACCGCTCCAGCGGCGGGCTCGCGCACAAGCTCCGTGCCGTGGCGAGCAGCTGCCTTCCCGTTCGAACCGACGAGACCGCGGCCTCGTCGGCCAGCTTCATCGACAGCAGCCGCCGGTCGATCTCGACGATCGAGGCGACGTCGGCGGAGGCGGCGCGCCGTGCGGCCTCGGCGGCGGCGACCGCGTCAGCGCCCCCGACGACCGCCGTCAGGTACTCCTCGATCAGGGCCTCCAGCTCGTCGGGACGCTCGACCCACCCGCACTGGACGAACGACTCGAGCCCGTGCGAGAGCGTGTAGCGGCCCGAGGGGAAGAAGCTGTCCGCGAGCTGCAGCACGCTAAGCAGCGAAAACAGGCCACCGGCCGCCTCAGGGGGCATCGAACGCCTGCTCGCGCCTGCGGCGATGGACCTGTAACCAGGCGATACGCCGCGCGTCCACGTCCACCTGGCGCAGCCGCCGCAGGGCCTCCGGACGCGTCGAGGCGACGAGAAACCGGCCGGTCGGCTCACGCAGGACGGGCGCGCCGGGCTCGAGGCGCTCCGCGACCACACAGTCGCCGAGGGCATGGTCGTCAAAGTCACGGTTCAGGTGCGTGAGCGGGTCGACGGGACCGCTCAGGTCGAGCAGCACCCCGGCCCGGATCGCACAGTGACGTGCCTTGGCTGGGTCGATGACGAACCCGTGCTCATCGACGTTGTCCGCCTCGACGACGTGGCGAACGGTCATTGCCCACCCCCTAGACGAGGTAGTACGCCTGGGCGAGCGGCAGGCGGCTGGCCGGCTCGCACGTGGCGACCTCGCCGTCTACGCGCACCTGATACGTCTCCGGGTCGACGGTGATCTCGGCCAGCGTGTCGTTCCGGACGAGGTCGCGCTTGGCGATGCCACGGCACCTGCCGACCGCGTGCACCCTGCGCTGCAGTCCCAGCCTCTCGGGAACGCCGCCAGCCACCGCCGCCTGCGACATGAGCGTCAGGCACGTCCGCGCCTGTGCGAGGCCGTACGCACCGAACATCGGGCGGTAGGAGACCGGCTGCGGCGTCGGCAGCGACGCGTTGGGGTCGCCCATGGCCGCCCAGTTCACCATTCCACCCTTGACGATGAGCTTCGGCTTGGCGCCGAACGAGGTCATCGGCCAGAGCACGATGTCGGCGAGCTTGCCGACCTCGAGTGAGCCGAGCAGGTCGGCGCAGCCGTGCGTGATCGCCGGGTTGATCGTGAGCTTCGCCACATAGCGCAGGACGCGGAAGTTGTCGTTGGCGGGCGCGTCCTCGGAGAGTCTGCCCCGTTGATCCTTCATCTTGCTCGCGGTCTGGAACGCCCGGGTGAAGCTCTCTCCCACCCGTCCCATCGCCTGGCTGTCGGAGGAGTACATGCTCAAGATGCCCAGGTCGTGGAGCACGTCCTCGGCGGCGATCGTCTCCGCCCGGATGCGGCTCTCGGCGAAGGCGACGTCCGAGGGCACCGCGGGGTTCAGGTGATGGCAGACCATGAGCATGTCCAGATGCTCGTCGATCGTGTTCACGGTGTACGGCCTGGTCGGGTTGGTGGACGAGGGCAGCGCGTTGGGGTGCCCGGCGATGACCATGATGTCCGGCGCGTGACCCCCACCAGCGCCTTCCGTGTGATACGTGTGGATGGTGCGTCCGTCGATCGCGCTGATCGTGTCGTCCACGTAGCCGGACTCGTTCAGCGAGTCCGTGTGGATGGCGACCTGCACGTCGTAGTCGTCCGCCACCCGCAGGCTGCAGTCGATCACGGCAGGCGTCGTGCCCCAGTCCTCGTGGTCCTTCAACCCGCAGGCCCCCGCCTCGATCTGCTCGACAAGCGAGCCCGGCAGGCTGCTGTTGCCCTTGCCCAGGATGCCCCAGTTGACCGGCAGCCCCTCGGCCGCCTCCAGCATGCGTTGGATGTTCCAGGGGCCGGGTGTGCAGGTGGTCGCGTTCGTGCCGTCCGTCGGGCCGGTCCCACCGCCGATCATCGTGGTGACGCCGTTCGAGAGCGCCTCGTACGCCTGCTGCGGGCAGATCATGTGGATGTGGCTGTCGATCCCGCCCGGCGTGGCGATCAGCCCCTCCCCTGCGATCACGTCGGTTCCGGCGCCGACGATCAGGCTGGGGCTCACCCCGTCCATCACGTAGGGGTTTCCTGCCTTTCCGATCCCGGCGACGAGGCCGCCCCGCACGCCGAGATCGGCTTTGACGACGCCGATGATCGGGTCCATGACCACGACGTTGGTGATGACGAGGTCGAGGCAGCCCTGATCGTTGCGCAGGCCCGGCGTCTGGCCCATCCCGTCGCGGATGGTCTTCCCGCCGCCGAACACGACCTCGTCGCCGTAGGTCAGCAGGTCCCGCTCGACCTCGCAGACCAGCGAGGTGTCGGCGAGGCGGAAGCGGTCGCCCTTGGTCGGCCCGAACAGCGCCGCGTAGTCGCGCCTGCTCAGCTCAGCCACGGCGCTGCTTCTCGTCACGGAACCCCAGCCGGCGAGCGGCGGCGAGTGCCGCTTGCACGGTCGCCTTGGCGGTGACGGCACCGCCGACCAGGTTCGAGAAGCCGACGACCCGCCCTGTGCCCCCGAACGGAACGAGGGTCACCTCCTGCTCCGCGCCGGGCTCGAACCGGACGGCCGTCCCCGCGGGGATGTCAAGCCGCATCCCCAGCGCCCGAGCGCGATCGAACTCGAGCGCCCGGTTCGCCTCGAAGAAATGGTAATGCGACCCCACCTGCACGGCTCGGTCCCCGGTGTTGCTCACCACGAGCTGCTCACGCCGCCGTCCCTCGTTGAGCTGGATCGCAGGCCCTTGTGCAGGAATGATCTCGCCAGGGTTCATGCCGTCACTCCCGCTTGGGGCCAATAGGGTCGTGCACGGAGACGAGCTTGGTCCCGTCGGGAAACGTCGCCTCCACTTGGACCAGGTGCAGGAGGTGATCGACCCCTTCCATGCACTGGTCCTTCGTCACGACGCCGCGCCCGAGCGCCATCAGGTCAGCCACCGACTTCCCGTCCCGCGCTCCCTCGAGGATCGCCTCACAGATCAGCGCGGTCGCCTCCTCGTAGTTGAGCTTGGTCCCCCGATCACGCCTTCTGCGAGCGATCTCCGCCACGACGTAGATCGCAAGCTTGTCCCGCTCGCGGGGGGCCAGCATCATCGGTGCGCACCTCCTGCACGAAGGGAATCCCAGCGATCGTGCGTGCCCGCACGCAGTCGACCTCATAGTGACCGACCGCCACATCGAGTTCAAGCCACCAGGCGG
>JBOGEB010000219.1:0-6522 GCA_050743125.1 Egibacteraceae bacterium
GGCGGTGGCGGCGGCCCCGGACGGGCAGGTGCTCTCCGGCGGCGCCGACGGCTCGGTGCGCGTCTGGGACCTCGCCACCGGCAAGCTGATCCGCGCCCTGGAAGGCCACAGCGGTCCGGTGTGGGCGGTGGCGGCGGCCCCGGACGGGCAGGTGCTCTCCGGCGGCGACGACGGCTCGGTGCGCGTCTGGGACCTCGCCACCGGCGCGCTGCGCGCCAGGCTCGTCGGGTTGCCCGGTGGCTGGGCGGTGCTGCTGCCTGACGGGGCGTACAAGCTGGAGGGCAAGCCGGCCGGCCTGTGGTGGGCGGTGGGCCTGTGCCGCTTCGAGCCGGGAGAGCTCGACCCGTACGTCGACCATATCCGCCGCCTGCCGGCGGGCGAGCTGATCCTCGATGCCCGCTGAGCTGTCGGGGCCGTCACAGCTCGCGTTCCGCTGGGCCTGGGCCCGGGCGGGCGGGGCGGCGCCGGGCGCCAGCGCGGTGGGCTCGCTCGACCTGCTCGTCGGGATCCTGCTCGCCCACGTGGCGGACAGCGAGCCGCGCCAACTGCTCGACCACTTCGGCGTCCCGCTCGGCGCGGTGCTCGGCGCCGCGGGGGCGCGCCGGTACGACGGCGACGGGCTGCTCGCCGCCGTCCGCCGCCTGCCGGCCGACGCCCTGCCGCCGCTGGAGCCGGACGTCGAGCGGATCCTCGCCCGGGCGCGGGAGGCGCCGGACCCTGACGGGCTGGTGCCGCTGCGGGCGCTGTTCGGCGCGCTGCTGGAGCTGGACAACCCGGCCTCCGCGGCGATCCGCCGCGAGCTTGCCGCGCGGGGCATCGACGCCGCCGCGATCGTGGCGTCCTACCACGACTTCCTGGCCTCCCAGCAGCCGTACGGGACGTTCCTGCGCGACCGCCATCCCTGCCCACCCCCGCGGGTCGAGGTGCCGGCCTACCAGGCCGACAAACCCCTCGCCGAGCCGGACGACCTGGTCGGGATCAGCGCCGAGGTCGACGCCTTCGCCTACCTCATCGCCTCACGCGCGCTCGCCCCACCGCTGGCGATCGGGCTGTTCGGCGACTGGGGCTCGGGCAAGAGCTTCTTCCTGCGCAGCCTCCAGCGCCGGATCGACGGCCTGGTCAACGCTCCGGCCGCCAGCCGGCGGGTCCAGCGGGAGCTGCCCTTCTACACCCACATCGTCCAGATCGAGTTCAACGCCTGGCAGTACGTCGAGGGCAACCTGTGGGCCAGCCTGGTCGAGCACGTCTTCCGCAACCTGCGCACCTGCGCCGACGACGACCTCGTCGCGCAACGCCAGGACCACTGGATCGAGCGGCTCAAGGTCACCGACGAGCGGCGCGAGCAGCTGCACGCGCAGCGCGACCGCCTGGAGCAGCAACGCCAGACGGCCGCCGAGGAGGTCCAACGCATCCGCGCCAAGCCGCTGGCAGCGCTGATCGAACGCGCCAAGCACCTGGTGCGGTCCGCGGGGCTCCCGATGGCCGCCGAGGCGCAGGAGCTGCGCGCCGCCCTGACCGAGGCCCGCGACGTCCTGCACCAGGCCAACCCCCTGCTGGAGCCGCTGCGCCGCGGCGGGTGGCGCTCCGCCGCCGTGGTCGTCATGGCCGTGGCGCTGACCCCGGCGGTGATCTGGGCGCTGGGTCAGCTCGACGTCTCCGGGGCACTCGAGACCGCAGCGATCCTCGCGTCGGTCCTGGCCAGCGCCGCCGCCTACCTGCGGCGGGGCACACGCGTCGTCCAGGACGGGCTCACGGAGATCGCGCAGGCACAGGAGCAGCTCGACAAGGTCGAGGCGCAGCTCGACGCCGCGACCGCCAAGGAGCGGGAGCTCGCCGAGGAGGCCGAGCGGGTCGAGGCCGAGCTGGCGGGGACCACGCCGGCCAGCGTGCTCGCCGAGTTCCTCGCCGAGCGCACGGGCAGCGACGACTACCGGCGGCACCTGGGGGTGCCCGCCCTGATCCGCCGTGACCTGGAGCGGCTGTCCAACCTCGTCGAGCAGCAGAACCGACGCCTGGAGGACGGGCAGGCGCCGCCCACCAGTGAGTACCCGATCAACCGGATCGTCCTGTACATCGACGACCTGGACCGCTGCCCCACCGAGCTGGTCATCCAGGTGCTCCAGGCCGTGCACCTGCTGCTCGCGTTCCCGCTGTTCGTCGTCGTGGTCGCGGTCGACGCGCGCTGGCTGGCCGGGTCCCTGCGGGAGCACTACGGCAGGCTGCTCTCGGACGGGGAGTCGGCCACGCCTGACGACTATCTGGAGAAGATCTTCCAGGTCCCGTTCTGGGTCCAGCCCCTCGGCGCGGAGACCCGGCGCCGGCTGGTCCGCGGGCTGCTGACGCCGAGCCTCGCCGCGGGGGCGCCCATGCCGGCGGCGTCCGGGGAAGCGCCCGCGCCCGGCCCGATCGAGGAGGTCGACCCTGGGTTCTTCGCGCTGGTCGACGCGCTCTTCGACACCGAGGCGCCGAACCCGGCATGGCTGGAGGCCGCCCGCCTGGAGATCACCGAGCAGGAGCTGGCGCTGATCGACGAGGTCGCCCCGCTGCTCGGCGACACGCCCCGGTCGGTGAAGCGCTTCGCCAACGTCTACCAGCTGATGAAGTCGATGCGCCGGTCACAGCGCCAGCCCGCCGACGGCGCGGTGATCCTGCTGCTCGCCGTCGCCACCGGCCTGCCCGGCCTGGCCCGCACGCTGCTCGGCACCGTCGAGCGCCACCACACCGGGCCGTTTGCGTTGGATGAGGTGTTGAAGGACCTGGCCGACCCTGCCCTGGCCGTCCAGCACCGCCAGCTCTCGGACTGGCTCGACCAGCACCCGGACTGCAAAACCCTCGACACCCCCGATCTGCCCGACTGGACCGCCCTGATCCGCCGCTTCTCCTTCCGGCTCGAGCACGTGTTGTAAGGTCATTTGCCCTGTACAGCGACGAGTTTCGGGGGGAGACGGCCAGGGGAAACGTCAGCGTCCCGATCGACGGAAACGTGCTGCGCAAGCTGCGCATGGACGAGATAAAGGCGATAAAGGCGCCGCGGATCTGTACGCCGACCTGGGCTGCGTGCGTGTGCTCGACGATCGGCTCCGTGCCGCCTGACGGCAACCTACCGGCGGGTGAACCGGGCCTTGCCCGGTCCCTGCTCGATGAACGAGCGCATGCCGATGCGCCGGTCCTCGGTGGCGAACGTGGCGGTGAGCAGCGTGGTCTCCAGCCGTAAGGCGCTGTCGAGGTCCAGCCCAGCGCCCTCGTCGATCGCCTTCTTCGCCATCCGCAGCGCGTAAGGGCCGGCGGCGTAGCGGCGGGCGGCCTCGACAGCGCGGTCGTAGACCTCCTCGGCGGGGAACACGCGGTCGACGAGCCCCATCGCCAGGCACGCGGTCGCCGGGTAGTGCTCGCCGGAGTAGACCATCTCCTTGGCCTTGGCGATCCCGACCAGGCGCGGCAGGCGCTGGGTGCCGCCGGCGCCGGGGATGATCCCCAGCTGAATCTCCGGCTGGCCGAACGTCGCGTCGTCGGCCGCGTAGCGGAAGTCGGCGGTGAGCGACAGCTCGCAGCCGCCGCCCAGCGCGTAGCCGTTCACGGCGGCGATCACGACCTTCGGGATGCGGGCCAGCGCCGTGAACGCGTCCTGGAGCGCGCCGCTCTGAGCGAAGCACTCCTGGAACGACAGCTCCGCCAGCGCCTTGATGTCCGCGCCCGCGGCGAAGACCTTCGGCCCGCCCCAGAGCACGACCGCGGCGATCGCGTCGTCCGTCGTGCAGATCCGCCCGGCCTCGCCCAGCTCCGCCCACACCTGCGGGCTCAGCGCGTTCACCGGCGGCCGGTTCAAGCGCACCGTGGCCACGCCGTGCTCGTCGGTGGTCACGATCACGAGCTCACCCACTGCGGTCGCCTTTCGTCGGGCCAGGCAGCGGCGCTGACGCGCCCAGGGCCCAGCATGACAACCGTCACGTCAAAGAATGGACAGGCGGCACTACCTGACACTCCTCGCCTTCCGTAACGTCGTCCACATAACGACGACAGAGAGGAGGCGAGCGGTGGCACAGAAGCGTTGCGACGGAGTCCATGCCCATCAGGGCGAGATCATCGCGCGCCGCATGCGGGCCTGGGCCGCATCGAGGCGCACCCACTGCCTGGAGGACACGGAGGCGCAGGCCGACCGGATCGTCGAGATTGCCGTGGGTCGTATGGTCATCGACGGCGATGCGGTCCTGCCTCCACCCCGAGGTGCCGTGCGGGTGGCGCTCCCGTGGCCTGCTGGTCGGCAGCCCGGTCTACGGCTCCCTGCGGTTCGCCCACAGCCTTTGGATCGACCTCGAGCGCGGCAGCGGCTGGCTTCGCCAGCTCCGGACCCAGCCGCTGTCAGCGCACAACGCCGCGAAACTCCTCACGTCCGTGGTGGCCGCGAGATCCATGATCGTCCTCGTCCGCGGCACCACCGTGCTCGGCGGGTCGTGGATACGGGTGGAGATACTGCCGAGGACCCTGCCGCGCCGGGAAGCGAGGTACCGTCGTAGACGTGGAGAGCCCGCAGAGAAGCGGCGACACCGGCTGGCCGAAGTGGGTTGAGTTCGGTGGGAGCGACCCCGAGGGGCGGCCCCGCCTGCTGCGCCGCATCGGGTGGAGCGCCGTCTGGATGGTCTCCCTCGCCAGCCCGATCCTCGCGATCGTCAAGGGCCGCTTTCACGGCGTTGCGATGATCGTGGCCGTGCTCGGGCTCGTCGCCTTCGCCGCGCTGTGGCTGCGGGTGGTCTGGGTCGGCTGGGGAAACTTGCGCAACGCGCAGCCACGCGGGCTGGCGCTGCTCGGCCTGCTGGCCCTGCTCGCCGTCGGCCTCGTCGCGGCCTACGGTGGCAACGGGCTCATGCTGCTCTTCTACCTGACCGGGGCCTGTGCCGTGGTTCTGCCCCCACGACAGACGGTCCCGGCCATCACGGCAGTCACCGCGGTCATGGTCACGGTTTGCCTTGCCTTCGACCTCGGCACGATCGCCACAGCCTTCTACGGGTTCCAGACGTTCATGATCGGCCTGTTGGTCATCAGCGTGCGGCGGATGCGCGCGCTGATCGCCGCGCTGCGCGAAGCCCGGGAAGAGCTCGCCCGGCTCGCGGTCAACGAGGAGCGGCTGCGCTTCGCCCGCGACCTCCACGATCTGCTCGGGCACAGCCTGTCGCTGATCGTCTTGAAGAGCACCCTCGCCCGCAAGCTGCTCGACCGGGATCCTGCCAGCGCGGGGGCGGAGCTGGCCGACATCGAGGCGGTCGGCCGGCAGTCGCTGGTCGAGGTCCGTCAGGCGGTCAGCGGCTACCGGGACCAGAGCCTGGCGGCCGAGCTGGACCGTGCCCGGTCGGCGTTGTCGGCGGCCGGCATCGACGCTGCGGTGCGCACGACCGGCACGCCGCTGCCTGCGGAGGTCGATGCGCTGCTCGGGTGGGCGGTGCGCGAGGGCGTGACGAACGTGCTCCGGCACAGCCGAGCCCGACGCTGCGAGATCGCCGTGCGCCGCAGCGCAGAAACCGCTGAGCTCGAGGTGACCGATGACGGGGTCGCGCTCGCGAGCACGGTCGGAGAGAGCGCCGGCAGCGGGTTGCGTGGGCTGGCCGAGCGCATGGCCAGCGCCGGAGGCCGACTGGAGGCGGGGCCGCGAGTCGACGGCGGCTTCCGGCTGGCCGTCCGCCTGCCGGCCCGGGTGGCGGCGCCGGCCGCCGAGGCCACGGTCGACGAGCGGGAGGCGGTGCTGGAGGCATGATTCGGATCCTGCTCGCCGAGGACCAGGGCATGGTGCGCGGCGCGCTCGCGGCGCTGCTCAACCTGGAGCCGGACCTCGAGGTGGTCGCTCAGGTCTCGTCCGGCGACCGGGTGGTGCCGGCGGCCCTGGACGCCGAGCCCGACGTCGCGCTGCTCGACATCGAGATGCCCGGCATCGACGGGCTGGCGGCGGCGAAGGAACTGGGCAGGACGCTGCCCGGCTGCAAGGTGCTCATGCTCACGACGTTCGGCCGGCCGGGCTACCTGCGCCGCGCGATGGAGGCGGGCGCGCTCGGGTTCCTCGTCAAGGACGGACCCCCCGAGGTGCTCGCTGGCGCCATCCGCCGGGTGCTTGCCGGCGAGCGGGTCATCGACCCCGACCTCGCGGCCTCCGCGCTCAGCGCCGGCCCGAACCCACTCTCGTCGCGTGAGTCCGACGTGCTGACGGCCGCCGCCGACGGCTCGACGATCGCCGACATCGCCACCCGGCTGCTCCTCTCCGAGGGCACCGTGCGCAACTACATCTCCGCGGGAATCCACAAGACCGGCGCGCGCAACCGCATCGAGGCCGCCCAAATCGCCCGCCAGAACGGCTGGCTGTAACCCGCCACAGCGTCGAGGCCGGCAGCACCAAGAGACGGTTCCGTGAAGAACGTGCTCGAGGCCGCTCGGACCGTCACCGTCCTCAGGCGGGGGGGCGGAGCCGGTCGTCGAGGGCGGCCACGCACGCCAGCGGGCTCCAGGGGGGCGGGAAGCTGTCACGGACGCCGCGGATGC
>JBOGEB010000220.1:0-2695 GCA_050743125.1 Egibacteraceae bacterium
CTTCGATGGCCGATATCCGGAAGGCGTCCAAGCCCCGACGGATCATGGCTCATGGAGGCGCGCGCACGCTCGGCGCTCACGCTCCACCGCTACGGCACCTGTCCCCGAAAGCCGACGAGGGCTCCGATCGAGGCTGGACGACCTCTACGGACGTACCGGGCTGGACGACCTCGCGAGCCCTGCACAGCCCTCGCCGAGGGCTCCCGCCCGCAGAAGACACAGACCCCTGTGATGACCACCCGAGGGCCGAGGGCCTCCACAAGAAGCAACTCAAGTCCCACCGGTCGCCGTCGTGTTCGGGTGAGGTGCTTCCAATCTGCTTTCAGATCGGGCGGCACTGACGACCGCGGGCGGAAGGGGGCGGCGGGCGCCCGCTCGGTACGTCGCGTGCGGGCCGAGGACGGGGGCGCCAGCCCCGCCCGCAAGGCCCGCCTTCGTCTTCGCCCGCAAGCGTCGCAACCGGCGGGCGTCGCCGTGCCCGCACGCGCCGAAGGGTGGACAGACGCACAACCCATAGCTGGTGACGTCCGCCTAGGGCGTGGGTCGATGCGCAAGCGGTAGTGACACGGGACGCCAGAGCGCCACCTCTCACCTGGACCGACGGAGTGGACGCGGTACTCCCATCAGCGCCTACAGGCAGAACCTGGGTCATGCGGCTGGACGTCAGGATCAGACCCGAATGGGTATAGACTTGAGTAGGTCTAGCTGCTACATATAGAGTGCAGCGCAGTTTTGATGGGTCCCAGTCCGGGACTCGGCCCCCCGCAAGGGGGGCCTTTTTCATGGAGGCCACTGGTGGATCGATGCGCAATTTTGGTTGATGTGGGTCACTTGCTTGCGGAGGGCGGCAAGCTTTGCTGCGGCACAAAGAAACGGCTTGGCATCGAATGCGACTACCCAAGTCTAATCATTATGCTGGTCAACTACGCCGAAGGGCACTGCGACCTGCCGGTACTCCGGACATACTGGTATGACGGTGCGCGGGATGGCGTGCCCACAGCGGATCACCTGCGCATCGCGCGCCTTGCTGGGGTGAAGCTGCGCCTGGGTCGGCTCAGCGGAGGAAGGCAGAAGGGTGTCGATGCCCTCATCTATCGCGACCTCATGACCTTGGCCCGTGAGCGGGCTATCGCGACCGCCTACCTGCTCGGAGGAGATGAAGACCTTCGGGAAGGCGTCGCCGCGGCGCAGGACATGGGTGTTCGTGTAGTTGTTCTTGGGATCGAGACCGAGTCGAAAGCCAACCAGGCCGACACCCTCGTCCGTGAAGCAGATGAGCACTATGTATTTCAACGAGATGAACTCCAGGCGTTCTTCTCTCATGTGTTGGCGTCTCCGGTCGCAGCTGTCAATCAAAGGTCCCGGGTGCTTGAACCGGAAATTGAAAAGGCTGCCCGAGTCTTTGCTCAAGACTGGATCGCAGATGCTACCCATGAGGAACTGCAGAACTTGATCGCCAGTTATCCAGTGATTCCCAAGGAACTGGACGTCCAGCTATTACAACATGTTGAGCGTAGCTGCGGCTCGTTGAGAGAGCGAGAAGCTGACCGTAATCTCACACGGAAGGGTTTTTGGGACACTATTTGTTCGACAGACCGTTAGTTAAGCTGCTTAGACGCTGTTATTCCCCTCGAGTAATTCGTCAGAAGCCCGCACTGGAGGGGCAGCGTCACGCAGCCGCTGAGCCGCCGAGGCTGGACGATTTCATGCCTATGACCAATTAATTTTATAGAGGCATGTCCGCTCACAAGTGATGCCTGACACCGGTTGGGTTGAGGTGGAAACGGTGGGGTTGTAATCGGTGCTTCGATGATCAAAGGGTGATCGAGCCCTCACTGAGCAGCTTCTGCCTTGTTTAGGCGGCCGGCACGGTGACGACTGTCGTGGCTACGGCGCAGGGCGCGGGAACGGGCTCGCCATGAGCGCGGGGGCTGTCCAGGTGCAGCGCGATCGCCTCGCGGATCAGCTCGGCAACCTCTTCGATGCTGTCCCCGACGACGCCGACGCCCGGTAGCTCTGGCGCATAGGCACCGAAGCCTTTTCACCCCGTTCGATCACGACCGTGTACTCGGTCACGGGCTCGATCCCTTCAGCCTGCCTTAAGGTGCTCGCGAGGGTGCCAGGCGCACGTCGGCGCCGGGCTTGCCTGTCACGGTCACCGTGCCAGGCTTCTGGTGGGATGGCGGAAACTGGGGTGGCTACCGCGTTGTCGCTGCGGTTGCCCTCCGTCCGGCTGGAGCAGCCATGTCAGCTCACGGACTAACAGCGGCGGACTCGGTGCGACGATGTCGGCTTGAGGGTGTCTCGCTCATGGTCAGGACCTCCCAGAATTCGAGGGGATTCGTCTGCCAGAGCATGCTCCGGTCACCCAAGTTCTCCCGTCTGCGACCGCAGCCCACACGGCTTCGATAACGCGCCCCACCGGTAATACGCCTGCGGGTCAAGTCGTTTGAAAGCTGCAAAGTGGGCTGCGTGCCCAATAACTAACCTCGATGTTTCGCGTGGGGGCGGGTGGGGCGGTTCTGGTTCCATAGGAAGGCCCTCCTGAGCTGCAGAAATGCCGGTAGTTGAGCGCCGGGTTCACGGCTTGGGAGGGCCATCTTGAGGGTGAAACGCAAGAGGGAGCGTCACAGGGCACAGGCGCCGTTCACGGTGACCGCCGACGGGCAAGGAATGACCGGCCGCGCTGGGCTGG
>JBOGEB010000220.1:2795-6462 GCA_050743125.1 Egibacteraceae bacterium
TGGGCGCCTGACGGTCGTGGAGGGACCACGATCCGGGCAAGGTCGTCCGCGACATCGTGCTGACGCTGGCCGACGGCGGCGACGCGCTGCGGCACATGGCTGTGCTCGACCAAGAGGAGCTGTTCGGGCCGGCCGCCTCTGCGGCCACCGCTGACCGCACGATCGTCGCGAAGCCCCGAGGACGAGCTGATCGTCGAGTGGCTGGCGCCGAACGTCTGGCCGCCCGCGAGCACGCCTGGAAGGTGGGCGGCGCGCCGCCGGTGGTCGCTGCCGCGTGGCGCGGCGAGCGGCCCGACGAGCCGCTGTGAGTCGACCTGGACGCCACGGGAGATCACCGCCCATTCCGACGACACCGACGGCGCGGCGCCGACGTGCAAACGCGGGTTCGGGTTTCATCCGCTGCTGGGCTGGTCAGGATGCGCGGCGACGGGTGTGGGCGAATCTTTGGGCGGCATGCTCCGCCCAGGAGACTCGGGCAGCAGCACCACGGCCGGTCACATCGACTGCCTCGAGGCCTGCCTGGCGGCGCTGCCCTGCCTGCCCGAGACGGTCGAGCTGATGGCGCGCGCCGACACCGCCGGCGCCACCCACGGGTTCTTGAGCTGCCTGCGCCAGGCCAAGGTGGGGTTCTCGACCGGGCTCCCGGTCACCGCCGACGTCAGAGATGCGATCCGCGCCACACCGGACAGCGCGTGGGTTCCGGCGACCCGCCAGAACGGCGAGGCGCGCGAGGGCGCGGCCGTGGCCGAGCTGACCGGGCGGTGAGGACCTGTCGAGGTGTCCGACCGGGTCGCGGGTGACCGCCCGCCGTGAGCCGTTGCATCCGGGCGCCCAGCTGACCATCGACGACATCGACAGCCGCCCGGCTCACCGCGTTCCTCACCGACCGGCCCGAGACCGACCTGGCGGTGTCAGACGTCCGTCATCGGGCGCATGCCCACGTCGAGGACCGCATCCGCGGTGCGAAAGACACCGGGGCGCGCAACCTGCCCTGCGACACGTTCGAACGCAACCAGGTGTGGCTGGCGCTGGTCATGACGGCCCAAGACCTGCTCGTGCACACCCAGACGCTGACGTTGGACGGGCGGTTGCGCACAGCCCGAGCCGAAGACGCTGCGCTATCAGATCCTGCACGCTCCGGCCCGCGTCACCCGCTCCGGACGGCGGCTGCTCCTGCGGATCCTGCGTCACCTTCGGGCGTTCTATCGGGTCCTCGACAAGGACCGCCACGGTGATCAACTGTGCGATGAACTCATACACCTGTGTGGCGTCGAAGTAGCGATGGAACCGTTCCCGCAGCAGCACGTCGGTGAGCTCTTCGAACAGCAGCGGAGAGGCCACCAGCTGCCACTGGCCCCGAAAGAGCGCGTCAAGGAGCTTGCCCGCCGTCCCATGCGGGGCCAGCAACGCAGAGACGAACACGCCAGGATCGACAACTGCGCGGGGCACTTACCGCCGCTCGGACCGCATCGCGTGCAGCTCGCCGTACGCCAACGCGAGACCTTCCGCTTCGTCAAGGTGACCGCGGCCTTGCATCCTGCGGACGACGCGTTCCAAGCCCGCCAGACTGTCGAGGTAGCGGCGCACCGCCTCTTGAACGACAGCGGCTTCCGAGCGACCGGACCGGGCAACGTGAGTCCGCAGCTGCCTCAGCAGCTCCTCGTCGAACTCCAGCGTTGTCTGCGTTGTCGCCATAGATGCCATGCTACGCGCTGCCGGCGCGCCCCAGTCGAGCGCACGAAGATCGGCGGCTCTGCGCCTCGGCGCGCTGCAGACCACCAGACCTTCTGGCGCAAGGATAAGCGGGAACCTGGACGCGGTTTGAAGCTCGGTAGGCGCCCGTTCGCACCCGTACTCCCACGGTGCATCTGGTCTTGTAGCTCTGACCAGCGCTTTTTTGCATAAAATTACAGTAGGTCCAACGTAAACAGTTGGTGGCGCAATCCGCCTTGCCGCCCATCCTGTCCAGGCGACCTTGCCCCGCCTCATAGCGGGGGAAGGTTTGAGGGGTCGTCACAGCGGTTAAGGTGCAAATGGTGCACCACGCTGCTGGGCTGAGCCCCCCCTGGCGGCGTATGCGCCCCCCGCTTTCCGTCCCGGCGGGGGCGTTCACCTTCACGCGAGGGAGGTGCTGCATGATCGACGTTGACCGTGTGAGCGAGCCCGAAGCCTTAGCCAACCACCTCGACGAGGCAGCGGACACGTTGGAGGCTCTGTGGCTGGGGTGGGACGGCGGACAGGACTACGACCCGGCTGTCTGGCAGGGGACGGTGGACGCGCTGGTGACCGGACGGCTGCTGCTCGTCACCTCGCTCGACGTCGCTGACCGTGGAGTGATCGCCGACGTCGCCGAGTTGCTCCGTCAAGCGTCCGGCTACGTCCAAAACGGCCAGGGAGAGCCAACGATACCTCCTGACTGGACCCACGCTGCCGAGCGGATCCGTGAGGCTGTCGTCCGGCTGCGGGCTCTCGCGTAGCGGGTGACCGCCCAGTAGGTAAGCAGGCCGTGGCCGCCAGCCGAGTTGTAGCCACAGGGACTGTCGGCCGCCGCGGACAGGTTCGTCGTCTGGCGCGGCAAGGGACGCGAGCACCTTCGCGCGTAGACCCGCTGGGGTGGTCATTGAGGCCCGACCACTCGGTTCCGCCAACGGCGGATGCTCATCACGTCGAAGCGCTCGCCGGCAAAGCTGATCTCCCGAGCCGGCCGCGCACCGGCGGCACGCCGCTGTCGGAGACGCTCACCGATCTCCATCCACTCGCCGGCGCCCAAAGAATCCCGGACGGCGAGCATCACCGGGAAGCCTTGATCCGCCCAGTAATCCGCATGCCTGACGTTCTCGATGCGGAAAACGCGCCGGTCGTCCCGCTCGCGGTGCCGCAGGTGCGAGTCGCCCGACTTCAGATGCAGGTAGAGCTTCTTGCCCGTCGCGCTGCCGTCGTCGGTCTTGAACTCGATCTCCATGTCGATCCCGCGATCGCTGACCGTGAGCTCTCGCGCGATCTGGTTGGCCCGGGCCGCCATTGCATAGACCTCGCCGACCAGCAGCCGCTCGCGGCTCTCGCTGTCGAGCACGACTTGGGCAGCGTCGCGCATCTCCTCAACCTGCGAGCCAACCTTCGGGCTGGACAGCTGCTGCTCGATCTCGTCCCACAGCTCGATCCGCTCCTCTCAGTAGCTGCACCCGACGTCGTGTTTTCCTTCGCGGAGCCGCCTGCGTGCCGCAGCACGGTTCTCGACGGGTGTCGAGCACGACGGGCAGATGTAGGTCCGCAACCGCGTGACCCCGGGGTCGCTGGCCCTTAGATGCTTGTTTCCTTTGTCGGGTTAGTGGTCGTAGGCGATCAGCGAGCGTTTGTCGGGCTGGTCGAGCTGCCGGTTGAGCCAGATCCCAGCAGCCAGCGCGAGCACCCGCTGCGCGATACGGGCGAACAGCCCGGCGGGGGTGCGTCCGCCGTGGCGCTCCAGGCCGAGCTGGCCTTTGCGCGTGTCGAAGACCGGCTCGGCCCGCTGGCGGACCCGGCCCAAAGACCCGAACCGGACCGGCTCGTCCTTACGGTCCGGGCGGATCAGCACAGCGCCCAGCATCGCCGCGTGGGCCTCGAGCTCGACGCCCCAGAAGCCTTTGCCGGCCCCGATGACCTGCCCGGTGCGGATCAAATGGCTGTC
>JBOGEB010000221.1:0-6457 GCA_050743125.1 Egibacteraceae bacterium
CACAGGGACGTCCATGAGCGGGGCTGGCAGCCGATCCGCGGCCCCGACGGCCGCTGGACGCTCCGGCCACCCTCGTCCCACCTGGCCGGGCGTCGGCTCCTGTGCCATCAGTGACCGAGGAGCCGCCTGCCCCTGCTCGGAGACCAGGCACGTCGTCAGTGGTATCGGCCCGGTCAGAGCGTGTGCCGAAACCTGGCCAGGGCACCACTCTGGCCAGGTTTCGCTGTTCATCCTTGGGCGTTCCAGCGGTGAGACGCCCTGGTGAGCCTTCGTCGGCGACTGGGAGACACCGCCCCGAGGAGTCTCGACACCTGTTGGTTCGTCGTCTTTGGGTTTCCAGCGGTGAGACGCCTGGTGAGCCTTCGTCGGCGACTGGGAGACACCGCCCCGAGGAGTCTCGACACCTGTTGTCAGGCGCGCTCGTCAGGGGCGGGGAGGCCGTAGGCCGTGCGTAGGCGCTGCTCCCAGGCGGGGTCGGCGAAGGAAAGCTGCAGGGCAGACGGGCAAGGCGGCAGCTCGGGGCCCGCTGTCCTTTGCATTCGAAGGAAAGCTGCAACCCGGCGCAGCGCCGACGCCCGCGCCAGTCCGCGTGGCGCTCGCAGACCTGCAGGGCAGACCGCTGAAGATAGAGGCCGGGATGCGGCCTCGCGCGGCTGCGGAGGAAAGCCGCACGGCAGCCCGCCCCAGCCGCATCCTGGGCAACCGCGCGAATGCGCAAACACCTCTCACCGCGGGAAACCCGAAGGACGGCCAGCGGAACGCGCGCAGGGCGCCCACGCTGGCCGATGTTTCGACACACGGCTCTCAGCAACCCCAGCGCCGCACGGTCAAATCCTCACCCGCTCTGCAATAGGTGCGAAGGGCACGATCCGCTTGACTTCATGAAAGTGAAAATCGATACTGTGTACTGTCAGCCGACGGGTCAAGCGAGACACTGCGCCGCCCGTCCGAGGCCATTCGACTGGGGGAGGACCGCAACACGTGAAGATCGCATTCGTCGGGAAGGGTGGCTGCGGGAAGACCACCCTGACCTCGCTGTTCGCGCGCCACCTTGCTGCCTGCGGGCTGCCGGTGCTGGCCATCGACGCCGACATCAACCAGCACCTTGGCGTCGCCTTGGGGCTTGACGACGAGCAGGCCGCCGACCTGCCGGCCATGGGCAACCACATGGACGAGATCAAGGACTATCTGCGGGGGGACAACCCGCGCATCCGCTCGGCGGCGGCCATGGTGAAGACGACCCCTCCGGGGACCGGCTCCCGGCTGGTCCACGTCGTGGAGCGCAACCCGATCTACGACCGGCTCAGCCGCGCGGTTGGCGGGGTACGCCTGCTGGTGACCGGCCCGTTCACCGAGCAGGACCTGGGCGTGGCCTGTTACCACGCGAAGGTCGGGGCGGTCGAGCTGCTGCTCAACCACCTGGTCGACGGCCCCGGCGAGTACGTCGTGGTCGACATGACCGCCGGCGCCGAGTCGTTCGCGTCGGGCATGTTCACCCGGTTCGATCGCACGTTCCTGGTCGCCGAGCCGACCCGCAAGGCCGTCAGCGTCTACCGGCAATACCGGCGCTACGCCAAGGACTACGGGGTCGCCCTGTCGGTGGTCGGCAACAAGGTGCAAGGCCCCGACGACGTCGCGTTCCTCCGCGATCAGGTCGGCGACGACCTGCTGGTCTGCGTCGAGCACTCAGGCTTCGTGCGGGCGACGGAGCAGGGGCGCCCGCTCCCGCTCGACGCGCTCGAGACGGCCAACCGCACCGCGCTGGAGCGCATCCACGAGGCCACCGACGCCACGGGGAAGGACTGGGCGAAGTTCCACCGCCAGACCGTCGAGTTCCACCTGCGCAACGCCCGGGCCTGGGCCAACGCCAAGACCGGTCAGGACCTCACCGCGCAGGTCGACCCAGATTTCACACTGAGCCCTGACCTGCTCGGGGCAACAGCCCAATGACGCCAACGATCAGAGAAGGAGCAACACATGTCGCTGAACGTGAAGCCAGCGCTGCTCGAACAGGCCACCCGGGGCGAGGTCGACGAGGCGGGGTTCGTCGAGTGCGTGAGGACGTCGCTGCCCTACGCCTGGCAGACGATCAGCGGGCTCGTCGCCGACCTGCGAGCCGGCGACCGGAGTTTCGTGGACAACCAGGTGCCCCCACCTGACGAGCAGGCGCGCGGCCAGCTCCTGCGGGCGCTGGCCAGCGACGCCATCCGGGCAGCGCTCGAGCGGCACTTCGGCGTGCGGCTCGCGTTCCAGAACTGCCACCGGGTCGCGGTGTTCACCGCCGGGGCCGCTGCAGGTCAGCAGTACCGCACGTTCACGTCGCCGCGCGCGCAGATCCTCAACCAGGAGCCCGCCCTACGCGACTGCTGACACCCGGACCGAACCGCAGCGGCCAGGTGTGCGCAGCGCACAGCGCCGCGTCGGGTGAAGCCCGACCGCACCAACCTCCCCCGCCCACCCTAAGGGCTTGGGCATAAATAACGTTGCTGTTTTCCCGATGTGCAGTGACGCGGCGCGCCGGTGCCGCACGCCTCGAGCGCGTGCCGGTCGCTGGTCGCAGTGACCCCCGCCGCGTCCGCCTGCAGCAAACCCAGCGTCATCGGTCAAGCACCCCATTTTGACCGTGCGTGATGCATGTCAGCGCTGTGGCCAGGAATCGTCATATGGCCAGGGTTCGTCACGCATACGTGACGAACCCTGGCCACAAGGGCGAACACCGCCCAGGCGAATCCAGGTGGGTACGGCCGTCGCCATTCTCAGCAACCGCCACCCGGTGGCCTTGGCCGAGGACACCGCGCTGCTCGACCACCTGTCGGGTGGGCGGTTCAGCCTGGGCGTGGGCCGCGGCGGCCCGTGGGTCGACCTGGAGGTCTTCGGCACCGGTCTGGCGCGCTACGAGCGCGGGTTCGCCGAAGCCCTCGACCTGCTCCTGCGCTGGCTTGCCAGCGGTCGCGTGGCGGCAGGCGGCGAGTTCTTCGCCTTCCGCGAGGTGGCCGTCATGCCGCGCCCCGCCACCCGCCCCCGCCCGCCGGTCACGGTGGCCGCCACCTCTCTCGCCACAGCCGCGCTGGCCGCTGCCCGTGGTCTGCCCCTGCTGCTTGGGATGCACATGGACGACCAGGAGAAGGCGGCGATGCTGGCCCGCTATGCCGAGGTTGCCGCCCGGCATGGGCACGACCCCAGCCAGGCACGCCACCTCGCCGCCGTCGTCGCCTACGTGGCCGACTCGAGGCGGGAGGCGTTGGCGCACCTCCGCGCGGCGATGCCGGCATGGCTGGAGCGAGGCGTCGGCGACTACGTCTGCATCGCCCCGGCAGTCCGGCCCCGTCGCGATCTGGCGGCCTACGCCGAGCACCTGCTGTCGATCCACCCGATCGGCACCGCCGAGCGGCTGGCGGCGACCGCCGAGCGCACCGGGATCGACCGGTTCCTGCTGATGGTGGAGGGGGCGGGCGACCGCCGCCGCACCCTGGCCAACAGCGGTCGCCTCGGCGCGGAGGTCGTCCCACACCATTTCTCATAGCCATCGACAACGCCCCGCCGTGAGCTAGAATCGGTTATGAAAATCGTTTTAGGCAAGGAGCAGCCGTGCGGGGCTGGCGGGCGGTGTGGAGCGGTGTGGTGGTCGTGGCGGTGCTGGGCACGGCCTGCGGCAGGTCAGGAGCGGACAGCGGCAGCGCCGCCGGACCGGGGGCGCTCGGCGTGGTGGCCAGCTTCTACCCCCTGGCGGTCGCGGCCGAGCAGGTCGGCGGCGAGCGGGTGCGGGTGACGAACCTGACGCCGGCGGGAGCCGAGCCGCACGATCTGGAGCTTGATCCCCGGCAGACGAAGGAGCTGCTGGAGGCTGGCGTCGCAGTGGTCATGGGGCGGGGCTTCCAGCCTGCGGTGGAGCGCACCGCCGGGCAGCGCCAGGGCGTGACCGTGGAGGTCCTGCGGGCGCTGCCGGTCAGCCAAGATGGTGAGGTCGCACCGGAGGGGCAGGCTGCCGGCCTCGATCCCCACGTCTGGCTTGACCCGGTGCTCATGGCAGACGTCGTGGATCGGGTCGCGGCGGCGCTCGCCCGGGCCGCGCCGGCGGATGCGGACGGGTTTCGCGCGCGTGCGCGGGAGTACCGGTCGCAGCTGGAGGTTCTCCACCGTGACTACGAGCGGGGGCTCGGGACCTGCAAGCGGCGCGAGATCGTCACCGCGCACGAGACGTTCGGCTGGCTGGCCAAACGCTACGGGTTGCGGCAGCTGGGGATCGCGGGTCTTTCTCCTGAGGCCGAGCCCGACCCGCGACGCCTGGCGGAGCTCGCTGCGCTGGTCCGCCGCGACGGCGTGACGACGATCTTCACCGAGGCGCTGGTCTCGCCTGCGGTCGCGCAGGCCCTGGCACGGGAGGCGGGAGTGCGTACTGTGGTCCTGAACCCTTTGGAGGGCCTGACCGAAGAGGAAATCGCACGGGGGGCAACGTACGTCTCGGTGATGCGGGACAACCTGGCCGTCTTGCGGGAGGCGTTGGCGTGCTCCTGAGCCGCCGCGGCACGACGTCGCCGCCGCTTGACGGCGGCGAGCGCGGCACCGACCCGCCGCTGGCCGCCGACGCGGTGTCCTTCGCCTACGCGCAGGTCCCCGTGCTCGACAGGGTCACGCTGGCGGTGTCCAGGGGAGAGTTCGTAGCGCTGGTGGGGCCGAACGGCTCGGGCAAGTCGACCCTCGTCAGGGTGCTGCTCGGCCTGCTGCGGCCCGACGCCGGCACCGTGCGCCTGTTCGGCGTGCAGCCCGGCGCCCTGCGAGAGCGGTGGCGGGTGGGCTACGTGCCGCAGCGCGCGCTCGTCCCCGACGACCTGCCGGCCACCGTCAGGGAGGTCGTGGCCGCGGGCAGGCTCGCGCGCAGCGGTTGGCACGGGCGGCTGCGCGGCGCCGACTGGGACGCGGTCGACCACGCGCTGCACACGGTGGGTTTGGCCCACATGCGTGACCGGCAGGTCCGCCGGCTGTCGGGCGGCCAGCAGCAGCGTGCCCTCATCGCCAAGGCGCTGGCGAGCGAGCCGGAGCTGCTGGTGCTCGACGAGCCTGTCGCCGGCGTCGATGCGGAATCGCAGCGCCGCTTCCGCGAGTCGCTGGTCCAGCTCGTGCGCGAGCGCGGCGGCGCCGTGCTGCTGGTGTCCCACGAGCTGACCGCGGTCGCGGGTGATCTCGACCGCATCGTGGTGCTCAAACGCAAGGTCCTGTTCGACGGGCCGCCTGGGGACCTGTTCGCAGGAGGCGTCCACGTGGGGGGTGCAGCCTTGGGCGTGCACCGCCAGGACCTGCCGATCTGGCTGGAAGGGCTGGGGGCGTGAGCCTGCCCTCACCGTTCGACTTCCAGTTCATGCGCCTCGCGCTGGTGGCCGGGCTGGTCGTCGGCGCCTGCGCGCCCCTGATCGGCACGTTCCTGGTCCAACGGCGCATGTCGCTGATGGGCGACGGCGTCGGCCACCTCGCCTTCGCCGGCGTGGCCGGCGGGCTGCTGCTCGGCGTGTGGCCGGTCTGGAGCGCGCTGGTCGCCGCGGTCGCCGGCGCGCTGCTGATCGAGCGGCTCCGGGCACGCAGACGCGCCTCGGGCGACCTGGCGTTGGCGCTGCTGTTCTACAGCGGCATCGCGTCCGGGGTGATCCTCCTGGGCCTGGCCGGCTCGCTGAACGCCAGCCTGTTCGCCTACCTGTTCGGGTCGATCCTCACGGTCAGCCACGGCGACGTGATCGTCGTGGCGCTGCTGGGCATGCTGATCATGGCCAGCATGGCGGTGTGCGGGCGCGCCTGGTTCAGCATCGCCGTGGACGAGGACGCCGCCCGGGTGGCCGGCCTGCCCGTCGACGCACTGAACGCGGTGTTGGCGGCGCTGACCGCGGTCACGGTCGTCGCGGCCATGCGCGTGGTCGGCGTGCTGCTCGTGGCCGCGCTCATGGTCCTCCCCGTCGCCTCCGGCCGCCTGCTCGGGCATTCCTTCCGCGCCAGCGTCGGCTGGTCGGTCGCCGTCGGCACCGGCTCGGTCGTGACCGGCCTGCTCGCCGCCTGGGTCCTCGCGCTGCCGCCGGGTGGCACGATCGTGCTCACCGCCGCCGGGGTGTTCACGCTGGTCTCGCTCGCCAACCGCAAGCGCACGAGCCGCGAAGAAGCTGACGGAGACGCCCTGACCGCCGCCGACCGCCGCGCTGACCAGGCCGGTACGCTGAGGTGACTGGGTCAGCCGAAGCACGGGGCTGCCGAGTACACGGAGTCTTGCTGGCCGGCGGGGGAAGGCCCACACTGCGGCAGGAGCTCTCCTGGCGTTCGACGATTGTCTTGCTGTTTTAGGAGGTAATGATGGCGACACTGCGTTTCTTGCCGGACTGGTCGCACGAGCAGATCGGCGACATTCGAGCCGGGGAGCCACTACAGATCGAATACGACCCCGAGCGGCTGCCAGGCTGCCGGGCGTACCGCTATGGAC
>JBOGEB010000222.1:0-6452 GCA_050743125.1 Egibacteraceae bacterium
AGCCGGCGCCGCCTCGGCCGCAGCCGGTGCCGGTGCCGCCTCGGCCGGCGCCAGAGCGACCGCGGCCGGCGCCGGCGTCACCGGCAGTGTTCGAGGTGTCGCCGGGCAGGGTCGACTTCGGGCCGGTGTTGGAGGGTGCGTCCAAAGACATGACGGTCACCGTGACCAACGTCGGCGGCCAGCCGGGCACGATCACCGAGATCCGCGTGGACGGCGGGGGCGGCGTGTTTCAGGCGTCGCAGGACTGCCGTAAGGAGATCTCCGCTGGGGCTAGCTGCGCCATCAAGGTCACGTTCACACCGGGCGCTGTCCAGGGTGAGCAGACGGCGGTGCTCGTGGTGGCCGGCAGCGCTGGCGACCCGCGCACCGTCCAACTGTCCGGCAGGGGCGACCCCAAGCCCGCGCCGGCGAAGTTCCAGGTGTCGCCGAGCAGCTTGGACTTCGGGCCGGTGTTGGAGGGTGCGTCCAAAGACATGACGGTCACCGTGACCAACGTCGGCGGCCAGCCGGGCACGATCACCGAGATCCGCGTGGACGGAAGCCCCCAGTTCCAGGGCTTCCCGTCTCCGCAGTGCGGTAAGGAGATCCCCGCCGGCGGCAGCTGCACCATCACGGTCAGGTTCACCTCAACCCCCGTCGATGGAGTCGAGAGCAAAGAGCAGGCAACCCTCCAGGTGGGTGGTGCGAGCGTCCCGCTCTCCGGGACCGCCACGCCCAAGCCAACCACACCATCGTCAACCGGATCCTCCGTTGTTGAGCCGCCGCCCGCTGAGCTGCCGTCTGAGCCGCCGCCGGTTGAGCCGCCCGCTGAGCCGCCGCCCGCTGAGCTGCCGTCTGAGCCGCCGCCGGTTGAGCCGCCCGCTGAGCCGCCGCCGGTTGAGCCGCCCGCTGAGCCGCCACCCGCTGAGCCGCCGCCCGCTGAGCCGCCCGCTGAGCCGCCACCCGCTTGAGGGCCGCCCGCTGCGGGCCGGCAGCGGCGAGGCTGGGCAATGGCCCACGCGTGGTCAGCGCGGTCCTCGTGTTGCTCCCTGGCCGGGGTGATGTTGCCGGAGCCCCTGCGCGCCAACACCGGGCGAGCGCGCCTCGAGCCAGCGCGCCTTGGACGAGAGAGGCCAGCTCGTCGTGGAGCGGGGCTGGACGGGCACGCTCAGACGCCGGGCGGGCGTGGGTGGGTTCGGCTCGGGCAGTAGCCCAGGCGCTCGGAGATGCCTCGCGCGGCCTGAGTGGTCGCGGTCGCCAACGCTCGGACGTGCAACCCCTCGAAGCGAGGGACCGGCCCAGCGACACTGATCGCGGCGACGACCTCGCCGGTGGTGTCGCGGATTGGCGCAGCGATCGACGCGATGCCGATCTCGCTTTGGTTCACGTTCATCGCGTAGCCGTGAGTGCGGATCTTTGCGAGCTCCTCGCGCAGCCGGTCGGGGTCGGTGATCGTGTAGAGCGTGCGCGCCTCCAGCTGGCGGCCTTGGAGCAGGCGGTCGAGCTTGTCCGGTGGGAGGTAGGCGAGGAGCACCTTCCCCGTGCCCGTGCAGTGCGCCGCGCTGCGGCGGCGGGCTTGCCCAGACCGGCGCAGCGCCCGCGGGCTCTCACGGCGCTCGACGTAAACGACCTCGGCGCCGTGGAGCACGGCGATGTTGACGGCCTCGCCGGTCCGGTTGCACAGATCCTCGACGTAGGGGGCGACGGACTCGTGGAGGCCGAGGCGCGCCGCCGTCTGTGCCCCAAGGTCGAGCAGCCGCAGGCCCAGCGCGTACCGGCCAGTGGTGGCGTTCTGCTCAGCGAAGCCCTCCTCCTTCAGCGTGGCGAGCAGGCGGTGAACCGTGCTCTTGCCGATGCCGAGCCGGCGGGCGAGTTCGCTGACCCCGAGTTCCGGCTCCGCTGGCGTGAACGCGCAGAGCAGCCGGAGCACGTTGCGGACTGAGTTGACCGTGGAGGCTCGTGGCACGGGCGAGGTCACGGTGCGATGGTAGACGGCGATACGGATGACTTGCGGGGTTTCTCGTCACCAATGAGCCGGCGGATACGGCGATGCAGCGGTCTGCACCGGCTGCGGTCACCGGAGGAGGGTCGGGCCGCCGGATGCGGCGCAGAGGGGTCGGCGAGCAGCCCCGCGTGACAAAGGCGCCCCCGGGCCCGCCCACGCGGGCTGTTCGCTGCAGCGCCTGCTGCTTTCCTGCGGCTGCAGGGGAACGTGGGGGCCGAGCTGGCGCTGGCCCGCCTGGCGTGTATTTCCTTTGGAGCCGGAGGAAAGTGCCCATGCCTCGGGGGTCTGCAGCCAACTGGAGCGGCTCTGCAGCCCGATCTTCACCTTCGTGTCCCCAGCAGCCCGACCAGATAGAGGAAGAAGCGGTACAGATCACCGAAGAAACGCTGCAGGATGGGAAAGATCGCTGGCAAGAGCAGGAGCAGCAGAATCAAGAACAACCAACTGTGGCGAATAAGGTTGATGAAACCAATTATCAGCGCGATCACCACGATCAGCGTCACCAGCCACTGCAGCGGTGGGGGGAACAGCGCCAAAAAACGATCGTACAGCGCAACCAAGTCTTGATAGAGATTCATGGTGCTCAAACCTACACCCCCTCGCCCGTGGCCTGCCCGGGTCAGCCGGGTAGCTGGAGGCGGCGGGTCAGCGTCTGTGCGTCCTTGCGCTGCCGGTGCGCGCGCTGCTCGTCGCCGAGCGCTGCATACGCGTCGGCGAGGAGTGCGGTCGCGTCACGCTCCGCCCACGCGTACCCGCAGCCCTGCGCGAGGCTGCGGGCGGTCTCGGCGGCGTCGAGCGCCCGCTCCGCGCCGTGGGGGCCGTCCCGGTCGAGGACGATCCGCCCACGCAGCACGAGCGCGTCCGCGTGGTGCAGCCGCATGCGGCGTGGGGCGGCGATTCCCAGCGCCTCCCCGACCCGGCGCTCGGCCTGGATCCAGTCGCGGCGCCGCCGGGCAAGGTCAGCCTGGGCGAGCAGGATCGGGGGCAGCTCGGCGAGCATCCGCCCGCTCCGGAACGTGGCCTCGGCTGCGGCGAGCCCCTGGTCCACTGCCTCGTCGGCGAGCAGCCGGATCAGCGCCTGCCAGAGCGGGTAGAGCGGGACGGAGGCGCCCGCCCCCACGAACGCGATCGCTTGGCCCGAGCCCAGGAGCGCGCAGAGCCGCTCCAGGACGCGTCCGTTGCCGGAACCGCCAGGACCCGCTCGAGTGCGCCCATGCCCCTCACGAGCAGATGCTCAGGCCCTCCTCAACCGTTCGTCCAGCTCCTGGACGCATGCCAGGTCGGCGGAGCCCGGGGGAAATTGGTCCCGGACCCCGTAGATGCGCTGCAGCCCCATCGGGTACTCATGCTCGACGCACAGCGTGTGCGCCTGGGCCAGCCGAGTGGAGGCTTCCGGCAACTCATCCTGGCCCATCAGCGCAGCGCCGAGGTCGGTCAGGATCACCGCCTGTCTGCGCGGCCAGCTGACATGCGCCAACCCGCTCGTCAGCGCAGCAGCGGCTCGCTCGGGACGGTCGAGCAGGATGTCACAAATCCCGCGGAACCCGTCGAGGCCCTCACCCGTAAGTAGGGCGTGGTAGTTGACGGTCGAGCACGAAACCGGCAGCGCTTCGCCTTTGGCACGTTCGAGCGACCCCTGGGCGTGTTCGTACGCTTGCTCGGCGCCTTTGGCTTCGTGAGCGCACGCTTGCTCCTCGGCGAGCCGTGCTGCGGTCCAAGCTTGAACGATGGCCGGTGCATGCTTGCGCGCCAGGGCGTCGGCCTGCGCCAAGAGCCTGATGGCCTCAGGTGAGGGCGAGCGTCCACCACTGACAATCGTAGAGCGCAGGTGGCTTTGGGCGGTGAGCGCCGCCGCCAGCAGGGTGTGGCCTTCGGCCTCGTGGGCGTGATCCTCAGCGAGCTGGAGGTACGCGCTGGCCTGGGCAGGCCGGTGAGCGAAGTGCGCCAGGTTTCCCACCAGCAGCGCGATCTCAGCGATCCCTGCGTGGAGCCGCGTCCGTTGAGGGGGTGACATCGCCAGCGTCAGCAGGCGCGTGGCGTCCTCCAGATGGGCAGCCACCGGTCCGATGAGCACGCCCGGGGGGGACGTCGTGTACATGCCCACGAGCCCAGCGCTGACCGTCTCCAGGTGGTCCAGGGTGCGGTCGTCGACTCGGCGGAGCGTGTCGCTCCACAACCAGCCCACCCCACCGGCCGGCGCGCCGCCGCCAGCCGCCAACAGTCGCAGGGCGTCGCGTCGGTGCATCTGCCTCACCTGGATCGGGGACAGCAACGGTGACAGCTCACGGACAGTTTCGCAGAGCAGGTCGTCGAGCGCCTCGATGACTCGATGGTTGGTGGGCGCGGTGTCGCCTTGCTCCCATCGTATGGCGGTACGTCGGTGAACCTTGAGCCGGCCGGCGAACGACGCCTTGCTCAAGCCGAGCGCGGAGCGCAGCTGCGCGACCTCGTCGGTTGACCAGTGCTCTGCCCAGTTTCCCAATCCTGTCACAGCTCTGCCCCTGATCTGTCTCTTTACTATTCACGGTGGCTGCGGCAGCCTACCGCAATGGACCAATTCCACCATTGCAGCGACGTGAGAGCGAAACCTAGGGCAGGAGGATTCCTGATGGACGATCAGCCCGTTGGAACGCTGTCCGGTTGGCGTGCCAAGGCAGCCTGTCTGGACGAGGATCCAGAATTGTTTTTTCCCGTCGGGTCGACCGGTCCGGCCCTCGACCAGGTCGAGCGGGCCAAGGCCGTGTGCCGGCGCTGTTCGGTCATCGACGAGTGTTTGGACTGGGCGCTGGAGACGAACCAGCAGGATGGGATCTGGGGTGGGTCGAGCGAAGACGAGCGGCGGTCCATGCGCCGCAGTCGAGGGCGGCGCAGTGGCAGCTCAGGAGATCCAGTGTCCTGACGTGCGTGTTTGGTCGAGCCCCACCGCCAGAGCCCGCCCGGGACGCGCGACTATCGCCCTATATGCCTGGCAGGCGGTGCGGGGAGGTCAGCGGCCCGTCCGACGCTGGCTGCTGGTCACGGCCGTTCAGCACGGCGTTCGCCGAGTTCGGCGGGGCTGCTCAGTGTTCTTGGCCTTGCCCTTGCAAATGGCGGTCAGCGCCAGTCGCGCCACGTCCTCTGCGGATCTCCCCGCCCTCCAACCGCAGGAGGGAAGATGGGCCTCCCTCCTGCGGGTCCCCCCTGTACCAACCTCCCGCAGGCTCTCAAACCTGCGGGAGGCCCCAAGCGCACGGCGCCTCTGCAACCGCGCTTACTGACGCACGCGCTTCTCGACCTGTTCGAGGCGCCCCTGTTGCTGCCGGATCACGTCCTCCTGCTTGATCAGATAGAGGGTCAACTCCTCCACCTTCTGGAGCAACGTCATGGTGAACTCGACCAGATTGACCCCTCTCGCCTTCATCTCTTCGCCCGAGCGGAGGCGAGGCAGGTGACCATGGCGGCGAACGAACGACCGCACGTCTTCCAGGCTCGGCAGCGCATAGTCCGCCGCCAGGACAAAGTCTGCAGGCTTCAGGACCGAGCCACCCACCAGCACCTCGCCTGTGCCACCGTCGAGGTGGATGGTGAGGGTGCCGCCCTGGTCCAGCAAGCGGATGTCAGCGTTGTGGCCCTGCCCGCCGAGGGTGATGTTGCCGCCTCCGCCGTCGAGGTGGATGCTTTGGTTGCCGCCCTGGTCCAGCAAGCGGATGTCAGCGTTGTGGCCGCCGCCGCCGAGGGTGAGGTTGCCGCCTCCGCCATCCAAATGGATGCTTTGGTTGCCATCGACGTCGAGCATGCCGATGTCGCCCTCGTGGCCGCCGCCGCCGAGGGTGAGGTTGCCGCCTCCGCCATCCAAATGGATGCTTTGGTTGCCGTCGACGTCGAGCATGCCGATGTCGCCCTCGTGGCCGCCGCCGCCGAGGGTGAGGTTGCCGCCTCCGCCATCCAAATGGATGCTTTGGTTGCCGTCGACGTCCTTCAGGGCGATGTCGCCTTCGGTTCCTTGACCACCAGCGTAGATGTTGCCGCGGTCGCCATCCAGTTCAATGGTCGTGCCACCTTGGGCATTCGTGAGTTCGATCCGGGTGAATTTCTGCGTCATGGGATGGTCTCCTTGCGGTGGTGAGAGAAAAACGCGGACGGAGAAGTTGTGCGAACCAATTCACACAGTGTGATAAATTCTATCTATCTCTCACTTATCCGTCAACCCCCTGAAGCTGGACCCACTGAGCCGGTTGTGTGGTAAGGGCGTGGGGTATGGATTAGCGGGCTGCTGCGCGCCCAAGTCCGTTCGGAACGTGCGACCATCGTTCTATGGGCGTGGTAGGAGGTCCGTGGAGGTTAGCGGCAGCCCGACGCTGGCTGGTCACGGCCGTGGTCGTGGCCATGCTCGCCCTGTGGGCGACACCGTCCACCTGGGCCTGGGTGCGAGAGCACCTGCTCACGGTCGGGGTAGCCGGCCTGCTGGTCGGGGTCCTCGGGCTGGTCG
>JBOGEB010000223.1:0-6437 GCA_050743125.1 Egibacteraceae bacterium
CGACCTCCTGAACGCCCACCAGATCCGCTCCTGCGCCGAGACCATCGGCATCAAGCTGCCCCACACCGACGACCCCAAGGTCCTGATCGAGACTATCCGCCGCGAGCTGCTCCGCTGACTCGCGCGCACAGCGGCACACTTGCACATAGCCGATCATCGCCTCCAGAACCGGGCATTGTGTCGATGACCATGGTTGGCGGGTTCGTTCCTGATGAGTACCCCGCGGTAACGCGCGCGTGCGCCGGGCGCCTTCAGTACCAGCGCACATCCGATGGCTGACCGCACCGTGCGTAATCCTCGCTCTGCCTCCGTTCACAGCAAGGCAGCGACCGGGGACCTGTTTGACGGTTATGAACGCTCGATTGCTTGTCGCCGCGTTGGTGTTGTGATCGCCGCGCATCAACTCACCGAGATCAACGTGTCAACCGTGAGAATCCGTCACCGTTCGAAGATGCGACGCAGGACTTCATCCAGGATCCGGCGTTCGAAATCTTTTCGCAGGTCAGAATCGATCCGACCTGTCCGCCACGCCTCCTTCGAGAAATCGAGCGCTGCAAAGGCACGGTACCGTATGGGACCCAGTTCGATTTCCTCGAGTCGGAGACGCTCCTCTGCTGCTCGGAGCATACGCTCGACGACGTCGATGACGACGTCCGCCGCGTCGGCCCAAGTCATCTTTTCATACAGGCGAACGCCCTGGCGGTTCATCAGTGGAAAGGGACGCCGCGCCACCGGGATGTCGTCGACCCATACCGGGATCAGGCGGTGCTGCGCTCCTTGGCTCGAACGCTCAAGCTCGATTGCATGTGTGAGTTCAACGCGCTGGTAGAAGGAGCCTGGCGTGTTGGTCGAAATCAACGCGGCGGTCACCAGGCAATCGGCCTGCGCTCGAGGCAACGCAACGTCGAAATCATCTTCGGGGAGCAGGCAGCGGCAGTCGAGAAAAGTGGGCAGAGTCGGATTGATATGGTCGAATAGCTTGGTCGCGTGCTCACGGTCGGTGCCCGCGTAGGCGATGAAGACCCTGCGCGCGCCGGAACCTCACTCACGTGGCTCTGTCCTCACACGGTCGAGCAACTCCGCCGGATGCGAACCAAGCCGGCCATCCCGCTCGAGGTCTTCCAGGATTCTCTGAGCCTCAGCGAGGAGGGATATTCGTCCGTCGGAGTCCAGCCGAGCGAGTTGAACCAAGGAAATAGCGACATCGACGGCGAGGTCGGCCCTGCCTGGATCCCGTACAGCCAGCTTGCGAGCGATCGTCAGATCCTGGCTGAGGTATTCCCGAGCCGCAGCCGGGTCGCCTTGCCCGACAGCCAACGCTCCCAGCTTGTTGTAGGAGACGGACAGGTCGCGTTGGTAGTCGGCGCGGTCGGGCTCGGCGTCGGCGAGCCGGCGGGCGATGTCGAGGGACTGCTGGTACAGCCGGGACGCCTCGTCGCCGCGGCCGACCGCGACCATCAGGTCGCCCAGCTTGTTGTAGGAGACGGACAGGTCGCGTTGGTAGTCGGCGCGGTCGGGCTCGGCGTCGGCCCGCTCCTCGTAACATTCAACGAGTTCCTGGTAGCGGCTGATGGCCTTTTTGGTGAAGCTGCACGCAATGTCGGCTTGGCCCTCGATGTCGGCCACAACCCCGAAGTTGCCGTGGCTGCGCGGAAGGTCCTGGAGCACCTCCCCCGCGAGGGCGGACACGGCGAGCTGTGAGCGCGCGAACGGGCTGCGGCACAGCGCGATCAGGAGCCCAGTGGCGTCGTCCCAGGCGTCTGCCGTGGCGAAGTTGCGCAGCGCCTCGATCTCGTTGTCGTAGGTGGGGTCGGAGCGAGCCAGCTCCAGGCGCCGTATGGCCAGCGGCCGGCAGGCGGCCTGATAGCGGTCGGGGTCGCGTTTGCGCAGCGCCTCGGCGAGCCAGCGCTGCACAAGCCAGGCGTCTTCGCCCGCCTGGTTGAACAGGGTGAGGTCGGCCAGCCGCGAGCAGCGGTCCAGTGTCTCGGCGTCGTCGATGCTGGCGAGGACGGCGAGGTCACGGGCGTGTACCGCCAGGTTCGAGGGCGCCGCCTGATACAGCAGCGCACGCTCGGCGGGATCCAGCAGGGCCAGTAGCTGGGGGAGAAGACGTCCGCCTCAGCCAGGCGGACCGCCTGCTCGGTGGCGGCGCGCGCGCCGCGTCCTCGATCGCGCAGGGGCAGTCGCTCCCGGTTAGCGAGATCATCAAGCTTGTCGAGGACGGGCAGGCGTCCATGACCTTGCCGGAGTAGCGCGTCGGCCAGCTCTAACACACGGGGATGCCCGCCCACGACCCGGATAACCTCGTCGCGCTCCGCGCCGGGCTGCTTCAGCAGCCCAGGAAGGCGGAGCACGAGCTTGCGGGTCTCCGCCGCGCTCAGCGGCCCCAGAGCCAGCTCGTGCAGGCGGGTCTGGAACCCGGGAACAGGGTGACGGCAGGTGACGACCACCTTCGACCGGCCCGCTGCTCGCACGAGCAGGCTGAACTGTTCTTTGACGGCGTCGTCGGCGAAGCGCTCGCCGCCCTCGGTCAGGTTCTGCTCGAAGTCGTCGAGAACGATCAACACACGCCAGTCGCGCAGCGTGCCACCGACGAGACCGACCAACTTCTCATCGTCAACCGTTTCGAGCAGCTCCCCAGCGCGTTTCTCGAGCGCACGGGCGACGTCACCACTGGCAGCGTGCTCACGCAACCGAGTGGCACGCTCCCGGAGGCCGTCACCCAGCGCAACGGCGAGGTCGTCCAGGCGGAAAGGGCCGCGGCGCACAACCAGAGTCCAGCCTTCCTCGACCAGCCGGGCCGCGGCCTGACCCGCCAGGGAGCTCTTGCCGACCCCCCCGATTCCGGTCAACGCCACGCCTGGGCGGCGGCCCTGCTCGCCCACGAACGCCTCGTCGTCGCGCAACGCCCGCAACAGCGCGCGGCGCTCTCGGCGGCGTCCGATGAAGTCGTCCGCGCCTAGCTGCGGCAGCAACGGATGGACCTGATGAACCGGCGGGGCAGCTAGCGGCTCGCCGTCGGCAGCGTGATCGATGATCGGGGTGTCGTCCCCGACCGCGATCAACGTCGCGGTCGCGTACTCAGCCGCCCACAGCTCACCCGCCTCGGGGTCAGTCTTGCGCCGCTGCTCCTCCAGCTCCTGGCGGGTGCGAGCCAAGGCTGCCCCCACAGCGGGCGCCTCCTTCCTCGCAAGCCGCCGGTAGAGGCCTCGTGCCAGCTCGGTGGCGTACCGGTCGGTCACCCGAGCCTGCATGGCCCCCACCCGGTCCACGCCCTCGGCGACCAGGCCGGCGGCCATACCGGCGGTCTGCGTGGCAGCGGGCGCTGCGGTCGCGCACGCCGACAGCACCACCAGCGGCACCGGGCGTTCAGAGTGGGCCAGCGCCCCGGCTAGCTGCCGGGCGGTCACCGGGTCCGCGGCGCCGTCGTCGTCCTCTAACAGCACGACCCCGGGCGCGCCGTGGCCCGACAGATGCACCACGTGATAGGCGTCCCGCTCCAACGCCCTGCCCAGCTCGGTCAAGCTTGCGGTCTCCAGCACCCGCACCTCGGCGCGGCCCAGCCCCGCCTCCTCCTCGACCGCGGCCAGGATCGTGTGCAGCTCGTGCTCAAGGTCCAGCACCGCACCGCCGCCCTGCTCGGGAGCGGCCACCGCGACCAGGATCTTCAAAGGGTGAGGCAGCGGCGGCTGCGGCTGGCGACGCAGAGACACCGGACGCCGACGGACACGCACCCTCGGCTCCAACGCCAGCGCCACATGGCCGCGGGCTACCAGCCGAGCCGCCTCCACCGGCAGCATCAACAGCTCGTCGTCGGCCTCGAACACCACGTCCAACGACTCGCCCTGGCCCATGCCCGCAAGACGGGCCGCGAGCGCCTCCCCGACCGCGCCCGCGAACAACACCGCCCCCAGGTCGCGCCCGTAATCGACCAGGTCAGTCTCGAACAGCCGCCACTGTGCCGCCGTCCACGCAGGGTGCGGACGGCCCACCCGGGCGTCCAAGAACCGGTCAAGGCTGCCCCATACCCCGCCCGGCAGACGCAATCCTGTGGCAGACGCGCTGATCGTGGCGTCCTCGACCAACTCGACCGTCAAAGCGCCGTCGTCACCTCGGGCCGCGCGCAGCACGACCGTCGACACCACACCGTGCGAGCGCCCGGACCCGAGTGGCGGCCTGGAGGCCACGCCCAGAATCGCGTCGCGGACCGCCTCGTAATCGTCGACCCGGCGCCGGTCCAACGGCCTCAGAAACGCCGGGATCGGCGCGTCGGTGTCCAACAGCACCGGGATGAGGCGGCCAAGCCGGCCCTCCAGCCGATCGGAGGTCAACACCGACACCTCGGCGCGCATCCACGCGCCACCGGGCTCTGGCGTGGAGGACAGGAACACCAGCCCGACCTCACATTCGTCCAGCCCGGCCTCCATCGCCTTCACGACGTCGTCGCCAGGACGGATCTCCCACTTGTCCAGCCACGCGTCGATCCCGTCCTCGCGCAGGCGACGGGCGAACAGCTCGACACGCGGCTTGTCCACGACGCGGTGGGAACAAAACACTCTGATCGGCACGTCACCACCCGCTGAGCCCGCAACACTCACCCCCACAGGTTATCAGCACGGCCATACGATCCTTCGGACGGACCTCGCACCTTCCGGGCGCCTATCGAACGCCACTTGAACAGGAAGTGTCCGATCATGCCTGTCCGATCATGCCTGTCCGATCAGGATGATCAATCAGGTGCTCGTGAGGAGTTTCTCTACCACTTCAAGGGCGCGGCTGCGCCGCCGCCGGGGACGCCAGCGCCCGCCCGGTTCGGGCGCTTGGGCACGGGAAAAAGGGCGGGCCTGCGGGCGGCGGCAAGCCGCCGTCCTCGGCCCGCGCGCGACTCACCGCGCGCGCCCGCCCCGCTTTCCTGTTCGCGCTCCAGTGGAAGGGCCTGCCCGCGGGGCACTTCGCACCATCGAGCCAGGATGGGCGATTAGCGGTAAGGATCCACGTGCTCATCCACCCTGACAGACTGTCGAGTAGCTTCTCGGAGTCCACGCAATGCCGGCGTAGCCAGGTAGAATCGACCGCGTTTCTCGCCGTGTGGCTCCAGTAATTCTGCCTCGACGAGTGCGCGGAGATCGCGACTGGCAATCTGGTCACTCACCTCCGCCAAGCGGCGATACGAGACGTTCCGGAGTCTAATTCCTGATGCTGCTGACCAAAGCGGCTCGATCATTCGGTCGGGCAGCCCTCTCCGCCGCACCTCGTCTTCTACCAGATCCCAGAGCTGGGACGTTTCTCTGACTCGCCTAAGAAGCCGATGAGCTTGTCGAACATGCGCTGTCAGACAGAAGCGTAGCCACTGTCTGGCCGAACGCTGAGGTTGCCACTTCCCTTCTCCCGCCTCTGACAAAACAGCATAGTAGGCAGGCGTATTTCGTCCGAGGTACTCTTCGATACTGCAGAACTCTGGCACGATGATCCCATTACGGGAGATAAGTAGTGTCTGTAGGGCTCGAGCCATGCGACCATTACCATCCCGAAACGGATGAATCATTGTCAGATTCAAGTGTGCCATGGCTCCACGCACTTCAGGAGCAAGCGTCTCCTGCTCCTTGATCGACAAGGCCAGCTCTTCCATCAGCCCTGGCACCAGCGTTACGTCGGGGCCTTCATAGACGTTCTGGCCCGTGTCCTCGTTACGGACATAAATTGGGCCGGCACGCCAGCGCCCTGGACGTTTGTCTAGATCGTACTTGAGTATCATAAAATGAAGGCTGCGAATAAGGGAAGTATTAATCTCTAGATAGGGATCGTCGGCAACCTGTAGGATGTAGGTCATTGCGTCGTGATAGCCAATCGTCGCGAGCAAATTTTCGCCCTCGGCTGTCAGGGGCTCCTCCCCTGCGACGGCCTCAACTGCGTCATTTAGGGATACATTATAACCTTCAATGCTATTTGATCCCTGAATGGCCCTCGCAAGGGACACGCGCCGAAGAGAGCCTACCCATCGCCGCTGGACAGCCACCTGGTATCGGAGCTGGTCGCGTAGCTCAGCAATGCGGGACAGAACCGCTTTGTCGGTCTCGTCAAGATCAGGGGGCACGAATATCATGACTGTAACACCCTTAAGAGTAGTCACTGAAACAGATATTAACTGCCTCAGCGACAGTCGTCTACTGTGTATCCCTCACGCGCGCGCCGACTCTCCCTTGCCGCATCCTGGAGCAGACGTCGGAAGCAGATTGGGAAGCAGGACACCCACAAAAGACGGCAACTGACCGCAGCCGTCGAGCTTATGGGTTCGCAGCTCAACGCCGGTTCGGAGCCCTCGTCGGCTTTCGGGGACAGGTGCCGTAGCGGTGGAGCGTGAGCGCCGAGCGTGCGCGCGCCTCCATGAGCCATGATCCGTCGGGGCTTGGACGCCTTCCGGATATCGGCCATCGAAG
>JBOGEB010000224.1:0-6414 GCA_050743125.1 Egibacteraceae bacterium
CAGGAGCTGGGGAGGAGGGCCTCGGCGCTGTAGACGCGTCGGGCCCCGGGCCGCCGCCACGCCACGCCGCCGAGCTGCGCCGCCGTCTCGAGGACTCAAGTGCCGACTGGCTGGCCGGGGAGGTCGACCTCCACCCGGGCCGCTGGTCGCGGCGCGTGGCCAGCCTGGACATCCCGGTCGCCACCCGCGCCCCCGACGTGGTGGCCATCGGCGACGCCGCCCTCGCCCGCGACGCCCTCGCGTCCCAGGGCACGTCCATCGGGCTGTCCGACGCCCGCCTCGCCGCCGGGCGGGCGACCCTCCACGACCTGGAGCATCGACACATCGACGGGCGCAACCGCCACCTCCGCTCGCTGCGCGGGGTGCTGGCCACCTGCCGCCACCGTGGCCTGCCGGCCTGGTCCGCCTACGGGCGCTGGGTCGACCACCAGCTCGAGGCGGCCGCTCGACCAGCCAGCGGAGCCTGAACGGTGGGCGCTCTCCTGCACCCCGATCAGGCCCAGGCCACCGCGACCGCCGAGCCGGAGCCGGCCGTCACCGTTCGCCTCGACGGCATCGAGGTGACCCAGGCCGTGCAGGACCTCGCGCATTCGGTCCCCCTGATCGCCGGGAAGGCGACGGTGGTCCGCCTGTACCTGTCCCTCGACGCCGATGGGGACCGGGCGGTCACCGTGGGAGGCGAGCTGGAGCTGCACCAGGGCGGTCACGCCCCCGCCCGCTACCTGCCTGCCATGGGTACCGTCCAGCTCGACCCCTCGACCTCGCTGACGCTCGCCGAGCGTCGGGGGGACGTTGCCCAGAGCCTCAACTTCCGCCTGGCCAAGGCGGACGTCGCCGCCGGCCCGCTCACGCTGCGGGTGGGCCGCGTCACCGACGCCATGGCCGGCCGACGCCTCGTCCTGGTCGAAGGGCCAGGGGTCCAGGCCACAGTCACCGTCGAGCTCGTCGAGTCCCCGCCGCTGCGGCTGCGGGTGATCGGTCTGCGCTACACCGGCCGGGACGGCCGCCACAGGTCGCCCCGGGCGCTCGACTTCGCCCTGCTCCTGTCGTGGCTGCGACGGGCCTACCCCGTGGCCAGCGTCCAGGCCACCCAGATCGTCGCTGACCTCCCCCACACGCCGCCGCTGTCCTGCGGGCAGGTGAACGCCCTGCTCGCCGGCACGAGGAACCTCGACGTCGCCACGGGAGCCGACCCGAGGACGCACTACCTCGGGCTGGTCTACGACGCCGAGGCGACCGAGTTCATGCAGGGCTGCTCGTCTGGGATCCCGGCGGCGGCGGACCCAACCGTCGTGGCGTCGGCGCCAGCCGGCGTGCCCCGAGACGGCTTCGGCTGGGACGCCGACGGCTCCTACGCCGACTGGTACGGGGCGCACGAGCTGGCCCACACCTTCGGTCGCCTGCATCCCGGCTTCGGCGGCGGCCAGGTCCGGGACGACGACGACTTCCCCTTCCCCAACGGTCAGATCTCCGACGGCGACACCTACGTCGGGTTCGACGTCGGCGACCCCTCGCTCAGCCTGCCGGCGCGCGCGCTGCCGGGCGAGCGCTGGCATGACGTGATGACCTACTGTGAGGACCAGTGGATCTGCCCTCACACCTACAAGGGCATCCGGGACCGGCTGGTCGAGGAGGACACCATGCCCATGCCCCGCGCTGGATCGGCCGACCCGCCGGGCGGCGCCGGCCACGTCGGGCCGACGGACCCCAGCACCGCCGGCGCCCCTGGGCCCCCAGCAGGAGCTGGGGAGGAGGGCCTCGACGCTGTCGACGCGTCGGGGCCCGGTCGACCGCTGCTGAACGTGATCGGACGGGTGAACCTCACCGACGGCACCGCAGAGATCCTCATGGTCAACCCGCTGCCTTCCGTCCCGTGGCGCCCTGCGGACGGGCCTTCGGCCCCGCAGGTCACGCTTCGCCTGGTCAGCGCCGGGGACACACCGGTGGTGGATCATGCCGTGCCGGTGCGGCTGGACTCGTGCGCCGGTGAGGGCGACAGCCCCATGATCGGCCTGGTCGACGTGGCGGTGCCCGTCCCGGCCGACCTCACCGCCGTCGAGCTGCGCTGGGACGGCGAGACCCGGGCCCGCCACGAGATCCCGGGTGTCGCTCCCCAGCAGGCGCACTTGAAGCTTGCGCCGGCGACGAGGGCGCAACGGACGGCAGGGGTGAGCGCCACCGGCCACCGCCGGACCGTCAGCTGGGAGGAGCACGACGAGACCACCCGCTACCACGTCCAGGTCAGCGACGACGACGGCGCCACCTGGCAAACCATCGCCGTCAACCTGGACACCCCGTCGGTCGAGATCGACTACAACCAGTTCCGCGCGAGCCAGCTCCGCGTGCGCGTCTACGCCACCAACGGCCTGCTGACCGAAGAGTCCGAGATGACCATCGACCTGGAGGCATAGGTGCGTCGACCTCATGCTGCGTCGGGCTAGCGCGATGGCCGACCCGGCGTTCCCCACCCGTCAGTACCCGTACCGCCACCCCGACCCGACCGCCGGACCGGACCTGCTGGCGACGGCCCCGCTGGCGCCAAAGACCCTGCACCGCTTCATCCTCGGCGTGGACCCGGCGCCCCGCCCGGTCACCACCGAGGAGCTGGAGGCGCTCGGAGACCCGTTTGCGGCGCTGCTGCGCCAGGGCCGCTTCCCGCTGACGCTGCGAGCGCTGCTCGCCGCGCTCGACGAGCCGCCGCCCTTGGCCGGCGGGCTGCCCGTGCAAGGGGCGCTGCCGGTTCAAGGGGCGCTGCCGGTTCAGGACCTCTATATGGTGGGCGACGGCGGCCAGCTGCCGTGGACTCCGCAGACGGCCGGCGTCGCCCGCCAGCTCCGGGTGGTCGTTGCCCGCAGCCGCGCCACCGGCGCCGAGCCCGACCTGCTCGTGTCGACCAGCACGGCGTTCGACTCGGAGACGGCCTTCCTGCAGGTGATCGGCTGGGACGACCAGCCCGGGGTGTTCCGCTACTACGAGCGGCGCCTCGGCACGTGGATCCTGGCCGGTGGGTCCTTCGACGCCCTCGCGCAGCCGAGCCGCGGGCGCGGCCCGTTCGACAGCCACGTGAACGGCAGCCTGGTGATGAAGGAGCTCAAGCTGCCCTGGTCGCACTGGCACAGCCAGAGCGCCACCATCGACCCCTCCGTGCTCGCCCCTGACGACCCGTTCCGCGACGACCCGATCTGGAACAGCCGCAAGGGCGGCGAGCGCTTCGAGGTGAGCGTGGCCCGGCCCGGGGTCTTCCGCTGGACGAGGTCGCGCCTCGGTCAGGTCATCGACGGCCCGGGCCAAGGCACCGGCACCGTGGCCCGCCTGCCGGAGCTGATGCGCCAAGTCCTGGTCACCACCACCGTGAACCTCGTCAGCTCGGTGACCCAGAGCAACGTGGTCGAGCGGACGCCGACGCTCGAGCTTCCGACCACGTTCTTCGTCGACCTCGACGCCTTCCTCGGCCCCCTGGGGCTGCCGCTGGAGCCGCCGCTCCTGCGCGTCGCTGGCCCGGCCTACGCCGCCGCCCGCGCGGCGCTGGGGCTCCGGCTCGACGACGGCGCCGGCTTCACCCGGCCCGGCGAGACGTTCTTCGCCTTCCTGGTGCCCGAACGGGCGCTCGAGGACCAGGTCGTGGTCGAGGCGCTCGTCGAGCGACAGGTGCTCTCGAGCCGGCTGGCCACCTGCCTGCTCATGGTCGACTTCCCCAACCCGGTCTACTCGCAGCGGCGCGCGAGCCTGTTGGCCTACGTGCCCCAGACCGTCCGCGCAGGCGGCAGCGGCGCGGCGCTGGACCAGGCCCTGCCGGCGGCGATCGAGGCGGGAGCCACCACCGAGGACGGGCCCGAGGTCGAGTTCCTGGGCTGGTGGCAGGCAAGCGACGAGCCCGACTTCCCCGTGCGGGTCGGCCAGCGGCTGCTCGAGTTCCTCGCCGCCTGCCAGCGTCGCCTCGACGGCCCGGACGGCGCCGTCGACCTGCTGAGGCTGGCCCAGGGCCGGCGCCGGCGGTTCCGGCGCAGCACCCTCGCCGAGTTCGCCCTCACCGTCCCCCGCAGCCCCGACGACGACGCCCACGAGGCGCTGCGCCTGCGCGACGACGGCAGCGTCGCCTGAAGCCCCCGACTGAACCTTCGATTGGAGAAGATGTGGCCCTCACCGCGTTCAGCCCGCCCGGCCAGCTGTCGGATTTCACCGACGCGGAGGCCGCAGCGTGGAGCCGCTTCCTGTTCCGCGCGTTCGAGGAGCGCAAGCAGGACGGCGACGGCAGCCCCCGTGAGCAGTTCTTCAACCCGCTCGGGCTGGAGCTGGAGGTGGACGCCGCCGAGCGGGCCATCACGTGGAGCGCCTTCCCCAAGCGGATCGCCCTGCGCTTCCCGGCCGGCTTGGCCCGCTGGAGGGCCGCAGAGCGCAGCCGGGACGTCCAGGACGAGTACTGCGAGTGGAGCGTCGAGCGCGACGCCGCCGGCAAGGTGAAGCGGGCCACCTTCACCTGCGAGGGCCCCGAGTACTGGCGGTTCCTGGCCAACTCCTCGCCCGACACCGCCCTCGCCCTCTACCGCACCCACGTGAGCCCGACGGTCCGCCAAGAGGACCTGTTCGGGCCGGACGGCCGCTACATCGGGCGCAACCGCTGGAACAACGGCACCACGACCGGCGCGATGCACCTCATCCAACCCAACAACACGCTGCTGGCCGAGATCGAGCTGGCCGCGGCCGCCACCGTGCAGCGCCAACGCGACGGCCAGCTGCTCACCACCGAGCAGGAGCTGATCGAGTGCAGCCTCTACGGCGAGCCCACCCGCCACAGCGACCCGCACATCGGCGGCGAGGTGAACGCCCTGGCCCGAGCCAAAGCCGACGTCACCCTGAAGGACCCCGTCGGCCTGTACATCGACGGCCTGTCGACCGCCGGCTGGGCCACCCCCGACGACGCCGACCCCCAAGACTTCTGGCGGACCACCCGAGGCGCCGACGGCCTCACCGTCCGCGCCGTCTACGAGGTCACCGGCCACGACTACCTGGTCGGCGACATCACCATCCTCGGCCAGCCCATCCAGTTCGGCGCCCAGATCGCCGAGCACATCACGATGCGCCTCACCGGCACCGCCCACCGCTTCGGCCAGTCGACCGCCCAGCCCCGCGCCTGCCTCGCCGGCCTCGCCGGCGCCCCCGGCCCCCTCGACGTCACCCAGATCATCGCCCCCGCCCAACCCACCCACCGCTAGAGGTCTCGAATCCGGGAAGTCGCCGGCACGAGGTAGGTCGCGGTGCGGCGGCCAGCGTGCGCCTGCCCAGACCCGGCGGCCGTCACCACGCGCTCCCCGAAGCGGTCCATGCGTGAGAACGTGTGCGAGGATGCCGTCTTGGGGCCGGGCATGGGATGCTGACACGCCAAAGCGTCCACGCGACCGTAAACCGGTTGCAAGCGGATGGCCTCGTGCAGCTCGTGCCGAACGCCGATCACCGCCGCTCGAGGCTCGTCCACCAGACCGAGCGCGGCACCGCCAGGTACACCGCACTCGCGGAACGACAGGCGGACTGGAGCAATCGTCTCGCCGACGGGATACCGCTTTCGGCTCTCGACACGACGGCCTGAGCGAGCTCTGCACCGAGCTGGAGTCCGAGCTGTCCCCACACGAACAGACCTCGGCGGACATGAGCCTGCCGACAAGACAGGAGCAACAACGATGATCACGCTTCGCGAGCTGGACGAACGCGTCACCTACCGAGAGCAGTTGGAGCAGGAGGCGGCACCGGTCGTGCTCATCAACGAGTTCCACACCGCGCCCGACGATGCGGACCGTCTGGTCGAGGTCTGGGCAGACGACGCGGCGTTCATGAAGCAGCAGCCCGGCTACATCTGCACCCAGCTGTATCGAGGGATCGCCGGCAGTACGACGTTCGTGAACGTCGCCGTCTGGGAGTCTGCAGCCGCGCTTCGCGACGCGTTCGCCAAGCCTGAGTTCCAGCAACGGATGACCCGCTATCCCGCCGGCACGGTTGCTTCCCCCCACGTCTTCACGAAGGTGGCGGTTTCCGGCATCTGCCTCGGCTGACGGTCTGCGAGCAGTCCGGAAGCGTGGCGCAGGTCGTGCAGGTCGTGTCAACGATCGGACGGGTGAGGGTCCCGGTGTCCCCGGAGCCAGCGGTGCGGATGGCGCCGCTGCTGTACAGCGCCCTGTTGACCCAGATGATCACAGTATGCGCCGAGCTAGGCGTAGCCGATCTGCGAAGCGCTGGGCCACGCCGGTTGCACAGCTGGCACAACTGACCGGGACCGACCCGGACGCCTTGTAGCGGGTGCTGCGGGCGCTTGCCAGCAACGAAGCGTTCACCGAGGCTGGCGTAAGTGAGCGAGCAAAGCCGGTCGGCGGCGACCTTTTCGGCCTGGCATATGTCCGTGGGTGGTGTCGGGCGCGGGTCAGC
>JBOGEB010000225.1:0-6327 GCA_050743125.1 Egibacteraceae bacterium
CTATGCTCCGGCCTGTGGATCGGATCGAGATCAAGGGGTTGCGGGTGTTCGGGCGGCATGGGGTGGCCGAGCGGGAGCGGCGGGAGGGGCAGACGTTCGTCGTCGATGTGACGTTGGAGCTGGACCTGTCCCGGGCTGCCGTGAGCGACGCGCTCGCGGACACGGTTGACTACGGCGTGCTCGCGCGGCGGCTGGCTGAGGCGGTCGGGCGCACGCGGTTCGACCTGATCGAGGCGCTCGCCGGACAGCTCGCGGACCTCGCGCTGGACGACCCCCGGGTGCAGGCCGCCGAGGTCCGCGTGGCGAAACCGCAGGCGCCCGTCACGGTGCAGCTCGACGAGGTCGCCGTCGTGGTGCGCCGCGTCCGGCAAGATCCGTGAGCGCGATCCTGCCCCCGTTGCGGGACGAGACCGCGTTCCTGGGGTTGGGGAGCAACCTTGGAGATCGGCTCGATTTCCTCCAACGGGCTGTCGACCTCCTCGACGCTGACCGTAAGGTCGACGTTGACGTGGTCTCCAGCGTCTACGAGACCGAGCCCGTCGGCGGGCCTGAGCAGGAGCCGTTCCTCAACGTTGCCGCGCGGGTCCGCACGCGGCGGTCGCCGCGGAGCCTGCTGGGCCTGTGCCACGAAGTCGAGCAACGGCTGGG
Organism: Egibacteraceae bacterium; assembly: GCA_050743125.1. Classification (GTDB taxonomy): domain Bacteria; phylum Actinomycetota; class Nitriliruptoria; order Euzebyales; family Egibacteraceae; genus JBOGEB01. The sequence continues at coordinate 649 of JBOGEB010000225.1, forward strand.
CCGGGTGCGGACCGAGCGGTGGGGGCCCCGCACGATCGACGTCGACATCCTCCTGTGGCACGGCCGGGTCGTGGCGACCCGGTCGCTGCAGATCCCGCACCCCCGGTTGGCCGAGCGGGCGTTCGCCTTGGTCCCACTCGTCGAGGTCGCGCCGGGGATGAGGATGCCCGACGGGACGTCGCTGGCGACGCTGCTCGCCCGGCTCGCGCCGATCGAGGGCGTGACCGCGATCGGCACCCAAGTCCGCACGCCGGGACATGCCCCGTGACCCGCGTCGCGATCATCGGCCCTGGCCGGGTGGGGACGGCGCTCGCGCTCGCGCTGCCACGGCCGACGTACGAGGTGTCTGCCGTCGCCGGGCGCGGCCAGCCCGCGCTGGACGCCTTCACCGCGCGACTGCCCGAGACCACGGTCAAACCGCTCGCCCGGGTCGCCGCCGATGCCGACCTCGTGCTCGTGTGCGTGCCGGACGACGCGCTGGCGGAGGTGGTCCGCCACGTCGCCACCGCGGGCGGCGTGCGCGATCCCAGCCGCTGGGTGCACACGAGCGGCGGGTACGGCACCGAGGTGCTGATGCCGGCGCAGCTGGCCGGGGCGGCGGTCGCGGCGTGCCACCCGGCGATGACGTTCCCCGACCCCGACCGGGGCCTCCAACGGCTGGCCGGGGTGTCGTGGGCGGTCACCGCTGACTCCGCGCGTGACCTTGCCTGGGCGCGCGCGCTCGTGGCCGACCTGCGGGGCAGCCCGGTGACCGTGCCCGGCCACGTGCGGGCGCGCTACCAGGCGGGCCTCGCCATGGGGTCGAACGCGACGGCGGCGGTCGTGACGTTCGCGCGCGATCTGCTGCTCGGCGCGGGGATCCGCGACCCCAACGCGTTCCTCGGCCCGCTCGCGACGGCGTCGGCGGCCGGCGCGGCCGAGCGGGGCGCGTCGGCGCTGACCGGCCCCGTGCGCCGCGGCGACGCGGGCATGATCCGTCGACACCTCGACGAGCTGCGCGCGGTGAGCCCTGAGGCAGTCGAGCCCTATGTGGCGCTGAGCCGGCTCGCGCTGCGCTACGCGCGCCGCGCTGGCCTGGACGACGAGGCCGCCGCCACGGTTGCCGCGGTGCTGGACGGCCAATGAAGCTCGCCCGCGCGGTGCAGGAGGCCCGTGACGTGCTGGGGCCCCGGCGCCACGCCGGCGAGCGCATCGGTCTGGTCCCGACGATGGGCGCGCTGCACGAGGGGCATCTGTCGCTCGTCCGGCGGGCGGCCACCGAGTGTGACGTCGTCGTGGTGAGCATCTTCGTCAACCCGCTCCAGTTCGCGCCGACGGAGGATCTCGCCGCCTACCCCCGCGACCTGGAGCGCGACCTGGGGCTGCTGTCCCCGCTCGGCGTCCACCTGGTCTTCCACCCCGACCCAGCCGGCTTCACCCCGCCCGGCCGGCGGACCACCGTCACCGTGAGCGCGCTCACGGCCGGCCTCGAGGCCGCGAGCCGCCCCACGCACTTCGACGGGGTCACGACGATCGTCGCGAAGCTGCTCAACGTGGTCGGGCCCGACCGGGCCTACTTCGGCGAGAAGGACTTCCAGCAGCTCGCGGTGGTCAGGGCAATGGTTCAAGACCTCGACGCGCCAGTCGAGATCGTCGGCTGCCCGACCGTCCGGGATCCTGACGGCCTGGCGCTGTCGAGCCGCAACGCGTATCTGCCGCCCGGGCAGCGCCAGCACGCGCTGGCGCTCTCGCAAGCGCTTCGTGACGCGGCAGCGCAATGGGACGGCGACGCGGACCACGCCCGGTCGGTCCTGGTGAATACACTTGGAGCTGCGCCCGGGCTCCGCCTCGACTACGCGGAGGTCGTCGACCCCGAGACCCTCGAGCCGCTCGAGGGCGTCGGAGACGGTCCGGCGCAGGCGCTCGTCGCCGCGTACGTCGGCACGACCCGCCTGATCGACAACTGCCGGTTGGAGCCCACAGGCTCCGGGGGGACGTCCTTCGGTGGCCACGGGCCTGACACGGAGGACACCGCATGCTCCGCACCCTCATGAAGTCGAAGCTCCACCGCGCCACGGTGACCGGGGCGAACCTGCACTACGTCGGGTCGATCACCATCGACGAGGAGCTCATGGACGCCGCCGACCTCGTCGCGCACGAGCGGGTGCAGGTCGTCGATGTCACCAACGGCGCGCGGCTCGAGACCTACGTCATCCCCGCCCCGCGCGGCTGCCGAGCGCTCTGCCTCAACGGGGCGGCCGCGCGCCTCGTCCAGCCCGGCGACCAGGTCATCGTCATCTCCTACGCCGCGTACGACGACGCCGAGGTCCGCGACCACATCCCCACCGTCGTGCTGTGCGGCGAGGACAACCGTGTGGCCAGGGTCATCGGCCCCGAGCCCGCCGGCGCCACGATTGCGGACCTGCTCAGCGCGTAGCCGGATGGCGGTGTCCCCAGACATGAGCGTGCTGCTCGAGGCGGTGATCGCCGCCGCGCTTGCGGAGGACCTCGGCGAGGCCGGGGACGTCACGAGCCGAGCGGTCGTCCCGGCCGAGACGACCGCGAGCGCGGCGCTTGTGGCCCGCGAGCCGGGTGTCGTCGCTGGCCTGGAGGCCGCCCGCGCGGTGTTCGCATTGGTCGACACGGGCGTGGCGTTCGAGGCGCTCGTCGCCGACGGCGCCCATGTCGAGGCCGGTGACGCGCTCGCGCGGGTGAGCGGTGCGGCCCGCGCGCTGCTGGCCGCCGAGCGGACCGCCCTGAACCTGCTCTGCCACCTGGCCGGGGTCGCCACCACGACCGCGGCGTTCGTCGCCGAGCTGGAGGGCACCGGCTGCGCCGTCCGGGACACGCGCAAGACCCTGCCGGGCCTCCGGGCGCTGCAGAAAGCCGCGGTCGTCGCGGGCGGCGGGGCGAACCATCGCGCGGGGCTGTTCGACGCGCTGCTCGTGAAGGACAACCACGCCGCCGCCGCTGGCGGGATCGCCGAGGCCACGCGGCGCGCCCTCGCCGGCTCGGGTGGCCTCGACGTGCAGGTCGAGGTCGACTCGCTCGACCAGCTCGACGAGGCGCTCGGCGCTGGCGCGCGCTCGGTCCTGCTCGACAACTTCAGCATGAACGACCTGCACGCCGCGGTCGCCCGCTGCCGCCGTGAGGCCGCCCCGGTGTTCGTCGAGGCGAGCGGCGGGGTCACGCTCTCCTCGGCCTGGGCGATCGCCTCCACGGGGGTCGACGCGATCGCGGTCGGCGCGCTGACGCACTCGGCGCGGGCGCTCGACATCGGCTTAGATTTTGCTTTGGGTGTTTGACCGTGCTCCTCGCTGTCGATGTCGGCAACAGCCAGACGGTGATCGGAGTGTTCGACGGCGACAAGCTTGCCCAGCAGTGGCGGGTCGCGACCGACGCGCGGCGCACGGCCGACGAGCTCGCGCTGCTGTTCGGCGGGTTCATGGCGTTCGAGGACCTGTCGTTCTCCCGTAACGTCCACGGGATCGTGATCGCGTCGGTGGTGCCGGTCGTGACCGAGCAGCTACGCGAGATGACCAGCCGGTACTTCCACTTCACGCCGCTGATCGTCGAGCCCGGCACGCGTACCGGCATCGCGATCATCCGCTACGACAACCCGCCCGAGATCGGCGCCGACCGGCTCGTGAACGCGCTGGCCGCCCACGCCGAGTACGGCGGGCCGGGCATCGTCGTCGACTTCGGCACGGCGACGAGCTTCGACGTCTACACCCGCAAGGGCGAGTTCATCGGCGGGGTGATCGCCCCCGGCGTCGAGACCTCGATGCAGGCGTTGGCCGCGAGGGGAGCGCAGCTGCGGACCGTCGAGCTGCGCCCGCCGCGGTCGGCGATCGGCCGGAACACCACCGAGGCGATGCTGTCCGGCGCGGTCTACGGCTTCGCCGGGCAGGTCGACCGGATCGTCGAGGAGCTGACCGCTGAGCTCGGCGGCCAGCCCGTCGTCGTCGCCACCGGCGGCCTTGCCAGGGCGATCGTCGCCGAGTGCCGGCGCATCCACCACCACGACCCGTGGCTGACCCTCAAGGGCCTCCGCATCGTCTGGGACCGCAACACCTGAACCGACCGCGGCGGCCAGTCGTGCGCAGCGCGCAGCGCTGCAGCTATGACCAACAGCCCGGGGTAGGCGAACACAGGTCGCGCCGCGTCCCCGAAGGAGGCTCCGACCGAAACGGACCTTCGGAGCGGAACCCGACGCGGCGCGACCCGAAGAGCTACCGTCGTTGGTGATGACGAGGCGGTTACGGGGGACGAGCTGGGCGCTCGGCCTCGCGGCGCTCCTGGGTCTCCTGGCGGCTTGCGGGAGCCCCCCGCCTGCCCCCGCGCAGGCCGCACCACCACCCGGCCAGGCCGGGGGCGTCCTGGCGTGCCTCGACACGCCCCAGCAGGACCCGATCCCGCCAGGTGACGCGGCGGCGCAGGTCAAGGCGATCACCGCGCGGGTCGAGGCGATCCGCGGCCACCGTTTGGGCAAGGACCTTGCTCCCGAGCTCGTCACCGTCCAGGAGATGAGCCGGCGGATCGCTGACCAGGTCAACACCGAGTACCCCGCCGGCGAGGCCGACGCCGACCGGCGGATCCTCGCAGCTCTCGGCGCTGTCCCGACCGATGTCGACCTGCGGGCGCTCGTGGCCAAGCTGCTCGCCGGTCAGGTCGTCGGCTTCTACGACACCAAGACCAAAGAGCTCGTCGTCGTCGCGGGCGACCCCAAGGCGCCGCTGAGTGCGGCGGCCCAGATCACTCTGGCGCACGAGTTGGACCACGCCCTCGTCGATGCGGCCCTCGGGCTGCCGGACGATGAGCCCAAGGGCCCCTCCGACGCGGGGCTGGCGATGCTCGCGCTCGTGGAGGGCGACGCGGTGCTCACCCAGCAGCGGTTCCTCCTCAGCGTGATCCCACCCAGCCAGCAGCTCGGGCTGGCCGTGGACCCCGAGATCCTCCAAGCGCAGGCCCAGCTCCAGGGCTTCCCGTACGTCCTGCGCGCGCAGCTCGAGTTCCCCTACGCCGAGGGAGCCGCGTTCGTGTGCGGCCTGTACGCGCAGGGAGGCTGGCCGGCCGTCGACGCCGCGTACCGTGCCCTCCCGACAACCAGCGCGCAGATCCTGTTCCCCCAGCGCTACTCCGCGCGTGAGGGCGCGGTCGACCCGCGCGACCCGGGCGCCCTCGGCGGCGCCTGGAAGCGAGCGCGGACCGACACGATCGGCGCTGCCGAGCTGCTGTGGCTGTTCCAGGCCCCGGGCGACGATCCGCAGGTGAGCATCGACGACCCGCTCGGCGCGGTCGAGGCCTGGGCCGGCGGCGAGCTGCACCTGTGGACGGACGGCCCCGCCAGCGCCGTCGGCGTCGCGCTCGTCGACCGTGCTGGCGACGGCACCCTTTGTGCAGCGGTCGCCCGCTGGTACCAGGCGGCGTTCCCACGCGACCGCGCCGCCGAGCGGCGCCCAGGCGAGGCGCTCGCCAGCGACGGGGGGACCCAGGACGCCGCCCTGCGCTGCGGCGACCGCGACGTCCGTCTCGGCATCGCCCCGGACCTCGCCACCGCCCGCGCCCTCGCGAGCTAGGTGCCCTGTGTCGTAAGTACGTCACGCACATGTCGACAGGCGATTTCCTGGATCGTCATCCGATGCGTGATCGTACTTATGATCCAGAGCGCTACGTGCGAAGCATCCGCGACATATGCGT